>NZ_JBSFSO010000032.1:0-79524 GCF_053589795.1 Micromonospora sp. NPDC003241 | reverse complement strand
CCACCTGGGGCACGCCGCCACCATGATCACCTTTGACCTGGTGCAGCGGATGTGGCGCGACGCGGGCCACGAGGTGCGGTACGTGCAGAACGTCACCGACATCGACGACCCCCTGCTGGAACGCGCCGAACGCGACGGCGAGGACTGGAAGGTCCTGGCGATGCGGGAGACGGCGCTGTTCCGGGAGGACATGGAGGCGCTGCGGATCATCCCGCCGGCACACTACGTCGGCGCGGTCGAGTCGATCCCGGACATCGCCGAGAAGGTGTTGCTGCTGCTCAAGGACGGCGCCGCGTACCGCCTCGAGGACGGCACCGGCGACGTCTACTTCGACGTCTCCACCGCACCGCGCTTCGGCTACGAGTCCAACCTGTCCCGCGACGAGATGCTGGAGATCTTCCCCGAGCGCGGCGGCGACCCGGACCGGGCCGGCAAACGCGACCCGCTGGACCCGCTGCTGTGGCGCGGCGCGCGCGAGGGCGAACCCTCCTGGCCCGGCGGCGACCTCGGCCCCGGCCGTCCCGGCTGGCACATCGAGTGCACCGTCATCGCGCTGAACCTGCTCGGCGCCACCATCGGCGTCCAGGGCGGCGGCAACGACCTGGTCTATCCGCACCACGAGTGCTCCGCCGCGCACGCCGAGCGGCTGACCGGCACGCTGCCCTTCGCCGAGCACTACGTGCACGCCGGCATGATCGGCCTGGACGGCGAGAAGATGTCCAAGTCCCGCGGCAACCTGGTCTTCGTCTCCCGGCTGCGCGCCGACCGGGTCGACCCGATGGCCGTGCGGTTGGCCCTGCTCACCGGCCACTACCGCGCCGACCGCTCCTGGACCGACGATCTGCTGACCACCGCCCAGGACCGGCTGGCCCGCTGGCGTCGGGCCGCCGCCGCCCCCGCCGGGCCGTCCGGCGAGACCTTCCTCTCCGGCGTACGCGACCGCCTCACCGACGACCTCGACTCCCCGGGTGCGGTACGCCTGGCCGACGAGTGGGCCGACCGCACCCTTTCCGGTGCGGCCGACGATCCCGCTGCCCCGGCCCTGTTCGCCACCACCCTGGACGCCCTCCTCGGCATCCGCCTCTGACCCCCACCCCCAGGCGCCAGCCACGACACGCCTCCTCAACCGTGCCTGGCCCGTCCCCATGTCTGGCCCGTCGATCATGGAGTCGTGGCAGTCATTTCGCACAGGTATGGACCGCTATGCCGCCACCACAAGTCCATGATCGACGAGGCGAGACGGGACGGGTCGACGGAGTGGGTTTGGGGCAACGAGACGGCCGGGTCGGCAGTGCGTGTCCCGGTCGGCGGGGTGTGTCCTCGACTGGCGGGTGTGTTCCGGCGGGCGGTCCGAGGACCAGGGGCCAGCCGAGGAGCGGCGGGCGGGCCGAGGGGCCAGTGATCAGCCGAGGACCAGGCCGGGGTCGGGGTCGGGGGCGCTGGTGGGGGCGGGGATCGGGTACTCCTCGGTCAGCGTGGTGACCGGGCCGGGCCAGGTGGCCTGGGCGACCTCGATCGGCTTGCGGTGCGCGTCGTACGCCACGTGCAGCAGGTGCAGCACCGGGGTGTCCGGCCGGATCTGGAGGGTCTCGGCCTCCTCGCGGCTGGGCTGGCGGGCGGTGATCGTGTCGGTGGCGGTCGCGTACCGGCGTCCGGTGGCCTCCTCGGCCTCCTGGTAGAGCGGGCGGCCGAACGCCTCGGCGCGTTCCAGTGTGGTGCCGGCGGTGTCGGCGGGCAGGAACCAGGAGGCACCCACCTCGACCGGTGAGTCCTCGGTGCGGACCAGGTGGCGGCGGCAGAGCAGTTCGGTGCCGTCGGGTACGCCGAACGCGTCGGCGACCTCGGGCGGTGCGGGGGAGCGGCCGACGGCGACGAGTTGCTGGCGGTATCGGGCGGCCAGGTCGGTGTGGTAGCCCCGGAAGCCGCCGTAGCGGCCTCGGGAGAGCCGGTTGAGCCGTCGCCGGGTGCCGCGGACGTACGTACCGGAGCCGGGCTTGGTGATCAGGATGCCTTCGACGCGGAGCTGGTCGACGGCGCGTTGCACGGTCTGCTTGGCCACGCCGAACATCTCGGCGATCGCCGGGATGGACGGCAGTCGCTCGCCCGGCCCCCAGTCGCCCCGGCGGATCTGCGTCTTGAGCTGCGCGGCGATCTGCCGGTGCGGGAACTCTGCGGCACCCGGGTTGATCTGCATTCCCGACCCCCTATCAGCTAGGTTCCTAGGATGCCCTACGCGGTGCGTGCCGCGCCACCCCGACACGAAGCACCAGCGACAGCACGACGCCCCGGACACGTGGACCGTGTCCGGGGCGTCGCGAAGAAGCGGGAAGGGCTACCAGGAGCCGGCGGTCGGGCCGGCGGATCCGCCCCGGCGGCGCAGGTACTTCTCGAACTCCTGGGCGATCTCGTCCCCGGTCAACGGGGTGATGCCCGCGTCGCCGACGCGTTCCTCCAGCTCACGGACGTACTCGCCGAGTTCGGCGTCCTGCTCGGCGGCGCTGCGGACCCGCTGCTCCCACTCGGCGGCCTCCTCGGCCAGGTCGGCCATCGGCACGGGCAGGTCGAGGACCTCCTCGACCCGGTGCAGCAGGGCGAGGGTGGCCTTGGGGCAGGGCGGGTTGTTGGCGTAGTGCGGCACGTGCACCCAGAACGAGACGGCGTCCACCTCGGCGCGGGTGCAGGCGTCGTGCAGCACGCCGACGATGCCGGTCGGCCCGTCGTAGCGGGTGGGGGTGAGCTGGTAGCGGCGGGCGGCGTCGGCGTCGGAGGCGCTGCCGCTGATCGGCAGCGGCCGGGTGTACGGCACGTCGGCCAGGAGCGCGCCGAGCAGGACCACCCGCTCGACCTCCAGGCTGTGGCAGATCTCCAGCACCTGCTCGCAGAAGGTGCGCCACCGCATGCTCGGCTCGATGCCCCGGATCAGCACCACGTCCCGTTCGGTGCCGGACGGGCTGGCCACGGTGAACCGGGTGGTCGGCCACTCGACCCGTCGGGTGGCGCCCTCGGCCATCGTGATGGTGGGCCGGCTGACCTGGAAGTCGTAGAAGTCCTCCGGATCCAGCTCGGTGATCGGCCGTGCCTCCCACACCTGTTCCAGATGTTCCACGGCGGCGGTCGAGGCGTCGGCGGCGTCGTTCCACCCCTCGAAGGCGGCGATGGCCACCGGGGATCGCAGCACCGGCAACCCGTCGAACTCGGTCACGCCGTCACCTCACCCTGCTCGTCGCCGGCGGCCCCGGTCGGCCGCCCGCCGTGCGTGGTGGTGTCGCTGATGTCCCTCACATCAGTCAGCCTACGTGCCGCGCCCGTACCCGGCCCGTCGGCCGCGCCGGATCCCCGGCCCGCCACCACGGTCGGTGGCGGCCGGAAGGGCCGGGTGTAGCGCACATAGTAGGCGAAAGCGGGCGGGTGATCCCGGCGACACAATGTGGGAACGGGTCGCACGTGGGGATGCGAGGCCGGTACGTCGCACTAACCTGAGAGCGTGCGGACCTCGTTGCTCGATGCGCTGACAGACCGGATCCTCGTCACCGACGGGGCGATGGGCACGATGCTGCAGGCTGCGGACCTGACCCTCGACGACTTCGACGGTCTGGAGGGGTGCAACGAGATCCTCAACGTCACCCGTCCGGACGTGGTGCGTGGGGTGCACGAGGCGTACCTGGCCGCGGGCGCGGACTGTGTGGAGACGAACACCTTCGGTGCCAACCTGCCCAACCTCGCGGAGTACGACATCCCCGAGCGGATCTGGGAGCTGTCCGAGGTGGGGGCGCGGCTGGCCCGGGAGGCCGCCGACGCGTACTCGACGCCGGAGCGGCCCCGCTGGGTGCTCGGCTCGATCGGCCCCGGGACCAAGCTGCCCACGCTCGGGCACGCCGCGTACGCCACGCTGCGCGACGCGTACCAGCAGAACGCCGGTGGTCTGATCGCCGGTGGCGCGGACGCGCTGATCATCGAGACCTGCCAGGACCTGCTCCAGGTCAAGGCCGCGGTGACCGGGTCGAAGCGGGCGATGGCCGAGGCGGGCGTCCAGGTGCCGATCATCTGTCACGTGGCGGTCGAGACCACCGGCACCATGCTGCTGGGCAGCGAGATCGGCGCGGCGCTGACCGCGATCGAGCCGCTCGGCGTGGACCTGATCGGGCTGAACTGCTCGACCGGCCCGGCCGAGATGGGCGAGCACCTGCGCTACCTGGCCCAGCACTCCCGCATCCCGGTGTCGGTGATGCCGAACGCCGGCCTGCCGGTGCTCACCGCCGACGGCGCGTACTTCCCGCTCGGCCCGGAGGACATGGCCGACGCCCTGGAGCGGTTCGTCGTCGAGTACGGCGTCGCGCTGGTCGGTGGCTGTTGCGGCACCACGCCGGAGCACATCCGGGTGCTCTCCGAGCGGATGCGCGACGTGCGGCCGGCGGCCCGTGAACCGCGGGCCGACGCCGGTGTCTCCTCCATCTACCACCACGTGCCGTTCGCCCAGGACGCCAGCGTGCTGATGGTGGGGGAGCGGACCAACGCCAACGGCTCCAAGGCGTTCCGGGAGGCGATGCTCGCCGCCGACTGGCAGGCCTGTGTGGAGATCGCCCGGAGCCAGGCCCGGGACGGCTCGCACCTGCTGGACCTCTGCATCGACTACGTCGGCCGCGACGGCACCACCGACATGCGGGAGCTGGCCGGGCGTTTCGCCACCGCCTCCACCCTACCGATCATGTTGGACTCGACCGAGCCGGCGGTGATCGAGGCCGGGCTGGAGATGCTCGGCGGCCGGTGCGTGGTCAACTCGGTGAACTTCGAGGACGGCGACGGCCCCGACTCCCGCTACGCGCGGGTCATGCCGGTGGTCGCCGAGCACGGCGCCGCCGTGGTCGCGCTGCTCATCGACGAGGAGGGCCAGGCCCGCACGGCGGAGTGGAAGGTACGCGTCGCCGGCCGGCTCATCGAGGACCTGACCGGCCGGTGGGGGCTGCGCCGCGCCGACATCCTCATCGACGCGCTGACCTTCCCGATCGCCACCGGTCAGGAGGAGACCCGCCGCGACGGCATCGAGACCATCGAGGCGATCCGGGAGATCGCCCGCCGCTGGCCGGGCGTGAACTTCACGCTGGGCATCTCGAACGTCTCGTTCGGGCTCAACCCGGCGGCCCGGCAGGTGCTCAACTCGGTCTTCCTGCACGAGTGCGTGCAGGCCGGGCTCACCTCGGCGATCGTGCACGCCAGCAAGATCCTCCCGATGGCCAAGATCCCCGACGAGCAGCGCGAGATCGCCCTGGACCTGGTCTACGACCGCCGCCGCGAGGGCTACGACCCGGTGCAGCGGTTCATCGAGGTCTTCGAGGGCGTGGACGCCGCCTCGGCACGCGCCACCCGGGCCGAGGAGTTGGCCGCGCTGCCGCTCAACGAGCGGCTCAAGCGGCGCATCATCGACGGCGAGCGCAACGGCCTGGAGGCCGACCTGGACGCCGCGATGGCCGCCGGCACCGCGCCGCTGCTGATCATCAACGACATCCTGCTCGACGGCATGAAGGTCGTCGGCGAGCTGTTCGGCTCCGGCCAGATGCAGTTGCCGTTCGTGCTCCAGTCCGCCGAGGTGATGAAGACCGCGGTGGCGTACCTCGAACCGCACATGGAGAAGAACGACGACGGCGGCAAGGGCCGCATCGTGCTCGCCACCGTCAAGGGCGACGTGCACGACATCGGCAAGAACCTGGTCGACATCATCCTGTCCAACAACGGCTACGAGGTGGTGAACATCGGCATCAAGCAGCCGATCTCCGCCATCCTGGACGCTGCCGAGCAGCACCGCGCCGACGCCATCGGCATGTCCGGCCTGCTGGTCAAGAGCACGGTCATCATGAAGGAGAACCTGGCCGAGATGGCCACGCGCGGGGTCGCCGAGCGCTGGCCGGTCCTGCTCGGCGGCGCGGCACTGACCCGGGCGTACGTCGAGGACGACCTGCGGTCGATGTTTCCCGGCCAGGTGCACTACGCGCGCGACGCCTTCGAGGGACTCTCCCTGATGGACCGGGTGATGGCCGCCAAGCGCGGCGGCGCCCCCGTGGTCGACGCCGAGCGGGAGGCCGCCCTCGCGGCCCGGCGGGCCCGCCGCGAGCGGCAGCGCGCCGTGGTCGCCGAGTCGCTGCCGGAGCTGAGCGACACCTCGGTCCGTTCCGACGTGGCCGCCGACATGCCGGTGCCGACCGCACCGTTCTTCGGCACCCGGGTGGTCAAGGGCGTGCCGCTGGCCGACTACGCGGCGCTGCTGGACGAGCGGGCCACCTTCATGGGCCAGTGGGGCCTGCGGGGTGCACGCGGCGGCAAGGGTCCGTCCTACGAGGAACTGGTGGAGACCGAGGGTCGGCCCCGGCTGCGCTACTGGCTGGACCGCCTGATCGCCGACAAGGTGCTGGAGGCGGCCGTGGTGTACGGCTACTTCCCGGCGTACTCCGAGGGCAACGACCTGGTGGTGCTGGACGAGAACGGCCACGCCGAGCGGGCCCGGTTCACCTTCCCCCGCCAGCGCCAGGAGCGGCGCCTCTGCCTGGCCGACTTCTTCCGCCCACGCGGCGACGACCTGGACGTGGTCGCCCTGCAACTGGTCACCGTCGGCCAGCCGGTCAGCGAGTACGCGGCGAAGCTCTTCGCCCGCAACGAGTACCGCGACTACCTGGAGGTGCACGGACTGTCCGTGCAGCTCACCGAGGCGCTGGCCGAGTACTGGCACAAGCGGGTCCGGGCCGAGCTGACGCTGCCCGACGGCCGTACCGTCGCCGACGACGACCCCACGGACCTCGCCGGACTGCTGCGCACCGACTACCGGGGCTGCCGGTACGCGTTCGGCTACCCGGCCTGCCCCGACCTCGAGGACCGGGCGAAGATCGTGGAGCTGCTCGGCGCGGAGCGCATCGGCGTGCAGTTGTCCGAGGAGTTCCAGCTCATGCCGGAGCAGGCCACCGACGCCATCGTGGTCCACCACCCAGAGGCCAGCTACTTCAACGCCAAGTGACGACCCCAGGTGCCGTGACCTGTACTTCCGGCACCTGCGGTAGGCGTCGAAGTGCCCACGGCAGGATGATCGGGTCGGGTCGAATCGGCCATGAGCGGTCATGATGACTGCGTGCCGCGACGACCGAGATGATCGGAAGATCACGCTCGATCCGGGATCGAGTGGTCTCGTCGCGCTTGGATGCCACTCGATCCTGGATCGAGCGTGATCTTGCGGTGGACCGTCGGTGGTGAGGTCGCGTACGCCGGGGCGACGTTCGGTGGCACAGGAAAGGGCCGCCCCCTCGACGGCCGGACAGCCGTCGAGCGGGGCGGCCGGGGGTCACCAGGGGATGGGGCCGTCGTCGTTGGAGAAGGTGCCGGTGGGGCCGTCGTCGGGCAGGGTGGCGAGCCGGATCGGGGTGGCGGCGGCCTCCTCGGCGGGGCGTCCGATGCCGCCGGTGAAGTCGGTGGCGACCAGGCCGGGGCAGGCGGCGTTGACCAGGATGCCGGTGCCGGCGAACTGTCGGGCGTAGTGCACGGTGACGGCGTTCAGGTACGACTTCGTCGGCGAGTAGGCGGCCATGATCGGGCCGACCTCGATGGTGGGGTCGGTCTGCCAGGTGAGGGAGCCGACGCTGCTGGAGACGTTGACGATGCGGGGTGCGGGGGAGCGGCGCAGCAACGGCAGCATCGCGTTGGTCACCCGGATGACGCCGTAGACGTTGGTGTCCACGACGGCCCGTACGACGTCCAGGTCGAGCGTGGTGGGGTCCTGCGCCCAGCCCGGCCCGGTCGGTCCGGAGATGCCGGCGTTGTTGACCAGGACGTCCAGGCGTCCGCCCTGGTGGGCGATCAGTTCTGCCGCCTCGGTGACGCTGCGGTCGCTGGTGACGTCCAGGGGCACGGTGAACGCGTCCACCCCGGCGGCGTGCAGCGTCTTCACGGCCGCTTCGCCCCGGGCCTCGTCGCGGGCGCCCACCGCGATGCGGTAGCCGCGTGGGCCCAGACCGGCCGCGATCTGGTAGCCGAGTCCCTTGTTCGCGCCGGTGATCAGCGCGGTCTTCGTGTCGCTCATGAGGCCGATGGTGGCGCGGCGGGCGGCGGTCTCCTTACACCGTTTCGGTACGTGCTGATACCCCGCCGGTATCAGCGCAGTACCGTCGAGAGGTGGACACGCTGGAGACCCGCGAGCTGCGGTACTTCGTGGCCGTCGCGGAGGAGCTGCACTTCACTCGGGCGGCCGAGCGCCTCGGCATCGCCCAGCCGCCGCTGTCGCGGGCGATCCGGCAGCTCGAACGGCGTCTCGGGGTGACGCTGTTCGACCGTGACCGGCGCGGCGTCACGCTCACCGGTGCGGGGCGGGTACTGCTCGACGAGGCCCGCGCGATCCTCGACGCCACCTCGGCCGCCGCCCGCCGCACCCGCCGGGCGGCGACCGCCCCGCACCGACTGACGCTGGCGACCAAGGCGGGTACGAATCACGAACTGTTGCGGACGCTCCTGGAGGCGTACGCGGCCGAGCCTGATGCCGCCGAGGTCGAGGTGCTGCTGTGCGGGATGGGGGACCAGGCGCGGATGCTGCGCGACGGGCGCGCCGACGTGGCGCTGATGCAGCGGCCCTTTGACGACCTGGCCGGCTTCGACACCGAGGACCTGCTGACCGAGCAGCAGGTGGCGATCCTGCCGGCCGGGCATCCGCTCGCCGTGCGTACCTCGCTGAGCATGGCGGAGATCAGTGACCTGCCGGATCTGCCGGTGGCCCGGTGGCCGGGCCAGGACGGCAGCTACGAACCGGGCCCGGGGCCGGAGATCCACGACCAGTCGCAGTTGGCCCAGTTGATCGCCCTCGGGCACACCATGGCGGTCCTCTGTGCCTCGTCCCGGTCCTGGCTGTGGAGCGCGCACACCGCCGTACCGCTGACCGACGCCCCGTACGTCTCGACCGTGCTGGCCTGGCCCGCGCACAGCCGTTCCCGGACGGTGGCCGGGCTGGTCCGGGTCGCGGCCGCGCTCTAGCCCGACGGTGGGTGCCGGGCGGGCGGCCCGGCACCCGGTGGTCGGCCTACGGGTAGGTGGTCAGGTAGGCGACCTGGTTGGCGCTGTTGACCGTGTTCCCGGTGCTGTTGATCATCCGGTTGATGGTGCCGACGCCGCCGAGCGACACGGTCACCATGTTGGTGAAGCGCACGTTGGGGTTGTTCGGGACCTCGAAGGAGCGTTCGGCGACCACCGACGGGTCGACGTTGAAGTAGGCGTAGCTGCCCAGCCCCCATGCCTGGTGGCTGGTCACCGAGTCGGCCACCTTGTACGCGGCGTAGCCCCGGGTCGACCCGTTCATCCAGGCGGCCTGGTTGGGCGGGTCGTACGGCAGTTCGTTCTGGTAGAAGTACGTGCGCCCGCGGTTGCCGTTCCAGATGGTCTGGTACTTCTGGTAGTGCTCGACGAAGAGGCCGTACATGGTGACGTCGTCGCCGTTGACGACCAGCCCGGTGTCGGCGGTGTTGACGGTCCAGCCGACGCCGTCGCCGTGGTCGGCTCGCCACAGCCACATGTGGTCGCCGATCACGTCGTCGCTGTTGACGATCAGGCTGGTGGTGGCGCGGCCGACGCCCGGTCCGCCGATGCGGAAGAAGACGTCGTGCAGCGAGGTGGGGTTGGCGGCGTGGTCGGCCGACGACCCGGACGGGCCGACCTCCATCAGGACGGGGGAGGTGGTGGTGCCGGCCTCGAACATGATGCCGGCGACCTTGACGCCGTCCACGTCGGCGACGCGCATGCCGACGGTGCCGTTGTCGGTCTGGATGGTGGCCAGGCCGAGGCCGAGGATCACCGTGTTGGCCCGGTTCACCTGGATCGGTGCGGTGACGCGGTGCACGCCGGGAGTGAACAGCAGGTTCTTGCCCTGGGTGAGGGCGGTGTTGATGGTGGCCGCCGAGGTGCCGGGCCGGACGACGAAGAAGTCGGCCAGCGAGATCGACGACCCGGCGGGGGTCTTGTTGTACCAGGTGGTGCCGGCGGAGTTGGTGCGCAGCGCGGGCACGAAGACGCGGTACTCGCCGGTGCCGTCGACGTAGAGGAACGGCTTCTCCCGCACCACGGGGGTAATGGGGACGACGGTGTGCGACGGGTTGGGGAAGTTCGGCGCGGGTGCGCCGGTCACGCCCTGGAAGACCATGTTCCACACCGAGCCGGTCCAGCCGTTGCCGAACTCGCTGTTGCGGGAGTACCACTGCTGTTGCGAGCCGGAGACGACCAGGCCGTCGATACGGGTGTCGGCCATCAGGCCGCCGCTGGACCAGCCGTCGTGGCCGTTCCAGAGCTGGATCTGGTTCTGCGCGCCGCGCAGGTGCATCCGCCGGTACGGCGCGGCCTGCGACACCGCCCAGCGCTCCACCTGCACCCCGGCGGGCAGCGTCACCGACAGGTTCTCGGCGGCCCGCCAGAAGTTCTGGGTGGCGTTGCCGTTGAACCAGTTCGCCTCGACCCGCACGTGCCCGTTGAGGTTGACGTCGTCGGGTGACATGCCGAGTCCGGCGACCTGGGTGAAGAAGCCGAGGTTGACGTCGGCGGTGTAGGTGCCGGGCTTGAACAGCACGGCGTAGCGCTGCGGGCCGAACTGGTTGGTCTCCTGCTGGGTGAAGAGGGTGTTCAGTCGGCTCTGGATGGTGGCGGTGGGGGTGGACGGGTCGAAGACGAACGTGTTCGGGCCGAGGTTCGGGTTGCGCGGATCGGTCGGCTCGACCGGGGTGCCGGTGCCGCCGGTCTCGCCCCAGACCTGGAACTCCCACAGCGAGTAGCCGTATCCGGTGGCCCGCTGGGTGCCGTACATCCGCACGTAGCGGCCGGCGCCGCTGACGGCGACGGTCTGGGTGCCGCCGGTGGCGCTGCTGGTGCTGTGCACGGTGGTCCAGGTGGTGCCGTCGTCGGAGACCTGGATCTGGAAGGCACGGGCGTGCGCGGCCTCCCAGGCCAGGGTGACCTGGGTGAGGGTGGCCCGGACGCCGAGGTCGACGCGGAGCCACTGCGGGTCGCTGAACGCGCTGGACCAGCGGGTGCCGGAGTCGCCGTCGACGGCGGCCGAGGCGGGGTAGGCGCCGCCCTCGGTGGAGGAGGCGGCGGCCGGGCGGCCCTGGGACAGCAGGGTGGGTGCGGCCTGGGCGGGTGCCGCGCCGACGGTCGGGACGAGGGCGGCGACCAGGCTCACCGCGAGCCCGGCGAGCAGGCGCCGGGTGGTGGCTCGTCGGCGGAGGTGCGGTGGCGGTACGTGGGGTGCGCGTGTGGTCATGACGTCGCCTGTCGGTCGTGGGGGAGCGGACGTCGGGCGCGACGGGGTGCGGGACGGGACGGGCTGGTGGTGAGGCCGGGTGTGAGGAGGGACCCCGCTACTACCGCAGGCGTTGGCAGGGGACCCTTCCTTGCACCGAGGGTGGTGCCGCCGGGAGGGCACCGTGGACGCCGGAGCGTCTGCCGCAGAGTGTTGCGGTGGTGTAGCGGCGGCGTCAAGACATCAATCTATAACTTCGTTATTTATCCCGAAGGTTCGCTTTGTCGTTCAGCGGCGAACGCCGCCGGTGGCGAGCAGTCGGGCGATCGGCAGGGTGGCCGCGCCGAGCGCCACCGCGTCCACGCCGAGTTCGCCCAGCTCGATCGAGACCTGCGCGTACGGCAGGCGCAGCGCCTGGCGGCCGGCGGCGGCCCGGACGGCGGGCAGCAGTTCGGCCAGCGCCATGACGGCCCAGCCGCCCAGCACCACCCGCTCCGGGTTGAACAGGTTGATCAGATTGGCCACCCCGGCGCCCAGGTAGTCGGCCGTCTCGTCGAGCACCCGGCGGGCGGTCGGCGACGTCTCGGCCGCCGTCACCAGCGCGGCGATCTGCGACTCCTCGTCGACTCCGGGCACCGCCCGCCCGCGCCGGGCCTCGCGGTACCGGTCGATGATCGCCTCGGCCCCGACGTACGCCTCCAGGCAGCCCCGGGCGCCGCAGCGGCAGGGGCGGCCGCCGTAGACGAGGGTGGTGTGCCCCCACTCACCGGCGCTGCTGGACGCGCCCCGATAGGTGACGCCGTTGGTCACCACGGACGCGCCGACACCGGAGCCCACCAGGGCGAACACCGCGTGCCGGGCGCCCCGGCCGGCGCCGAACCACATCTCGGCCTGGCCGAGGGTCTTGGCGCCGTTGTCGATGTGCAGCGGCAGGTCGGTGCCCTCGGCGATCAGGCGTTCCAGCGGGACGTGATCCCAGCCGAGGGTCTGCGCGTCCACCACGGCCCGGTCGCCCTGCTCGACCACTCCGGAGACGCCGATGCCGACGCCGAGGACCTCGTCGTGGCGCGCGTCGGCGTCGGCGAGCACCCGGTCGATGCCGGTCAGCACGTGCCCGGCCACCGTGGCCGGTTCGGTGCCGCCGTCCTCCAGCGGGTACTCGGCGCTGGCCAGCAGGATCATCGCCAGGTCGAACAGTTCGACCCGGACCCGGGTCTCGCCCACGTCCACCCCGACGACCACGGCGTACCGGGGCACGATCCGCAGCATCATGCTCGGCCGGCCGCCGTCGGACTCGGCGGCGCCGGCCTCCATCACCAGGCCCTCGTCGATCAGGTCGCCGACCACGTTGCTGACCGCCGGCTGGCTCAGGCCGGTGCTGCGCACCAGATCCTGCCGGGTCAGCGGGCCGTCCAGGAAGATCCGGGACAGCAGGGCCGACCGGTTGCGCACCCGGACGCTGCGGTTCGTCGTCCGCGCCAGCTCCACGTGTCACCTCGTTTTGATCGGCCCGCCCCGGGGCGACTGTACGGCCCGTGCTTGACGGCTCCCCGCCGAGCCATTTTAATGACGACATTAATTAAGCCGTGATGTAACTCGGCGGGAACCTCTCCGCCTCCACCCCCACCGCCCGGTCCCGCCCACCCTGCCCCGTCCTCCCGGGCCCGACCGGCGTCCCCACCACCCCCGTCGAAAGGGCAGATCGTGTCGAGACGACACCTCGCGATACTCACCGCGACCGTGCTGGCCGCCGCGTCGCTCACCGCCTGCGGCTCCGGCGAGTCCTCCGGCGAAGCCGGCAAGACCCTCACCTACTGGGCCAGCAACCAGGGCGCCAGCCTGGAGGCCGACAAGGCGATCCTCCAGCCCGAGCTGGACAGGTTCACCCAGCAGACCGGCATCACGGTCAACGTCGAGGTGGTCCCCTGGTCGGATCTGCTCAACCGGCTGCTCGCCGCGGCCACCACCGGGCAGGGCCCGGACGTGGTCAACATCGGCAACACCTGGTCGGCCTCGTTGCAGGCCACCGGCGCGCTGGTCGAGTTCGACGACGCCACGCTCGACAAGATCGGCGGCAAGGACCGCTTCGTCCCCGCCGCGCTGGCCGCCGCCGGTGCCGCCGACAAGCCGCCGGCCGCCGTCCCGCTCTACAGCCTCGCCTACGCGCTGTACTACAACAAGAAGTCGTTCGCCGACGCCGGCATCACCGCCCCGCCGACCACCTGGGAGGAGGTGGCCGAGGTCGGGAAGAAGCTCACCGGCGACGGCAGGTGGGGCCTGGCCGTGGAGGGGGCCAACCCGTCGGAGAACGCGCACCACGCCTTCACCTTCGGCCAGCAGTACGGCGGCGACTGGTTCGACGCGGCCGGCAAGCCCAGCTTCGACACCCCGCAGAACGTCGCCGCCGTCAAGCGCTACGTCGACCTGATGGCCGTCGACAAGATCGTCAACCCGAGCAACGCCGAGTACGCGCAGAACCAGTCCGTCTCCGACTTCGCCAACGGCAAGGCCGCCATGCTGCTCTGGCAGGCCGCCGGAGCCAACCTGCGGTCACAGAACATGGCCCCGGACGCCTACGGGGTGGCCCCGGTGCCGTTCCTCGCCACCCCGCCGGCCGGCGGCAAGCAGGTCAACAGCATGGTCGCCGGCATCAACATCGCCGTGTTCAAGCACACCGCGAACCTCGACGGCGCGCTGGAGTTCGTCAAGTTCATGACCAGCGACACCGAGCAGGTGACGCTGAACAAGACGTACGGCTCGCTGCCGGCGGTCAGCACCGTCGCCGCCGACCCGGCGTTCGCCGCCGACGAGCAGAAGGTCCTCGCCCAGACGCTGGCCACCAGCGCGGCCCCGCTGCCGCAGGTGCCCGAGGAGAGCACCTTCGAGACCCTGGTCGGCACCGCCATCAAGGAACTCTTCGCCGACGCGGCCAGTGGCAGGCCGGTCACCGAGGACAGCGTCCGGGAGAAGTTGACCCGGGCCCAGCAGCAGATGCGCTGACCACGGACCGCTGGCCGTGGGAGGTGCCCGCCGACCCTCCCACGGCCAGCCTGCGGAAGGACCCTGATGGCCGTCACCACCTCGCCGCCCGCCAGCACTCCCACCGACACCGGGCCACCCGCGCGGCCACGATCCCGCCGGCCCCGCCGGTCGCTGCTGCCGTACCTGTTGCTCGCCCCGGCCATCGTGCTGGAGCTGGCGATTCACGTCGTGCCGATGCTCGTCGGCGCGTGGATGAGCCTGCTGGAACTCACCCAGTTCCACATCCGCGACTGGTCCGGCGCACCCTTCGTCGGGCTGGACAACTACCGCGTCGTGCTGGACGTCGACTCCGCCGCCGGAGCCGACCTGCTGCGCTCGTTCCGGGTCACCGTCGTCTACACGGTGCTCTCCGTCGGGCTGTCCTGGGTGCTCGGCACCACCGCCGCGGTCCTGCTGCAACGACCCTTCCGAGGCCGGGCGATCCTGCGCGCGCTCTTCCTCACCCCGTACGCGCTGCCGGTCTACACCGCCGTGATCACCTGGACCTTCCTGTTCCAGCGCGACACCGGCCTGGTCAACCACGTGCTGGTGGACCAGTTGGGGCTGGTCGACGAGCCGCCGTTCTGGCTGATCGGCGACAACAGCTTCGTCGCGCTGCTGATCGTGTCGATCTGGCGGACCTGGCCCTTCGCCTTCCTCTGCATCATGGCCGGGCTACAGAACATCCCCGACGAGCTGTACGAGGCCGCCGCCATGGACGGCGCCGGATTCTGGCGTCGCCTGCGCTCGGTGACCCTGCCGATGCTGCGCCCGGTCAACCTGGTGCTGCTCCTGGTGCTGTTCCTCTGGACGTTCAACGACTTCAACACCCCGTACGTCCTGTTCGGCGGCTCGGCACCGGCCGAGGCCGACCTGATCTCGCTGCACATCTACCGCAGCTCCTTCCAGACCTGGGACTTCGGCACCGGCTCGGCCATGTCGGTGGTGCTGCTGCTGTTCCTGCTGCTGGTCACCGCCGGATACCTGCTGCTGACCAACCGACGGAGGAACGATGCGTGAGACCGCCGCCGAACGCTGGTCCCGCCGGATCGTGCTGACCCTGCTCGCCGGGTTCGTGCTCGTCCCGCTCTACGTGATGGTCAGCTCGGCGCTCAAACCGTTGTCCGACGTCCAGGCCGCCTTCACCTGGTGGCCCCGACGCCCGACCGGGCAGGCGTTCGTGGACATGTGGTCGACCGTCCCGCTCGGCCGGTACCTGCTCAACAGCCTGCTGGTGGCCAGCGTGGCGGCGATCTTCTCGGTCACCGTGGCGGTCTTCGCCGCGTGCGCGGTCAGCCGCTACCGGTTCCGGGGCCGGCAGGTCTTCTCGGTGACCGTGC
Organism: Micromonospora sp. NPDC003241; assembly: GCF_053589795.1. Classification (NCBI taxonomy): domain Bacteria; kingdom Bacillati; phylum Actinomycetota; class Actinomycetes; order Micromonosporales; family Micromonosporaceae; genus Micromonospora; species Micromonospora sp. NPDC003241. The sequence goes on along the minus strand of NZ_JBSFSO010000032.1, from coordinate 63,918 downwards.
TCTCCACCCAGATGTTCCCCGGCATCCTGTTCCTGCTGCCGCTGTTCCTGATCTACGTCAACCTGGGCAACGCCACCGGCATCGCGCTCTACGCCAGCCGCACCGGCCTGATCATCACGTACCTCACCTTCTCGCTGCCGTTCTCGATCTGGATGCTGGTCGGCTACTTCGACTCGATCCCGCGCGGGCTCGACGAGGCCGCCCAGGTCGACGGCGCCGGCCCGCTGCGCACCCTGTTCCAGGTGGTGCTGCCGGCGGCGGTGCCCGGTGTGGTCGCGGTGACCGTGTACGCGTTCATGACCGCGTGGGGCGAGGTGCTGTTCGCCTCGGTGCTGACCAACGAGAGCAGCCGCACCCTCGCCGTCGGACTGCAGGGCTACTCCACCCAGTTCAACGTCTACTGGAACCAGGTGATGGCCGCCTCGCTGGTGGTCAGCGTGCCGGTGGTCGCCGGCTTCCTGGCGTTGCAGCGCTACTTCGTCGCCGGCCTCACCGCCGGCGCGGTCAAGTGAGCCCGTCCACCGTGAGAACCGAGGAGAACCCGCCCGTGCCGGACCTGTCCCCGCTGCCGCCCGACTTCCTCTGGGGTGTCGCCACCTCGGCCTACCAGATCGAGGGCGCCGTCCACGCCGACGGCCGCAGACCCTCCATCTGGGACACCTTCTGCACCCGGCCGGGCGCCGTCGACAACGGCGACACCGGCGAGGTCGCCTGCGACCACTACCACCGGTGGCCGCAGGACGTGGCGCTGATGCGCGAACTCGGCGTCGAGGCCTACCGCTTCTCGGTGGCCTGGCCCCGGGTCCGACCCGACGGCGTCGGCCCGGTCAACGCCGCCGGCCTGGACTTCTACGACCGGCTGACCGACGCGCTGCTGGCCGCCGGCATCCGCCCCTTCGTCACGCTCTACCACTGGGACCTGCCGCAGGCGATGCAGGACCGGGGCGGCTGGCCGCAACGGGACACCGCCGAGGCGTTCGCCGACTACGCCGCCGTGGTCGCGGCCCGCCTCGGTGACCGGGTCACCGACTGGTGCACCGTCAACGAGCCGCTCTGCGTCGCCTGGATCGGCCACCTCGAAGGGCGGATGGCCCCCGGCGACCGGGACCTGGGCCGCGCCGTGCACACCGCCCACCACGTGCTGCTCGGCCACGGCCTGGCCACCACCGCGATCCGGGCGCACGCCGCCGCCCCGGCGTCGATCGGGCCGGTGCTCAACCTCAGCCCGATCGACCCGGCCAGTGACCGGCCCCACGACCTGGCCGCCGCCCGCCGACTCGACGGGCACGTCAACCGCTGGTGGCTGGACCCGCTGCACGGCCGGGGCTACCCGGCCGACATGGTCGCCACCTACGGCGTGGAGCCGCCGGTGCGCGGCGACGACCTCGCGGTCATCGCCACCACGACCGACTTCCTCGGCGTCAACTACTACTTCCGGCAAGTCGCCGCCGCCGACCCCGACGGCCCGGCACCGTACGCCCGGCAGGTGCCGGTGCCCGACGCGCCGCACACCGCGATGGACTGGGAGGTGCACCCGGCCGGCCTGGAACGCCTGCTGGTCGAGGTCACCCAGGAGTACGCCCCGCCCCGCATCCTGGTCACCGAGAGCGGCTCGGCCTGGCCGGACGTGGTCGCCGCCGACGGCACCGTCACCGACCCGGAACGCACCGACCACCTGGAACGACACCTGGCCGCGTGCGCGGCGGCGGTGCGCCGGGGCGCCCCGGTGGCCGGCTACTTCGCCTGGTCCCTGCTCGACAACTTCGAGTGGGCGTACGGATACGACAAGCGCTTCGGTCTGGTGCACGTCGACTACGCCACCCAGCGGCGCACGCTCAAGGCCAGCGGCGCCCGTTACGCCGACCTGATCCGCACCCACCAGCGGCGTACCGCGACGGTCGATCCCGTCGCGGTACGCGGATGACGGGCCGACGGGGCCCGGGACGCCCCGGGTGCCGCGCCGGGCGGCATCCGGGGCACCCACCGCACTCGTCTCAGTCGGTCGGGTACGACACCGACGTGAACTCCTCGGAGACCCGCCAGACGCGCTGCGCCTCGGCGTCGTCGCCCAGCCGGGAGTAGAGCTTCTGCTCGGCCGGAGCACCACCCAGGTTCCCGATGCCGCTCGGCCCGTAGAACCGGCCACCGACGGCGGCGGGGGAGGTGGCGGCGTACAAGGCGGGAAGCTGCGCGGTCTGGACCGTGCCCACGACGATGCCGAGCCGGGACATGGTCTGGATCATGTGTCGGCCCATGGTGTCCCGCTGGCGACCCACCTCGGGACGCGCGGCGAGCAGGCTGGTCGGGGCGACCCCCGGGTGGGACAGGTTGCTGGTGATGCCCCAGCCGTGGGCCCGACTGCGGCGGTCCAGTTCGAGCCCGAACAACCCGAACGCGATCTTGGACTGGCTGTACGCGCGCATCCCGTCGTACGACCGCTCCCAGTTCAGGTCGTCCCAGTTGATGGCGTTGCGGTTCGCCGCGATGCTGACCTGCGACGTCACCCGCGCCCGGCCGTCGCGCAGCAGCGGCAACAGGTGACCCACGAGGGCGAAGTGCCCCAGGTGGTTGGTGCCGAACTGCAGCTCGAACCCGTCGGGGGTGCGTTGCAACTGCGGCGGGGTCATCACGCCCGCGTTGTTGACGAGGAGATGAATCGGCCGACCCTCCGCACGCAGCGTCTCGCCGAGCGTGGCGACGGAGGCGAGCGAGGAGAGATCGAGCGCCCGCAGCGACACGCTCGCCCTCGGGTGCTGACGGCGGATGGCCGCGACCGCCGCCTCGCCCTTGCCCGGATTACGCACCGGCAGGATCACGTCGGCGCCGGCAGCGGCGAGCCGGGTGGCGATGCCGAGCCCGATGCCGTCGCTGGCCCCGGTGACGACCGCCCGCTTTCCGGACAGGTCGGGAACACTGATGTCGATCGGCTTACCTGGCATGTTCGTACTCCTGGGATCGTGTCGGTGTCTCCACCCTCGGCGATCTCGACGGCGTTATTCAGGGACCGTCGATCCCCGGATCGCGCGGCCGTGCCAGCGCGGCGAAGGGGGGATCGGCGGGCCGTGGCTACCGGCCGGCGCGGGCGGTAGAAACGAGGCGGCACCGAAGGAGGTACCCATGGCGATCGACCGGACCGGACTGGCGCAGTTCCTGCGGCGGCGTCGCGAGTCGCTGCAACCGGCCGACGTCGGCCTGCCGCGCGGGCAACGCCGCCGCACGAGCGGGCTCCGGCGCGAGGAGGTGGCCGCGCTCTGCCACATGTCGACCGACTACTACTCGCGGCTGGAACGCGAACGCGGCCCGCAGCCCTCCGAGCAGATGATCGCCTCCATCGCGCAGGGCCTGCACCTCTCCCTCGACGAGCGCGACCACCTGTTCCGGCTCGCCGGGCACAACCCGCCCGCGCCCAGCGCCGCCGGCACCCACATCAGCCCGGGGCTGCTGCGCATCCTCGACCGCCTGCACGACACGCCCGCGGAGATCGTCACCGAACTCGGCGAGACGCTCCGACAGACCCCGCTCGGCGTCGCGCTCACCGGCGACCTGACCCGCTACCAGGGCCCGGCCCGCAGCATCGGCTACCGCTGGTTCACCGACCCGGAGACCCGCGCCCGCTACGACGCCCGGGACCATCCGCACCTCACCCGGATGTTCGCCTCCGGGCTACGCGGGATCGTCACGCTGCGGGGTCCCGGCTCCCGCGCCGCGTACCTCGCCGACCTGCTCCTGACGCAGAGCGACGAGTTCCGGCGGGTCTGGGAGGACCACGAGGTCGGCGTCCGCCCGCACGAGGTGAAGCACTTCGTCCACCCCGAGCTGGGCATGTTGGAGCTGACCTGCCAGGCGCTCGTCGACCCGACGCAGGGCCACTCGCTGCTGGTCTACACCGCCGTGCCCGGCAGCGAGAGCTACGAGAAGCTGCAACTGCTGGCCGTCATCGGCACCCAGGCGATGCACTGACCGCGCGACCGTCACCCGGTCACGGGGCGCTCGTCTGCTCCACGCCGAGACCGGCCAACACCGCCCCCCGGTAGACGACGACCGGTTCGCCGGAGCCGTCGCGCCGCGCGATCACCACGGCGTCGAGGTCGCCCGGCTGTCCCCGGGGACGGGTGGGACGCAGCGAGATCAGCAGATGGCCACCGTCCGGGGTGAGGATCACCCGGTCGACACGCTGGTCGTCGCCGGCACCGGTTCGCACCTCGGCCGCGCCGCCTGACCCGTCGGTCACCAGCACCCGGTCGGCCCGCTCCTCCCCGTCATCCGCGTCGACCATCGTGTGCAGCACCGCACCGCCACCGAGACTCGCGGTGGGCGTGGCGCCCGGCGGGGCGGCGGTCACCGTACCGTCGGGACTGAGGGTGAGCGTCTCGCCGCCCGGCTGGAACAACAGCGCCGACACCGCCGAGGCGACGGCCGGCGGGGTGTCGGTCTTGCGGGCCAGCACCGCCGACGCGGCGGGCGAGCCCGGCTGCGGCGTCGCGGTGGCCTCGGGAAGCCGCACGGACCAGGCGCGTGTCGGGCGCGGCGTCGGCTCGCCACTGTCCGGCCCGAACGGCACGTCCACCACCAGGGCCGTGTCCCCGGACACCGTCGCGGTCACCGACCCCGTCATCGGCGGCAGGTCCGCCACCGGCGTGACCGCACCCGAGGAGAGATCGAGCACGGAGAGCCGGCGACTGTCGGAGCGGGTGTCCACCACCACGGCACGACTCCCGTCCGGGGCGAAGGCGACCTCCCCGACCGGGCTGAGCAGCGTCCGCACGTCACCGTCCGGGGCGACCACACTGACCGCCCGCCGCCGGTCGACCATGTGCAGCACCGCGAAGCCGCCGCCGGTCATCGCCCCCTGCACCGTCCCGCCGCCGAGCTCGATGGTGGGCCGGGACCGCCCGTTCGAGGTGTCCGCGACGACGAGCCGCCGGGGCCGATCCTTGCTGAGCGCGGCCAGGTAGCGGCCGTCCGCGCCGACGGCGATCGGGTACGACGGCAACGTCACGGGCGGACTCGCCGCTCCGGTCTTCAGGTCGATCCCGCCGTACCCGGTGCGCGGTCGGTCCTGCCACATCACACCACCCAACTCGGCGGCGGTGCAGGCCGCCTCCACCGCTGGCTGCGCGATCGCACCCTCGCCGGTCACCGTGAGGCACCGGAATCCCGTGATCGACAGCCCGGCACCGAGGCCGGTCACCTCCCGCGCGGCCGTGTGGTCGGGCAACGTGACGTCGCGCAGCCGACCGTCGACGAGCAGCGCGTCCCGCCGATCCTCCGCCAGCCCCCGGGCGACGGTCGGGAACCGGGGATCACCCAACGCGAGGTCGACGTGCCGCCGGGACGGCGTCAGCCCCGCCACGTCGTCCCCGAACCGGTCCACCGCGAGCAACCCGACCAGGTCGCTACGCCGCTCGTCCGTCACCGGCACCATCAGCACCGCCGCACCGAGTCCCCGCACCTCGGCCGGCAGCGGCGCCGACCGCACCGGCAACTCCGACTCCGCCCCGTCGGAGCAGCCGGCGACCGTCGCGAGAGCGGCCACCGCGATCAGGGCGGTCCAGCGGGTACGCGTCATCCCGCCATTCTGATCACCTCAAGCAACCGCCGCGACCGCAGGCGCACCGCGCGAGCTCAGACGTACAGCGCGTACCGCGCGAGCTTCGAGGTACGGTGCGTACCGCGCGAGCTCCGAGGTAAGGAAGGGCCCCCTACTAACGCCTCGTGCATAGCAAGGGACCCTTCCTAACATCTGGATGGCGCGGAGAGCGGTCGATACCCGGACGGCGCGCAGAGCTGCCGTGCAAATCCGTCGCGCAGGTGTGGAGGTGGCCGGCGGCGCAGGACCACGCTGTCCCTCACCGCCGGCCACCGACCGGTGCCGTCCCCTCCCTGGAGCGGCAGCCGGCCAGGTGGTCGCCGGGCCCGACGACCACCGCAGAACCCGGGGCGGAAGGCGCGAGCCTGATCCGCCCCGGAAACTCAACCCGGTGGCACCACCGTCCGCGCCGCCGTACCGGTCCACCCGGCCGGATCACTGCGTGCCGCCGTCCGGGTCCGTGCTGACGGATCACTGTGTGCTGACGCATCACTCCGCGCTGCTGGAGCACTCCGCGCCGCCGCACCACTGCGTGCCGCCGCACCACTGCGTGCCGCTGCACCACTGCGTGCCGCTGGACCACTCGGCGGTGCTGGACCACTCGGCGGCGCCGGGTCCGGAGCAGTGCGCGCTGCCGGGTCTGGGCGCAGGTCGGCGACGAAGGCGTCGATCTGGCCCTTGGTGAGGCCGGGCATGCAGACGATGTGACTGATCGGACCGTCGGTGGCCAGGAGCCACTTGCGGCGTACGGATGCCGGCGGCGTGTCGAGGACGACGGTGAAGGCGTGCGGGTGACGCCAGGCGGGCCAGCCGACCGCGGTGAGCCGGTCGACTGCGTACGCGGCGAGGCGGCGGGCCTCGCTGACCCGCCAGCGGTGCCCCTCGCGACCGTGGGTGGCGATGGCGTGCCAGAGCAGGGCGGCGGCCAGGCCGCAGCGGGAACCGGTGACGGTGGTGTCCACGGTGTCGGTGTAGGCGACGGGGGTGCCAGGGGAGCGGAGTCGACCACGGAGGAGGACGACGCCACACGGGGTGGGCGTACCGAAGAACTTGTGGCCGCTGATGGCGATGCTGTCGATGCCACCGGACGGGTCGAGGCGGAGCCGACCGTCGAGGGCGAGCGGGATGCCGGCGAGGGCGGCGTCGACGTGCAGGTACCCGCCGGCCGGGTGGGCGGCCAGGACGGCGTGGAGACGGGCCGGGTCGTCCACGGCTTCGGTCATGGTGGTGCCGGCGGTGGCGACCACGATCGCCGGGCGGGTGGGTCGTCGGCGGAGCTGGGCGGCGAGCTGCTCGTGGTCGATCTCGCCGTCCGGACGGGCGGGTACTGCGAGACGCCGGGCACCGAGGATGTCGAGGATCTTGGGGATGGAGTAGTGGGCGGCGGTCGAGTGGTAGACGACCGCGCGGGGATGACGGCGCTGGGCGGCGTGCAGGGCGGCCAGGTTGCCTTCGGTGCCGCCGGTGGTGACGTACCCCCATCGGTCGTCGGCGGGCATGGCCAGCAGGTCGGCGACCCAGGCCACGACGGCCCGTTCCATGGCCTTGGTGTGGGCGGCGCCGCCCGGGTCGGTGGCCGGGTCGCCGATGTTGTTCCACAGCCGCCGGCCGAGCCGCGCCATCACCTCACCGTGGTCGAGGTCGACCGCGCCGGGGAAACCGATGCTCGTCGACGCGGCGGCGTCGGCCCGGTCGACCAGATGACGGAGTACGGCCGCCACGTCGATCCGGTCGCGTCCCAGGTCGACCAGTTCCGCGTCCACGACGGACGGCAGCGTCGGGGTGTCGGTCACGGGCGTTCCCGGGGGAGCAGGTGGGCGGCGAGGACGGTGTGCAGCGACCCGAGGGCCCGCCACACCTCGCGGGTGTGCTGGTCGCCCTGCTCGGTGAGGTCGTGGTGCGGGTTGTAGTGGATGATCCGGTCGGGGTCGAGGGTCCGGGTACAGCGGATGCCGTCGACACCGAGCCTGGCGTGCGGATCCCGGTCGACGTGCAGGGCGGTGCCGTCGGTCAGCAGCGCGTAACACTGGCCCTTGAGGTCGAACGCGGACAGCCGCCGACCGCCGGGCGGCGCGTCGCGCAGGGTCCGGGCGACCTGGTGCCAGCGGCCCTGGTCGGTGTCGAGGGTGGTGACCCCGACGCCGACGTAGACGGCACCGACCGGTGGGCTCATGTCACCGCCGTTGACCATCGACCGGTGCGGCCCGAGCGGATGCCACCGGTCGCCGGTCGCGGCGCAGCGGGCCACGTTCTCGGCCGCGATGTCGGCCAGCTCACCGAGGAGCCGGGGCAGGTGATCGGCCTCGGGCGAGGCCAACCACAGCCGGTACGCGGTGTGCAGCCGGTAGCCGTGCGGCTCGGTGGGTGCGGCGGAGACGAAGAACAGCATCACCCCGTGCGGGCCGAGCGCGTCCCGCCGCCCGTAGCGCTGGTCCGCCTCGACGAGGTGGCCCACGTTGAGCCGCTTGGTCCGGAAGACGATCTGCCGGCGCAGGTCGGCCCACCGTCGAGCCTCCGGTGACACGGTCGTGGCATGTGTGGTCATCGACTGCCCCGTTCAGATCGCCACGTCGACGGAGTCGGGCACGGCGTTGGTCCTCGGCGTGCCGCGACCGATGCCGGCGTACACGTCGGGGCGGCGGGCACGAAGGTGCCGGGCCCACAATCCGCCACCGACCGCCGCGCCGAGAAGGCTCAGCGGCAGCAGGTACGGGTACGGCGAGCCGGGTACGGCACCGAGCAGCGATCCGACGTTGCCGACCATGGCGGCCAGCAACGCCGACCCGGCGAACACCCCCAGGATGGGGGCGATCCGCCACTCCCAGCGGCCCGGCCGGGGACCGCGTACGGCGGCGGGGGCGGTCGTCGCGGCCACCGACGCGATCAGCAGCAGGCCGAGCAGCCCCATCGCGCCCAGGGTGGACAACCAGGTGAACATGACCGCGAGCGGGTCGGCGCCGTGCAGCGCGAACGCGGCCACCACGACCGCCGCCACGGTGCTCTGGGCCAGCGAACCACCGCGCGGCGCGCTGACCCGGGTCCCGGTGCCGGAGTGCGCGAGGCGGGCGGGCAGCACCTGCTCGCGGGCCATCGCGAAGACGTACCGGGCGACCACGCTGTGGAAGGCCAGCATCGAGGTGAGGATCGCGAGCACCAGCAGCACCTCCGCCACCGGCGGCCACCCGCCACCGGCCCGCGCCAGCACCGCGAACGGCAGCCCGGCCGCCGGGTCGGCGGCCAGCGCGGCGACCTCGCCGGGACCGACCGCGACGCCCATCGCCCAGGCGGCGAGCGTGTAGACGGCACCGAGGACGACCACCGCGCCGACGGTGACCCGGCCCAGCGCCCGACGGTCGGTGGTCTCCTCGACCAGCGAACCGGGGGCGTCGACGCCGGTGAACGCGGCCACGCAGAACGCGACCGCACCGCCGACACCGCTGACCGCCAACCCCGACGCGTCGAAACCCGCCCAGGACAGCGTGCCGCCGGAAGGGCGTGCCACGGCGGCCAGCACGAACACCGCGACCACCAGCAGCGACGCGGCCAGCACCGCGACCAGGAACCGGGTGGACAGCACGATGGCGCGTACCCCGAGCACGCCGACGACGGCCAGCGCGAGGCCCGCCCACACCCACCACGCACCGCCGAGCCGCGCGGCCACCGTCGCGCCGAACAGCCCGTACAGGCTGATCTGGATGGCGTTGTAGGCGACCAGCGCGACCAGACCGGCGGCGACACCCGCGCCACGGCCCAGCCCGTGTGCGGCGATGCCGTAGTGGGCAGCCGGGTGCCCGACCTGTCGGGCCATCGCGGTGTAACCGACCGCGAGCAGCGCCACCGCCCCGGCCACCAGCAGGAACGTCAACGGCAGCGCCACCACGCCGGTGGTCGCGTAGGTGGCGGGAACACCACCGACGAGCACCACCAGCGGCGCCGAGGCGGCGGCCCCGAACACCCACGACCCGAAGGGCGTGAGGGTACGGCGGGCGAGCGCCACCGGCACGTGCGCGGAGCCGGTCAGGGTCGGCATGGCAGATCCTCCTGGGAGTGTCGGGGAACCGGGACGCGGTGCACGCGTACCCGGCGGGGCAGAACGCTGTCGGGGTCGAGCGCGGCCCGCCACAGCCGCCACAGCACCGGACCGCCGCCGTCGAGCCGGACCGGCGTGCGCGGTGCGTAGCCGAGTCGCGCGAGCAGGCCGGTCCGGGGCCGGTCGGTCACGATGTCGGCGTACGACGGCAGGGCGTGCGGGTCGATCAGCCGGTGGCGGGCGGCGAGCAGTACCTGCCCGGCGTGCTCGTCCCCGGCCAGGTGGGCGAGCCGGTGGTGCGGTCGGTGCGGGTGCACCGCGTCGGTGTGCGCGTGCAAAAGCACGAACCGGCCCGCGTCCCGCCCGAGCGCCCGGTGCAGGCCGAACGGTGCTGCCGAAGCCGGCGCGGGCGGGCCGAGCCGGGGATACCAGACCGCCACGGCGGCGCGGTCCCCGCTGGTCTCGACCTGGCCGTGGGCCAGGCCGTGCGCCACCACGAACCGGGCGTACGCGGCCAGCAGCGCCCGCCGCCGGACCGGGTCCGGCACCAGCCAGGCCGCCAACCGTCCGCTCGCCAGATCGGCGGTGAGCAGCCCGGTCAACGCGGGCAGATCGGCGGCGGTGGCCCGCCGCACGGTGAGTCGTCGCACGTCACGCCTCCGCCGGACGGTCGACGGCACACTGGTCCCGCTGCCGCCCCGGCCGCCGCCCCCACCGCGCCGAGTCCCCGGCCCGCCCGAACGTGACCGCCAGGTGCAGGTCGGCGGCGGCGATGCCGGAGCCGGGCAGCCGGGACCGGGCCGCCTCGATCAACGCCGGAGGCCCGCAGACGTACACGGCCTGCCCTGGCCGATGGTGACGCCTGGCGACCGTGACCAGGTCACCCCGGGCGGCCGGCGCCACCGCCGGATCGTCGGAGAACGCGGGTACGACCGTCAGCCAGTCGCGATGGGACCGCTGGAGCAGGTCCAGGGTGGACGCGTCGTACAGGTCGAACAGGGTGCGCGCGCCCACCACCAACGTGACCCGCCGCCCGTCGGGGGCCGTGGCGACCTGCTCCACCATCGCCCGCAACGGCGCCAGCCCGGTCCCACCGGCCGCCAGCAGCAGATCCGCACCGCCGGACGCCTCCAGCGACAACCCCACGTCGACCGCCGGCCCCAACCAGAGCGTGTCGCCCGGCCGGACCTGCGTCGCCAGCAGCGGCGACAGCGTCCCCGCCGACACACCGCGAACATGGAACTCCAGTGTCCCGTCCGGACGCGGCGCGTTCGCCGGGGAGTACCACCGCCACACACCCGGCAGCCGGGGCGTACCCACCGGCACCGCCTGCCCCGGCCGGAACCGCAACCGCCGCACCGGCCGGACCGTCAACACCGTCACCCCGGCGACCGGCTCCGACCGCGCCTCGACCTCACCGACCATCACCTGCGGCCCGTCGCCGACCGCCCCCGCCACCCGCTCCACCAGCCGCAACGCCCGCCGGCACCCGCGCTCCCAGCGCCCCGCCGCCCCCGCGTCCCAGGCCGTACCCGAGAACCGGCCCACCGTGTCCACCAACGCCGCGCTGATCGCGGTGTCGTGATAGGCGTGCAGCCCGAACCGCTGGTACATCCGCCCCAACACGGCCAGCGCCGCCCGCCGCCCCGCCGGATCGTCGCGCCCCGCGATCACCTGCCCGAGCGTGGTGAAGAACATCGGCGCGTACAGGTGCGGCAGAAACCGCACACTCCGATCCTCCATGAACGCCCAAAAATGATCACTGGCCCGCTCATGCACCCCACGAACGGCCACCCACGACGACCTCGGGTCAGCCATCACTGGCATCCCGTGCCATTGACGTGAAATTCATGGCGTCCCTTTCATGATGAAGCAGGGCGGCGAGTCCAGGGGCACTGCTGTTCAAAGCGCGATCTGCGGGAAGCCGTTCCTGGACATCGGGCTCTGAGTGATTACTCGGCCCGCCGCCGGGTGACCCCTCTGCGCTAGCTCTTGCTGCTCTGAGCCTTGCATCGGCGAACCCAAGGGCGACAGGCCGCCGTTCGTGCGCGCCAGGGTGCGTGAAAGGTGCGTCACTCAATCACGAGCGGCATCAGGGCATGCTGTCCGATCGATGTCGGTACACTGAGCACAAATGCGAGGCGGGGGTATTCATTGAGGTTGCCGGCGCGGGTCACCAACCCAGTTCTGGGCGTGCTGATCCAGCACAGCGGTTACAACTCGCTCGACGAATTCGCCAGCGCTATCAACGACCAAGGTCGGCAAGGCAGCGGGCTCCGGCTCAGCTATGACCACGTGGCGGTGAAGCGCTGGCTCACCGGCGGCACCTGCCAGCAACCACACATCGTCGCGCAAGTTCTCACCGATGCCTGGAACGTACCCATCCCCGTAGCGGTGATCTGGCCTCAACTACGCCAAGGTGGACCGCCTCCACCGCCATATATGTCTCCCTGCGCGGCGGCTCGTACGCTTGACGAGCTGGCTGCCTACATCGGGAGCGACATGCTTACCAGGCGCACCCTTCTCAGCGATGCCATGGAAGTTGCCGTGGGCGCGGCTTTCACCGGTCCACTGTTGCGCTGGCTCGACGCCCCCAGCGTCGGCCTGCCAGCCGAGGCCGCAGCCGCTTCGGGTCGCCTCACCATGGCGACCGTCGCTGGCATCGAAGCGGCCACTGCCCAGTTCGGCGCCCAAGACGCCGCGATCGGTGGTGGACTCAGTCGGGAAGCTGCCGTCGGTCAGCTCAAACACGCTGTCGACCTGCTTCGGGACGCCTCCTACACCGAAGCGGTCGGCAACCGTGCGCTCGCAGCCGTCGCCGAGCTTGCGGGAATGGTCGGCTGGATGAGCCACGACGTCAGCATGGACGGTCCGGCTCAGCGCTACTTCACTTTCGGGTTACACGCCGCGCGAGAGTCGACGCATCACCGTGCTCTCCTGCTGCGCGTCAACCTGCTCGCCGACATGGCTCGACAGATGCAGGCTCTTCGTCAACCTGACACCGGCCTGCGGCTGGTGGACGCCGCCCTCGACCTGATTCCTCGCAACAGACAGCCAGCGGTGTCGGCGATGCTGTGGAATCTCAAGGCGCGCCTTCTCGCTCCACTCGGCACTGCCAGCGTGCCCGAGATCCGGCACGCGACCGCCCTCGCTGTCGACCTACTCGCCCATGCGGGCGAGGACGGAGCAGCTCTCGCCTACATCGACCAAGCAGAGCTGGCGGGTAACGCCGCACTCGCTTGGCAGGACGCCGCCAACCACACTCCTGCCCTGGCCTCCCATGCCGAGCAGCAAGCCTTGTTCGCGCTGAGCCACCGCCCCAGCGGCTACAGCCGCTCTGCCGTCTTCGACCAGGTCAGCCTCGCCGCAGCCCGGTTTACCCTTGCCGAAGCCGAGCAAGCGACGGCCGACTCACACACTGCGCTTGACCTCGCCGCCAATGTGCCCACCTCCGCTCGTGTGCTTGACCGACTGCGGACCCTGCTCGACCATTCCTCGCCTTACCGGCGTCGTCCGGACGTACGCGATCTCCATGAGCGACTGCACCTGGCTTTGAACAACGCCTGACAGTTCAGCCCACCGGAAACCAGCGGATCATGGGGTCCCCACGGCGGAGCGAATCGATCCGCCTACTCGCCTCGATAGCATGCGACGGTGAGAGAGGCGCGCGTCGGATGTGGGCCGCCACCGAACGTAGCTCATAGATGTCCCGCAGGGTCGTCCATCCTGCGCTGCCGCTGGGATCGGTGCCGTAGGCATCCAGAAGCTCGCGGAGCATCTGTGGCGAGCCGCCGAAGCGCTGCTCCACAGCCATTGGAACCAGGTCCCACTCCCGTGGCGCCGATGCCACCCCATCCCAATCGGCCAACACGGGGCCAACGTCAACTACCCGGAGCACGTTGGCCAACTGGGCGTCGCCATGCACCAGGCCCGTAGGACCCAGGGTGAAGATCGATGTGTCCAAGGCATCCTGCAACTCTGCCGCTCGACTCGCCAACCAGCCGCGGTCACTGCTATCCAGCCACGAATTCGACTGCGTGACCTCGACCAGTCGGTCAAGGGGCCGGAAGATGGGCAGTTCCTCGGGCGGCTCCGCGAGCCCATGCAGTCGGCGTAACAATGCACCTAGGTCGGCGGGGGTGACCGGTTCGGCGTCGAGGTAGACCTCGCGCCAGAACGTCACGGCATGCCGGAAGCCAGCCTTATCATCGAGCATTATTGGCTGCGTGACCCCGGCCACGGGCATCACCGACGGAAACCCCAATGTCTCAAGCCATCGGGTCACCACGACAGCCCGACGCGCACGGCCCTCCACATCGGCTCCTACGCCTACCCGGACGATGATCCGGTGTGAAGGAACTCGGAAGACGCCGTTGCTATGCAGCCGAATCAGCCGTAGATCGCCGACAGTAAACCCTGCTCGGTGCAGCGCCTCCACTGCCAGTTGCATCAGCTCTTGTGCCGAGGTCGTGGCTGTCCCGATAGGGCGATCTCGACTGCCGTCTGACTCGATCACGAGCCTCGTCTCCCGTCATCCGAGTTCACCATCTTGAGCCTTTCCGTCTCGTGGCCCACGGTCAAGCGGCACAAGTGCCGGCTCTGCTGGCTGGTCGCGAGCGCAGTCGACTGGAAGCTCGTCAGCGTGGATACCGGTCCGCTGGCAGGCGGGTAGGGGCCCAAGATCGAACGACGGCGGAGTGATTGACGGCGTCGGCTAACGGACCACGTTTGCGAAGAGCAGATCAACGGTGGCAGGCGAGTTTGCGGCTGGTCCAGATGGCCTGCCCCTGCCTGCGCGGGGAGCAGCCACTGGAGGCGACGGCACTGTTGCCGGAGCCGAGATCACCCCCGCGTGCGCGGGGAGCAGCGCGGCGGTGGCGGGTCCGGTCATGCCGGCGGCGGGATCATCCCCGCGTGCGCGGGGAGTAGACCTGGTCCGAGGCCGGCATGGGACTCCGCATGGGATCACCCCCGCGTGCGCGGGGAGCAGCTGCAATCGGGTCGATAGCACCGCCCCGGCGTGGGATCACCCCCGCGTGCGCGGGGAGCAGGACACGACCTCCGACGAGGAGACCGGTCCGCAGGGATCACCCCCGCGTGCGCGGGGAGCAGGCCGCCAAGATCGGCTGGGGTCGCAAGGGCGACGGATCACCCCCGCGTGCGCGGGGAGCAGTCGCAGTGGAACGACGAGCAGCTGGCCGACCTGGGATCACCCCCGCGTGCGCGGGGAGCAGTCGGCCCATGCCCACACCGGGCGCAGACCGGCGGGATCACCCCCGCGTGCGCGGGGAGCAGGAGTCGGGCCCCGACCACGCAGGCTAGCCCTCGGGATCACCCCCGCGTGCGCGGGGAGCAGTCGGGTGGGCAGAAGGCGATGCCGACCCGCAAGGGATCACCCCCGCGTGCGCGGGGAGCAGGACGCCATCCCGACCGCCGTCGGGTATCAGGTGGGATCACCCCCGCGTGCGCGGGGAGCAGGATGGCGCGGCGGTTGGTGGAGTCGGGTCAGAGGGATCACCCCCGCGTGCGCGGGGAGCAGACGGCCACGACGGTGGACTGCGGCACCATGACGGGATCACCCCCGCGTGCGCGGGGAGCAGAGGCCATTTCGCGCGCGAAAGCGAGGATGAGGGGGATCACCCCCGCGTGCGCGGGGAGCAGCGCGGGTGTTGCCCCGAGCGTTGCGATTGGTCGGGATCACCCCCGCGTGCGCGGGGAGCAGGTCAGGCGGCGGCCGGCTCACGAGGCCGGCAGGGATCACCCCCGCGTGCGCGGGGAGCAGACCGAGCTGTGGATGTGCCAGCCCGCCAGCGCGGGATCACCCCCGCGTGCGCGGGGAGCAGCACCCACCGTCCGTTCGGCTGAACCCGGCAGAGGGATCACCCCCGCGTGCGCGGGGAGCAGCACCGGCGGGGAGACGCGCGGCCGGTCTCCGCGGGATCACCCCCGCGTGCGCGGGGAGCAGCGCCAGGAGAGGGCGCGTTCGATGCCGGCCCAGGGATCACCCCCGCGTGCGCGGGGAGCAGGTTGGTCAGGCGATGAGGCCGGACAACTGCTTGGGATCACCCCCGCGTGCGCGGGGAGCAGCAGACGTTGCGGCAGTAGCGGATGGCGCGGGCGGGATCACCCCCGCGTGCGCGGGGAGCAGTCGTCGACCCGCTCACTGAGCAGCGACGACGGGGGATCACCCCCGCGTGCGCGGGGAGCAGCTGCCACGGCTTGAGCAGCGCGACGACGTCGAGGGATCACCCCCGCGTGCGCGGGGAGCAGGTCGGCGAGGGTCAGCCAGTGGTCCGGCTTCGGGGATCACCCCCGCGTGCGCGGGGAGCAGAGTCAGGAAGCCTGCACGGCAGGCCGAAAAAGGGGATCACCCCCGCGTGCGCGGGGAGCAGGGTTCCCTCCCGGTCAGGCTCACGATCGCGGCGGGATCACCCCCGCGTGCGCGGGGAGCAGGTGGTGAAGCGAGTCTGAGCGATGCACGGCGCGGGATCACCCCCGCGTGCGCGGGGAGCAGGATGTGGCCCGGATTCGCTCCATCAAGCCGGAGGGATCACCCCCGCGTGCGCGGGGAGCAGCGGGTCGGCAAGTCCGCCATCCAGATGCGGATGGGATCACCCCCGCGTGCGCGGGGAGCAGAACCGGCAGGTGGATCATCATGTGTCGACTCCGGGATCACCCCCGCGTGCGCGGGGAGCAGGTCCCCTCGGGGGACCCGGGGCAGGGGGGGTGGGGATCACCCCCGCGTGCGCGGGGAGCAGCGAGCAGATCAGCCGCTCGCGGGTGTGTCCGCGGGATCACCCCCGCGTGCGCGGGGAGCAGGACGTCAGCGCGTCGGACGCCCCGGTCGGATCGGGATCACCCCCGCGTGCGCGGGGAGCAGACTTCTTGACCTGCGGCGCTAAAGATCAAGTGTGCGGTTTTTCTTCACTTCACTCCTCAAGATCACCAAGCTGCTCGGTCTCGGGGTGACGAGTTGGGCTGACGTTCACGTCAGCGTGACGGTCAGCTTAGCGGCCATCGGTGATCAGGCGTGTGCACCAACCGCGCGGACCGGTCTTGCCGCGTCCGTGAGATTCCGACTCCGCAGAGCCGTTGGAAGATCGCGTGCGATCGGGCAGCGTGCCATCGTGGGTGGACCGCTGACGAGACATGGGTACGGCGCTTCGACGGGATGGCGATGCTGTGAGGACTGTGCAGATCCGCACCTACCGCGTGCGTGAGGGGCGGCTGGACGAGTGGGTGCAGGCGTGGCGGACTCTGGTGGTGCCGTTGCGGCGCGAGTTCGGGTTCGAGATCCACGGGTCGTGGGTGGACCGGGAGCGCGACGCCCACGTCTGGGTCATCTCCTACGACGGGGAGCAGTCCTTCGAGGAGGCGAACGCCGCATACTGGGCCTCGTCACAGCGTGAGCAGCTCGGTCTCGATCCGGCGGAGTATCTCGTCGGCGAGGAGGTTCGCACGGTGGAGCAGGTGCTCTAGCCGTCGGTGACGGGCATCAGGTGGGCGCGGCGTTCGTCGGCGGTGAGCTGCCGGAACACCCGGTGTCGTGCCGCCTCGGTCATCGCCGCCAGGTCCAGGTCGACGGCCCAGATGCGAGCGGTGGCGTCGGCGGAGCCGGTCACGACGTGGGTGCCGTCGGCGAGCCACGCCAGGCAGGTGACCGCGTCGCGGTGCACGCCGAACGATCCCCGCATGCGCGGGACACGACTGACCAAGGAATTGTTTGCGGTCCGGGACCTGGGATAATCCCCTGCCTGCGGGGGGAGCAGGCGGACGTGCCGACCTCGGGCATAGAGGAGACGGGACCACCCCCGCGTGCGCGGGGAGCAGGGCCTGGTCACCCGACGAACGGCAGCTCGCGAGGGATCACCCCCGCGTGCGCGGGGAGCAGCTGCCCTGCGGCGACTGTGCGCGGGGTGTGGCGGGATCACCCCCGCGTGCGCGGGGAGCAGTGCTCGCATCCGGGGTGGGCGTACCTGGTGGCGGGATCACCCCCGCGTGCGCGGGGAGCAGGCGACCTCGCGGACGATGTCGGCCTTGCCGGCGGGGTCACCCCCGCGTGCGCGGGGAGCAGGGCCGGCGGATTCTCGGCGCAGAGCGGATTCTTGGGTCACCCCCGCGTGCGCGGGGAGCACTTGTTGACCTGGGGTGCCGGAGATCAGGTACCGGATTTTCCTTCACTTCGTTTGGGTTCCGTCGCGGAGCTTCCTGGGTCCGCCGGCTGCTTTCGGCCGAACCGGCGGCGCTTCGATGCCTTGCTCCAACCTTGGGCTGTCGCAGGGTTGTAGGTTCGGCGTTCGGTCGGCCGACGCATCATGGTGACGCCGTCGAGGTCGACGGGCTCCCAGTGGTGATCGTGCACCTCGAAGGTGAGTCGCTGCTCGCCTTGCTGCTGATAGACCAGGAGCGCCCGCCCTGGCCCTGCCATCTCGACGACCTTGGCCCAGAGGCGTTGGCGGATGCGGGTGTTGACGTGTCCGACATACACCCCGGCAGAGATTTCCAGCAGCCATTGCGTCAGGTGTCCACGGAGGCCTTCGGGACAGGCGGTGAGGATGATGACGGTCATCAGAAGTCGACATCTCCACTGTAGTTGCGACCACCGGCCAGCTCGTACCCCTCCTCATCCCACAGGTGGACGGTGTCGGTGCTGGCTTCCTCGTCGAGCCATGCCTGATCGATCGGTCCGGAGGCGCTGCTGGTGAGCAGGAGGCTTCTGATGTCACGTACGCAACGGTCGAGGAGCGTGCCGTCGTGGACGCGGTCGCGGACCGCACGCCGGGTGTCGGCTCCGATGTCGGTCGATTCGGAGGCGGCGATGTCGAACGCCACCGGGATGCTGATCTCGGCCTTGTAAAGATCGGCGATGTCGTACACGAAGGATCGCTCGTGGCCGGTGTGCACGAAGCCGAGACCGGGTGAGGCGCCGATGGCGACGATCACCGCGTGCACGACGCCATAGAGGCAGGCGTGGGCGGCCGACAGTGCCTGATTGACCGTGTCGCTGCTGTCGAAGTCGTCTGGGTTGTATTCGCGGTTGTTCCAGGTGACGCCGGTGCGGAGGGCGTGCTCGCGGTAGCAGCGGCGTACCCGCGCGCCTTCTTTTCCGCGTAGCTGTTGCATGGTGAGGGTGTGGGTGTCTTCGCCGGGGAAGCGCATTCGGTACATCGCTCGGGCCACGTGGAGCCGCCGGTTGCGGTGCGACACGGCGGCGGCCTGGGCGATGAGAAGGCGGCTCGAACGAGCGAGCGTACGGCCGTGGGCGTAGTACCGGACGCCGTGCTCGCCGACCCAGACGACGGTCGCGCCGTTGTCGGCGATCAACATCATCGCCTGCTGGGTGACGCTGGTGCCGGGGCCGAGCATGAGTACGCCGAGGGTTGCCGCCGGTATGTGGATGACGCCCTTCTCGTCGGTGGCGGTGATGGCGTTGCTGTCTCGGTGGATGACGCAGCGTTCGAGGTAGATGAAGCTGATTCGGTCTTGTGCGCGGTTGAGTTCCGAGAGTTCGGCCGGTGGTACGCCTGGGTGCTTCACGACCCGCCCTGTGCAGGAGCCACGGTCAGCAGACCGCACCCGTAGGCGCGGGCGTGTCCGATGCCCTGGGTGAGTACGCGTCGGAACAGGTTCGGGTCGGTGACTTCGAGAACTCCGTCGTAGGCCGCCGTGACAAGGGTGACCGGACGTTCGCCCCGGTTCCTGCCGAACCGGTGGACCTGGCGGTTGTAGCTGCGGAGGTTCAGTTCCCCGTCGTCCTGCCTTGCCACCGTGAACCCGTTGCGCTCTGCTCGGCTGGTCAGCCACTCGATCTGCTGTGTGGCGGTGACTTGACCGAAGCGTTGGGTGGTCGGGGAGGTGTCGGTTTTGCGTCCGGTGCGGACGGGATTCGCGGTGAGCCGGAATGCCCACTGCTGGTCCTTGTCGAGGGAGCCGAGGAGCCGGTCGTAGGGGCGGGTCTGCCAGCCCTCGGCGCTGGTCGGCCAGCCGGCCTGTTCGACCAGATGAGTCAGGTCGGGTGCGGTCGGGCTGACGATGTAGAGGACCGTCTGCCGGTGCTGCTGGTCGAGGCGCCACAGCGTCCGCGCGTCATCGCGGGTGTGGTCCTCGGGCCGAGGGAAACCGGACAGCACGGCAGCGTGCATCGCCTGCGGCGAGGCGAGCAGCTTGCGTGCGCCGCGTCGGGCAGTGTTCACGAGGAATCGAGTGAGATGCATTCGTCGTCCTTAGAGCCACGACAGGGGGTCGTGGTCGGCTGGTGGCGCGCCGGCAGCGGCCACGGGAACACGGCCCTCGGGGTTGGGCACGACGACCTGGGTACGCACGACGGCTCGCCACCCGTACTGCCGGTGGGCGGGGTCGAAGCTGATCGGCTCGTCGGGAAGTGTCTCGCTGACCTCTGCTCCCGGTGGCGCGTCGCTGAGCACCTCCAGCGGCACGGTCAACCCACCACGCTCACGTAGGCGTTTCGCGGCCTGCCAGGGCCAGTCGGCGAGTACCTGGGCGACGGTGCCGGGATGAACGCCGAGTGTCATCGGGGCGACCGGTGGGCAGGAGCGTCGACCGAGGTAGAGCGGGTAGGTGGGTCGGCGTACCGCGTCGTGCAGGCTGGCGAGCAGGTCGTCCTCGCCGCCGATCGCGGCGAGGAACACGGCGTCGGAGAGGTAGTAGCGGGTGGTCAGCGGCATGCTGTCGCGACCGTCGAGGCTCCGCGCGACTTGGAAGTCGCGCAGGATCTGGCCGGGCTGATCGATCCTGACCCCGAAGTCGAGGCCGAGTAGCTCGGTGAGTGGATCGGTCCGCCGGAGGCCTTTGGCTGCGGCGAGCATGCCGAGGACGCCGCTCTTGGTGGGGGCGATCTCGGTGTGTCGTTGGCTGAACCGGCTGGTCGCTCCCCACGACTGGAGGGGGCCGGCCAGCCGTAGCAGCAGGACGCTCATGCGGGCGTTCCGAGGCGGTCGGTGACCGTCGTTCCGACGGCGGCGACCAGCTCCGGGAGAGGGAGCACGTCGCCGAGAGCGGCCAGGGCGGCGGTGCGGGTGCCGACGTGGGTGACCCAGGCGGCGACGGCCGGGTCGCCGTAGGCCTGCTCGACCTCGGTGGTGTGCGCGGCGAGTTTCTCGGCGGCGGTGGTGACGATGCCGGATCGGTCGCCGAACTGCCGTTCCCGGACGGGTTCCTCGAAGGCCCCGACCAGGTTGACCGGCTGGGTGTCGCGCAGCCGCACCATGACGGCGTCGGGGCGGGTGCCGTTGGCGAAGGTGTTCCGTTTGCCGGAGGGCATGCTCGTGGTGAAGGCGTGCAGGAACGCCTCCACGGCGTGCCGGGTGGCGGCGATGTCGCCGAGGGTGTCGTGCAGTCGGTCGACGTCGATGGCCGCGTACCGGTAGAGGGTGGCGGAGTTGAACTCGATCGTGCCGATCATGCCGGCGCCGGTCTCCTGGTTGTCGTGCTTACGGTCGTCGACGGCGGTGTAGTAGTCGAACTCGTTGTCGACGGCGTGCACGCTCAGGGCGTGGGCGACCTGGACGGCCGCGTCGACGTTCAGGTCGGGCACGTCGGCCAGCATCCGGCCGAACATGGCGATGTCGACGGAGTGGTCGGTGTCAGCCAGCTTCTGGAGCTGCTTGGCGTCCAGCTTCGTTCCCGACAGTTCGGCGTCGATGGCCGCTCGGGCGAGGTTCTCCTGCTGACGGTGACTGAGGAAGAGCAGGTAGGTGGACTCGATGTCCACGCTCTGACCGGTCTCCTTGGCCTTCTTCGCCGCGTCCTTCTTGGCGGTGGCCTCTCTCTTCACGAGGCCGGACGCCTTGAGGACCTCGGTGGCCAGGGCGGATGCCTTGTCCTTGAGCTGCGGTTCGAGGTCGGCGATCCGCTCGGCGATGGCCTCACCGACGCGCTTGGTGCGCTCACCGAGCTGGGAGTCGTCCAAGGTGCGGCCGAATGCGAGCCGCACCGCACGCTTCCAGGACTGGGAGGAGACGCGAGCGCGGCGTACTCCGCCGTACATGGCGGTCTTGGGTGAGCCCGAGTCGTCGCGGTTGATGTTGCTCGGCGGGACGGTGTGCAGGATGTGGACGTCCAGGATGGTGCGGGTCATGGTCACTCCTCGGAGGTGGCGCCGTCCGGCGCGGAGTCGGTGTTCGGGTCGGTGACGTCGCCGTTCGGGTGACTCTCAGGCTCGGGCTGGCGATAGAAATCCCGGCCCCACAGACCACGGACCTCGGCCGGTCCCCACGGCTTCTGGAGCTTGACCAAGTCCTCGGCGAGCACCCCGTAGTCGAGGGCGATCCGGTGGTCACGCAGGAGTCGGATCAGGCTCCGCAAATGGGTGATGACCGAGCTGTAGCTGGTGGCCGTGCCGAGGGCGGCGAAGCGACGGCGTACGGCGTCGATGCTGGTGGCCTTGTGGGTCAGCAGGTTGACTGCCGCGCCGAGGCCTTTGCCGTCCTGGTGCATCTCCTGGTCGCGGATGGACTGCTGGTGCACCGCGTAGAGGGTGAGCGCGGTGTGCATGGCCCGCTCGGTGTGCGTGGGATCGTCGCCGATCCAGTCTTCGAGGTAGCTGTCCGTCACCCGCGTCTGTTCGAGGGTGGTGAAGTCCTCGCCGGGACTGCGGCCCGCGCTCGCCCGGAGCCGGGCCAGTGCGGCGATCGCGTAGCTCTCCTCCTTGAGGTATCCGGCTTGCAGTGCGGCGACCTTGGCGGCGACGTAGCCTCCGAACCGACCACGCCGACGGGCGTAGCGGTTCGGGGTCGGGATGTCGTGGTCGGTGTGGGCTGTGGCGGTCACGCCGGCACCTCCTGGGCAATGGGCGCGGTCTCGGGAGCGGCAGCCAACGGCAGGGCCCGGCGGAGTGCGGCGCCGAAGAACATGTCCGCGCGGGGGCTGCTCACATGCTTCGTCTTCTCCGGGTCGATGTAGCGGCCCGCCCAGGCCTTCGGACCGGACCTCTCGACGAGGTCACTGCCGATCCGCCGGACGCATCGCGCCGCCTGCCGCTGCCACTCGACGCGGGCGTGTTCGGGATCGTCGGACGGGCCGAGGTCGCTGAGCCACCGGCGGAACAGCACGTCCAGCTGGGAGTAGGCGAGTTCCGCAGCGCGGTCGGCAGCGGTGGCCGGTGGGTCTTCGGGCCGTTCGCCGTAGCCGCCTGCGGCGCGGCAGAGGTTGACGGCGAGCCCACGCAGGGCCTTCACGGCGGCCTCGGCATCGGCGGCGCTATCGACGATCGTGGTGGTCCAGGGTCCGGTCGGGTCGAACGCCTGCACCGTCATGGTCAACGCGTCGTGATAGACCTCGTCCACGACGGACTGCTGGTTGCCGTACACGACACCGATAGCGCGCGTGGTGACCCGATAACCGTCGTCGATCATGTTTTTCGACCGCAGCCGGGCGAGCCACTGGGTGATGACCGGGGGACGTCGCGCAGAGGCGTCAGCGCCAGGCTTCTCGGCCGTGGTGGGCAGCAGGCCGGCCAACCCGCGCCACAACGCCTTGGTGTGGTCATGTAGTGCCGGCAGATAGACGACGGGCTGGCCGAGCTTCTTCTCCTGGTTGGTGCTGCGCCGCCAGCCGCTCATCGGCTCCTGCTGCTGCAGATTGTTCCAGGTGATCCGGTCACCGTTAGCGATCATGGCGCCGGTGATGCCGGCCTGGTCACCGAAGAGTCTGATCCGCCGTGACTGCCAGGTGTAGAGGTTGAGAAGGCCGTGCGGTCCCCGATCCTGCTCGCGCTCCTCGGCCGGCCCGTGCGGGTCCCGTTCCCAGACCGGGGAATCACGTCCGGGATCCTGCCGCAGGTAGGGGTTGTCGAGAGTGATCAGGTTGAGCAGAAGGGTCTCCCGCAGAGTGCGACCTTCGAGGTGGACCAGGCCGAGCGAGCCGCAGGAACCGGGCCCGATGGGGTAGCCCTTACCGCCCTTGACCCGGGTGTCACCGACCGCGCCCGACTTGATTCCGGAGGTGTCGTAGGCCTGGCAGTGCACCAACCAGACGGCTGCCTCGGCCGGAGTGAGTCGCTCCAGACCAGGACCGAGTCGAGTGGTCAGGTACGGCGCGTTGTTCGGCACGTCCGCGATCAGCCGCTCCATGCCGAACGTGTCGTCGTTCTGCGTACGCAGGCCGGCCACCTGATAGAACGGCGTCACCGGATGCAGCAGATCGAAACGGTCCCGGTACTCATCCAGGTATCCGACGATGTCGGTGGCCGGCAGGTCGGACCGTTGCCAGAGATCGCGCCAGGCCCGCTCGTCCTCGGGGCCGTGGACTGCACGGTGCAGGATGGCGAGGAGGAGCCGGAGAATCGCCGCCGTCTGGGTCGGCAGGTCGCCAGCGACCGCCCGGAGGTCCGTCGCCTGCGCGAAAAGCTCGGCAAGGGAGACTGAGCGGCGGCGGCCCGCCAGGTCGAGGACGGGGATCCACGGCTGCCTGATCAACGAGAAGGAGGCAACGGCATCCAGCATGTGAGGGTTCTCCAACCACTGCGGTCAGCCAAAAGGTGTTCGGCCTAACCTGTCCCTACCAAGGAATCGCGCTAGGCACTCTAGCTGTTCCCGCACAATGCGGGGTGATCCTCTGTCGCTACCCGTATTTACGGTGCTCCCTGCGTAGGCAGGGGTCTTAGCAGGTCAGACAGAACCTGCGACGTGCGGTGGACCGGCGAGCATCGACGGCTGTCCGAAATCAGACAGCCGTCGATCAGCTCGGTGCATTCCTCGTCATCCGCAGGCCGCTTGACCGGTCGTACATGAGAATGAAGTCGGCGAGTCGACCATGTCCGTTCTCATCGAGGTCGAGGATCAGCTCTCCGCCGAGGAGGGGGTCCTTCTCCCAAGCACCAAAGGCGTTCCGTTGCTCCAGCTCGGCGATGACCCGGTCGACGCCGCCGTTCGAGGTGATCGCCTTCGGCAGTGGCAGGGCACATCTCAGCATCGTCCGGGCGATCTTCTTGGGCGGTACGAAGTCCGTCGGCACCACCATGCCGCCGCCTTCGTCCAGCCACGGCGGCGTTATCAGGTCGTCGCCTCGGCGTATGAGGATCAGCACCTCCAGTGCCTCGGCCCCGTCATCCCGCACATGGGCTCGCCCCCGCCGCTCGTTGCCACCTACGGTCTCGGCGTCGCCCACGCTGGCATCGAGCCATCCCACGAGGGATTCACCCGCCCGTCCGACCGCTCCGACCCGGAAACTCTCCGCCCGCTTACCGGCCGCCTCCCCGTGCATCCGTGCCGTAGCCGCCGCTTCGGTGAGCACGGGCTGCCACGACCCAGGGCCGATCGCCTCGGTGCCATAAGCGGTCTGGACTGTCGGCGCAATGTCGTGGGGGAGGCGCAGGAGCCGCTCGTCGTCGAGGTACGGCAACAGGACGGCCGCCGCCCGCAACAGCGTGGAGCGCTCATAGACCCTGGCCGAGCCCGTCACTACGGTCGGTGGCTCGGTCGACCAGTCGGCGCCGGTCACCAGGACTCGCGGCTGCGTCAACCGGGCAGGGCGATCGGCACGGAGATGTCGGTGCAACCGGCCGACGCGTTGCAGAACCAGATCGACCGGGGCGAGGTCCGTGACCAGCAGGTCGAAATCAATGTCCAACGACTGCTCGGCAACCTGACTGGCTACCACCACGTGGCAGAACGGTCGGCTCCGGCCCGCCTTCGCCAGATGCGACGGCGACCCGAAGGTATCGCGTAGCCACGCGTCCTTGACCGCTCGGTCGGCGGCCATGAAGCGCGAATGCGCGACCGCCACCGGTATCTGTGGTCCCAGCTTGTCGCGCAGTTCGGCGGCGGCATCCAACACCCGTGCGACAGTGTTGCGCACCACCAGGACACAGCCGCCTTCCACCAACTCGGCTCGAAGCCGAGCGGCGAGCACGTCCAGGTCGTCGGCGATTCTCTCCAACCGCACCCCAAGCGTGCGGCCCGAGGCGGCGCACGTCGTGGTCGTCGGCTCGCGACCGACGCCGGAGACGCTGAGCAGCGGATATCGCACGTCATCTCGGAGAACTTGGTAGCTTTCCAGCCCGGTAACACCGCCACCATCGCGGGACCAGCGACGGGGACGTCCGGCGGCCCGCCGCGTGCCCAGCCGGCCGTCGTCGTACGCCCGCATCATGCTGGCGCGTCGATCGGCAGGCAGGGTCGCGGAGAGAACGACCACGGGTACCCCGTGCGCCGCCAGCCACTCCAGCGCCCGGTCGAGATACCGACTCATGTAGACGTCGTAGGCGTGGGCCTCGTCGATGACGACGACTTTGCCCGCCAGGCCGAGATGGCGCAGCGCGACGTGCCGCGTCTGCAACGCGGCGAACAGCAGTTGGTCGACGGTGCCGACGACGAAACTGGACAGCATCTTCCGCTTCCGCCCGGCCAGCCACGCGTGCACCGCAGTCTCCGTACCCCCCTCGTCCTCGGCGATCGCGCTCGGCAGCCCGCCACGGTAGAGGCGGCTGTACTCGTCGTTGAGCATCGCCTTGCCGTGTGCGAGGGCCGCGTCGCGCGCACCCCGGTCGAGATCGGCGTCCGGAAGACGGCTGAGCCAGGTGAGGACCCGGCTGAACATCGCATCGCCGGTTGCCCGGGTGGGCAGCGCGAGAAAACAACCGCCTGCGCCGGAGCGCCGGGCGAGGATCTCCACCGCCGCGAGCGCTGCCTCCGTCTTACCTTCCCCCATCGGTGCCTCGACGATCAGTAGACCCGGCAGCGGCATGGCCCGAGCCTGTTCCACCACCGCCGCCTGCACCGGATACGGCCGAGCCCCCGCCGGCATCTCGAAACGCCGTGCGAACAGATCGGGTGTGTCCAGGTCCGCGACGTCGACAGGCGCCCAGGGGATGGGCAGGTCCAACTCGTCCCAGGCCCGAGCTAGTCGGTCGGGAGCGTCCTCCTGGCGGTAACCGTACGGAAAGAGTTCGTCGTTGCTGGCGATCCAGTCGGAGACGATCACGATCGCGGTCAGCAGAACCTGCACTGACTGCGGAAGGGCCACCTCCCGCCAACTCGGTAAACGGTCGATGCTGCCCGTGCGTCTGCCCATCCACTGGAGCAGTTCCCCGCGCACCTCCGGCCACGGCCCGTCGACACCGAGAAGGTACGGCCGCTCGCGGATCCGCAGAAGGTCGGCATCGGTCGGCGGCACCCCGTGATGGCCGCCGACCACGACGGCGTAAGCGTCGACCTGATCGCGGGACCACCCGTGCTCAACGGTCAACCAGTCGACGAGAGCCAGGTGCCCCGCCGGCCCGTGGGGAGCGCAGAGCCGGTCGGACTCGACCCGTCGATCGAAGGTAAAACCGGCCTGCTCCATGTCCTTCCGGAGATGCCGTACCTGCCAGGCGAAGGCCGGGCTGACCTTGCCGATGTCGTGAATGCCGGCAAGCCAACACGCCAACCTGCGGCCGTCGTCGTCGCCGCCCGGCAACGCCGCTGAGATTTGCTTGCGCACCGCACTCGGCAGCCACACGTCCCACAACTTGCCAGCGACGTCGGCAGAATCGGCGAGATGCCGATAGAGCGGTAGCCAGAAGCCTCGGTCGCGGTTGGTCTTTCCCCAGACCAAACGGGCGCACTCACTCAGGCCATGTTGGTCAGTCACGGATGGAACCAGAGCAGAGGGGTACGACATCGTCGCCAACTTCCGCGCCAATCGGTAGTGCCGCTGCCTGCCATGCGGCCCATTGCCTAAAGTGAACGACTGTCCGGTAGGCGCGACACGGCTGCGGCGACGACCGCTCTGGTTCGATCCGATCGGGCAGGTTGTCCAGTGCCTGATCGGTCTTAGGCGTTACGGGATTCAGTAGGCTGATCGGGCATGACCGGCCAGAGTGGACGTATGTGCAAACTGAAGGACGGCGATGATCGTGGTGCTCGAAGTGAATGAAAACCGGGAGATTGATCTTTAGGGCCCCAGGCCAGGAAGTCTGCTCCCCGCGTACGCGGGGGTGATCCCAGGGTTCCGCCGCCGGTGACCGACCCCAACCCCTGCTCCCCGCGTACGCGGGGGTGATCCCGCCTGGCGGTTCTCGTCGTTCCGGCCGGCCTGCTGCTCCCCGCGTACGCGGGGGTGATCCGGCGTGGGAGGGCTACAACGCCGAGCGGACGTCCTGCTCCCCGCGTACGCGGGGGTGATCCCAAGATCAGCAACCACAGCGCTTTTGCCCGTATCTGCTCCCCGCGTACGCGGGGGTGATCCCCGCATCAACCCAGCGCTAGCGAAGTCCGGGCACTGCTCCCCGCGTACGCGGGGGTGATCCCATCATGTTCATGGGGCGGTCCGCCTGGGTGAACTGCTCCCCGCGTACGCGGGGGTGATCCCGGCCACCAACGTCACCGGCATCACGTCGACCACTGCTCCCCGCGTACGCGGGGGTGATCCCGTGGTGCAGATCCACCACGAGGCGGTCGAGGTCTGCTCCCCGCGTACGCGGGGGTGATCCCCGACGACACCGCCCGCCGGCGGACAGGAGGGACTGCTCCCCGCGTACGCGGGGGTGATCCCTTGCCCGCCGTGAGGGCCGCCGTCGCCACGGTCTGCTCCCCGCGTACGCGGGGGTGATCCCGATTCCGAGTACGGCGGGTGGGTCTCAACCCGCTGCTCCCCGCGTACGCGGGGGTGATCCCGCTAGCGACTCCTCGTGCACTGGGAGGGTGGGCTGCTCCCCGCGTACGCGGGGGTGATCCCTGCGACCGGTACAGCGCCAACGCCAACACCTCCTGCTCCCCGCGTACGCGGGGGTGATCCCGCCGCATTGATCAGATCCAGGGCGGGAGTGCGCTGCTCCCCGCGTACGCGGGGGTGATCCCTCCGGAAGCGTCTAGCCCCATTGATCGGACGTCTGCTCCCCGCGTACGCGGGGGTGATCCCGAGACACGCCCGTACCACAGCCGAAAGGCGGGCTGCTCCCCGCGTACGCGGGGGTGATCCCGCTCAAGGCGCCGCAGGCGCCGACCGCCACCGCTGCTCCCCGCGTACGCGGGGGTGATCCCATGCCCAGCGCCACGCCGACGAACGACATGAGCTGCTCCCCGCGTACGCGGGGGTGATCCCCCCCTGTGCGATCATCAGCGTTGCCGCGGTGCCTGCTCCCCGCGTACGCGGGGGTGATCCCCGGATTCAGACGACCGTTTACCGGATCGGGTACCTGCTCCCCGCGTACGCGGGGGTGATCCCGCGATCTGCGCGTGCTCGGACTCGAACGCTCGCTGCTCCCCGCGTACGCGGGGGTGATCCCGTCCGCCCCACTGAGCTTGAACTGGGTCATCGCTGCTCCCCGCGTACGCGGGGGTGATCCCCGCCGGTCCTACCTGCGGACCTCCGACGGTATCTGCTCCCCGCGTACGCGGGGGTGATCCCCACTCCCGCACGGCGGCGTCCTGAGGGCCGGCCTGCTCCCCGCGCACGCGGGGGTGATCCCGAGGAGAAGCAGCCCGACCTGATCGAGCGGCGCTGCTCCCCGCGTACGCGGGGGTGATCCCGTGGAGCCGAAGCGGCACTACATGCCTGTGGCCTGCTCCCCGCGTACGCGGGGGTGATCCCCCGATCACCGGCACACCCGGGACCGGATCAGCCTGCTCCCCGCGTACGCGGGGGTGATCCCTCGCGCCACGTCAGCGCGGTCACGTCGGGCTCCTGCTCCCCGCGTACGCGGGGGTGATCCCGCTGCGCAGGTGTACCGCGAACGGGTGCTGCACTGCTTCCTGCGTACGCGGGGGTGATCCAGGTTCCGGATGTGCATGTGCCAGGGCAGCTTCTGCTCCCCGGCGCAACCGGAGATGATCCCATCTTCAGGTGGGGCCTGTCCGTGAGTGGCGACTGCTCTCCCGCGCACGGCGGGCGATTCCGCAGCATCACGTTCTGGCCGGTGTTCGTGTTTGTGCTTGATCAGGCGTGCGGTGGTGCGATGGCTCGACCCGACCAGCGGTGCCGAAATCGGGCGTGTCGCCGTACCCGGACTGGTGGGGTTGCGTGGTCCGGTGCTGTCGTCCTGAGCGGTCATTACCGTCGGTCAGAGGAGCGATTCCCGGCGTGATCGAGCCGTCCGACCCGTCCGATTAGGGTGACCAGCGTCGTCGTACGTTAGGGGGATCAGGGAACAGGATCAGGGGGAGTGTCAGCCCCCTGACGCCGGGTCTTCTCTGGTACGAACGTAGGAGTTTCGACGAGAGGACAGCGCCCTTATGACCCATGCCCTGGTCACCGCCGAGAACCTCAACGCCGCGCTCGACGACATCGTGGATCGGGTGCCCGGCGCCAAGTTCGCGGTGGTGCTCTCCCCGGACGGCATCATGCTGGGGGCCTCGCGGGGCATCGACGAGGAGATCGCCGAGCAACTGTCCAGTGTGGTCTGTGGGCTCCAGGCGCTGGGGCTGGCCGCTGCCCGACTGTGCGGTGAGGGTGAGCTGCACCAGGTGGTGGTGCAGATGTCGCGGGCGTTCCTGTTCCACGCCACCGCCGGCAACGGGGCGATCCTCACCGTCGGTATCGACGGCTCGGCGGAGGTCGGGGACATGGCGTACGAGGTCGCCCTGTTCTGTGCGCAGGCCGGCGATCACCTGCCGGTGTACGTGGAGCCGGCGCCCCACCTGACCGGGCGGTGATCCGCTAGCCGCGGTCGCGCTGCGCGTCGTACGAGGGCGCCGGGTTGGCCACCTGCCACAGTTCGGCCGGCAGGTTCGCGATGACGTCGTCGTAGTCGGCGGGGGCGACGTCACCCCGAATGGTGTCCATCACCGCCCGGATGCCGGCCTCGGCCAGGTCGGGGTCGACGTCGGCCCGGCCGCCGACGCGCTGGACGAACACGTCGAGCCCGAACCGTTCGGCGGTCTCGCTGGGCGCGAACGTGTACGCCCGCAGCCCTTCCGGGAGTTGGTCGGCCAGGTCCCGGGCCTCGCCGCCGTCGATCCGCTCGGCCAGCGTGGTCAGGGTGGCGCGCGCGATGGCGGTCGCCTGCTCCGTCGACGCGCCGGTGCGGTTCGCCACGGACTCGATGAACTCGTTCTCGTCCAACCCGCCGGCCCCCTTCTCGCAACGGATCTGGCGTCTACCCGGGAATCGTCGTGACAAACGGCACTCTTCACCCGAGTACGGCCGCTGGGGCATCGACGAGTCTTGTGCGCCGGTGCGCGGAACGGATAACGTCGCGCCGTCGCGGTAATGGGAAGCCGGTGTGAGACCGGCGCGGCCCTCGCCACTGTGACCGGGGAGTTCACTCCGACTTGTACGCCACTGGGTCCGTGGAGGACCTGGGAAGGCCGGAGTTCGCGACGATCCGGGAGCCAGGAGACCGACCCCGACGTGTGATCTCGTCCACGAGGTGTTGGAAGGGGAGGTCGACTCATGCACATCGCTGAGGGCTACCTACCACCGGTGCAGGCGGCGGCATGGTTCGCGGTCTCGACACCGTTCGTCATCCACGGTGCGCGCAACCTGGTCCAGCAGGTCCGCGCGAACCCCGACGCGAAGCTGTTGCTCGGCGCGGCCGGGGCGTTCACCTTCGTCCTGTCGGCGCTGAAGATCCCTTCGGTGACCGGCTCCTGTTCCCATCCGACCGGTGTGGGTCTCGGCGCGATCCTGTTCCGAGCCCCCGTGATGAGTGTGCTCGGCACGATCGTGCTGCTGTTCCAGGCACTCCTGCTCGCCCACGGCGGGTTGAGCACGCTCGGCGCGAACGTCTTCTCGATGGCCATCGTCGGCCCCTGGGTGGCCTTCGGCGTGTACGCGCTGATCCGCCGGCTCGGTGGCGGCCTCGGCATCTCGGTGTTCTTCGCCGCCGCCCTGGCCGACCTGGCGACCTACTGCGTGACCAGTGCCCAGCTCGCGCTGGCCTTCCCCGATCCGGATTCGGGCTTCGTCGGCGCGCTGGCCAAGTTCGGGTCCATCTTCGCGGTCACCCAGATCCCGCTGGCGATCAGCGAGGGGCTGCTCACCGTCCTGGTGGTGCGGTTGCTGGTCCGGGTGAGCCCGCAGGAACTGCGCCGGCTCGGCATTCTGCGCCGTCCGGCCCCGACGACCCAGGGAGCGGTGGCGTGAAGTCGTTCGGCCGGACCAACCTGTTGTTGCTGCTCGCCGTGGTGGCGTTGGCGGTGGCGCCGCTGGTGCTGGGGCTCGGCAGCGGCGAGGAGCCGTTCACCGGTGCCGACGCCCTCGCCGAGGAGGCGATCGTCAACGACCACCCCGACTACGAGCCGTGGTTCAGCTCGATCTACGAGCCGCCGTCGGGCGAGATCGAGTCGGCGTTGTTCGCGCTCCAGGCCGCCCTCGGCGCCGGGTTCCTCGGCTACTACTTCGGGGTCGCCCGGACCCGGCAGCGGCTGCGTGGCGAGCAGACCGCGACCGGGGAGAAGACCACCGACTAGTGCTCGCGTTGGACGTGGCGGCGTACGCCAGCCCCTGGCGGCGCCGCCACCCGGCGGAGAAGGCCCTGTTGGCCCTGGGCCTGTTGGGGTGCGCGTTGCTCCTGCCACCGTGGCCGGGTGCTGCGGTGGTGGGCCTGACCGCGGCGGCGGCGTTGCTCGGGCCGGCGGCGCTGCCGCCGCGCCTGCTGGTCCGGGCGGCCCGGACCCCGCTGTTGTTCATCCTGACCGGCTCGGTGCCGATGCTGGTGGCGGTCTCCGGCCCGACGCGCGTGCGGTGGGCGCCGGAGGGGCTGGCGACGGCCGCCGCGACCGCCGGTCGGGCCTGTGCCGCGCTGCTCTGCCTGCTGCTGTTCGCCGCCACCACGCCGCTCGCCGACGTGCTGCCCCGGTTGCAGCGTCTCGGGGTGCCGAGCGCGGTCACCGAGGTGGCCGCGCTGATCTATCGGATGTTGTTCCTGCTGTTGGAGAGCGTGCACGCGGTGCGGCAGGCCCAGGCGGCCCGGCTGGGGTACCGGACCTGGGCCAGCACCTACCGGTCGCTGGCCGGGCAGGCCGGTGCGGTCTTCGTCCGGGCGTTCTCGCTGGCCCGGCGTTGGGAGGAGGGGTTGGCGCTGCGCGGTTACACCGGCTCGTTGGCGGTACGCACCGAGGTCCGTCGGCCGTCGGCGGCGTTCCTGACGGTCACCGTGCTGCTGTTGGCGGCGGTGGTGCTGGCCACCCGGCTGCTGGTGGCGCTCGGATGAGCGGCGACCCGCCCCCGGAGCTGCGCGAGGTCGGCGACCCGCCGCTGTTGGAGCTGCGCGGCGTCAGCTTCGGGTACGAGGCGGAGCGGCCGGTGCTGACCGACGCCGACCTGCGGGTGCCGGCCGGGCGGCGGATGGCCGTGCTGGGGCCCAACGGCGGTGGCAAGACGACCCTGTTCCGGCTGATGGTCGGCGCGTTGGCCGCCGACGCGGGCACGGTGCTGGTCGGCGGGGTGCCGCTGCGTCGGACCCGGGCCGGGCTGCTCGATGTCCGCCAGCAGGTACAACTGGTGCTCCAGGACCCGGACGACCAGTTGTTCGCCGCGACCGTCTTCCAGGACGTCTCGTTCGGGCCGGTCAACCTCGGTCTGGACGACGCGCAGGTGCGGCAGCGCTGTGCCGAGGCGCTGGCGGCGTTGGAGATCACCGACCTCGCCGACCGCCCCACCCACCTGCTGTCGTACGGCCAGCGCAAGCGGGTGGCGATCGCCGGGGCGGTGGCGCTGCGGCCCCGGGTGCTGATCCTGGACGAGCCGACCGCCGGGCTCGACCCGTCGGGGGTGGAGGCGCTGCTGCGGACGCTCGACGCCCTGCACCGGGCCGGCACCACGCTGCTGCTCGCCACGCACGACGTGGACCTGGCATACCGGTGGGCCGACGAGCGGGTGCTGGTGGCGGGTGGCCGGATCCGGCAGGGCGTGACCGGTGCCGAGCTGGGCGGCGGGGACCTGCTCGACGGTGCCGCGTTGACTCCGGCGTGGGCGCCGGTGGTGCACCGGCTGCTGGACCGCGTACCCGACCTGGCCGGTGCCCGGCCACGGACCCCGGCGGAGTTGGCCCGGCTGTTGGACGCTCTGGTCGGAGCCGGCCGAAAGGTTCCGGAAGGACCTTGACGCATCGATCAAGATGGTTACGATTTGCGCAATGCGACGGATTCGCCCGGAGCTCACCGGCCCCGACCCGACCGACGTCCATCCCGCCTGGCTGCCGCCGGCCGCGTTTCGCGCCGTCGGTTCCCGGCACACGCTCGTCCACGGCGACGGCCAGCTCGTCGACACGGTGCTGCACGAGGTCCGACTCGCCTGCGCCACGCACGGCGGCACGGTCCGCCGCTGCGCCGACGGCCCCCCCGCCGACCTCGTCCTCGCCCTGACCGAGACCGCCGGGCGTCCGGGCGGGACCGCACCCGCGACCGAGCCGTCCGACCGCTCACCGTCCGTCGTGGACGAGGACGGGACGCGACGGGTCCTCGACGCCGCGCGGGCCGACCTGGCCGCCGCCGGGGGTGGGCCGCTCGGCGACGAGGGGTACGCGGTCGTCCGCCACGGTGAGGTCACGGTGGTACTGGCCGACGCGCCGGCCGGACTGCTCCACGGACTGTTCCACGTCGTCCGGCTCGGCGAGTCGGCGTTCGGCGCACCGCATCCGGCGCGGGCGTACCGGCCGGTGATGCGGCGACGGATGCTGGACCACTGGGACAACGTCGACGTGCACCCGGTGATGGGCCAGGTCGAGCGCGGGTACGCCGGTGGGTCGATCCTCTGGCGCGACGGCCGGGCACACCCGGACCGGGCGCGGGTGCGGGCGTACGCGCGACTGTTGGCCGCGTGCGGGATCAACGCGGTGTCGGTGAACAACGTCAACGTGCACGCCACCGAGGCGCGGCTGCTCACCGACCGGCTCGACGACGTCGCCGAGATCGCCGACGACCTGCGTCCGTACGGCATCCGGGTGCACCTGTCGGTGAACTTCGCCGCGCCGGTGATGGTCGGTGGCCTGCCCACCGCCGACCCGCTCGACGAGAAGGTGCGCGCCTGGTGGGCCGAGACCACCGCCCGGGTGTACGCCCGCATCCCGGACTTCGGCGGTTACCTGGTGAAGGCCGACTCGGAGGGGCAGCCCGGCCCGTTCAGTTACGGCCGCGACCACGCCGACGGGGCGAACGTGCTGGCCGAGGCGTTGGCGCCGTACGGCGGCGTGGTGCACTGGCGGGCCTTCGTCTACAACCACCGGCAGGACTGGCGGGACCGCTCCACCGACCGTGCCCGCGCCGCCCACGACACCTTCGCCCCGCTCGACGGGAGCTTCCGGGACAACGTCGTGGTGCAGGTCAAGCACGGTCCGGTGGACTTCCAGACCCGGGAGCCGGTGTCGCCGGTGATCTCGGCGATGCCGGGCACCCGGTTGGCGGTGGAGTTCCAGGTGACCCAGGAGTACACCGGCCAGCAGCGGCACGTCTGCTATCTGGCGCCCTGGTGGCACGAGGTGCTGCGGTTCACGCCGTGGGGCGACGACGGGCCGACGGTCGCCGACGTGGCCGCCGACGGGGGTGGGCTGGCCGCCGTCTCCAACGTGGGCGACGACCTGTTCTGGACCGGTCATCCGCTGGCCCAGGCCAACCTGTACGCGTACGGGCGGCTCGCCTGGGATCCGCGCCTGCGTCCGGAGGACGTGCTCGACGAGTGGATCGACCTGACCTTCGATCCGGCGGCCGGCGCCGATCCGGAGCTGTTGCGCCGGACGCTGCACGAGATCATGGACGACTCGTGGCGCACCTACGAGCGGTACACCGCCCCGCTGGGGGTGGGCTTCATGGTGCGACCCGGGCACCACTACGGCCCGGACGTCGACGGATACGAGTACACCCCCTGGGGCACCTATCACTTCGCCGACCGGGACGGGGTGGGCGTGGACCGTACCCGGGCCACCGGCACCGGCTTCACCGGCCAGTACCCGCCACCCTGGTCGCAGGTGTACGAGTCGCCTGAGCAGTGCCCCGACGAACTGCTGCTCTTCTTCCACCACGTCCGCTACGACCATGTGTTGCGCAGCGGCAGCACGGTCGTGCAGCACATCTACGACACCCACTTCGCCGGGGTGGCGGAGGTGACGGCGATGAGTGACCGCTGGGCGGCGCTGACCGGGCTGGTCGACCCGGTCGTGCACGCCCGGGTGGACGAGCGCCTCGCCGAGCAGCAACGCAGCGCCCAGGAGTGGTGCGACCAGGTCAACGCCTATTTCCACCGTAAGTCCGGAGTGCCGGACGCGTACGGTCGCCCGCTGTACTGAGCGTGGGCGGGGTCGGTGCGGGTTGACCGACTCCGGTAGCGTGTCGGCGGTCTGCCTGGGGGAGGTTCCCCAGCGTTGTCCAGGGAATGGGGCTGTCAGTTGTCACTGTCCAAGAGGGTCGCCGTCGTGGCGGTCTCCGCGCTCACGGCACTCGCGATGACCGCCTGCGGTGGCGGCGGCGGTTCGTCGTCCGACTCGGATGCTGCGGCGCAGCCGAACGTGCTGGAGCAGCTCGCCAAGGACCTCAAGGGGTCGCTGCAGAAGACCGTGGAGAAGACCGAGTCCAGCGACTCGGTGACCATGTCGATGCAGGGCACGGCCGCCGGTGAGAAGATCACCGCGCAGGGTGTCATCGATCTGCGTGACCCGATCAAGGTCGAGATGACGACCACCGACTCGGACGGCAAGCCGACGACCATCCGGATGATCGAGACCGCGGTCTACGTCGAGGTCCCGGAGGCCGACCGCGCCAGCATGGGCGGCAAGCGCTGGCTGAAGATCGATGTGGGTGCGGCCGGCGCGCAGGCCGGCATGGACTTCACCAAGCAGCTTGAGGACGTCGACCCGACCAAGCAGGTCAAGGCGCTGCTCGCCAGCGAGAACGTCACGGTCGTGGGCGAGGAGAACGTGAACGGGGTGGACACCGTCCACTACACCGTGACCCAGTCGATCCAGGAGTACCTCCAGCAGGTCGACGCCGAGATGCGCAAGGGCGTCGAGCAGGAGCTGGCCAAGCAGGGCGTCAAGGAGATCACCATCGACCTCTGGGTCGACGGGCAGTACCAGCCCCGTCGGGCCAAGGTCGTCACCGGCAACCTCGGCGACATCACCGTCGACTACACCGACTACGGCAAGCCGGTGAACATCGAGACCCCGCCGGCGGCGGAGACCACCGACTTCGCCGAGATGATGAAGGGCCTCGGGGACCTGACCTCCTGACCCGGAACCACCACGACTGCCCGGTCGGTGAGTACCCCTCACCGGCCGGGCAGCGTCGTCTCCGCCGGAAGATCCAGGTACGCGGCGAGTCGCGCCGCGCCGGTGAGCAGGTGCCGGCCGCGTACGGTGAGCCGCTCCCGCCAACCGCGCAGCGAGGCGGCGAGCGGGGCGGCACCCCCGGCGGCGCGTACCCGGCGGAGCACGTCGGCGATGTGGTCGAGCCGGTATCCGCCGCGCCGCAGCAGGTGGGCGAGTTCGGCGTCCCGCACGTCGTCGGGGGAGTAGACGCGGTAGCGGGTCGCCGGGTCACGGTCCGGCCGCAGCACGCCGGCCCGTTCCCACTTGCGCAGGGTCGCCGGCCGTACGCCGAGCCGGTGCGCCAGGGCGCCGATCGGCAACCCCTCCCGGCGGCGCGGTTCGGGCGCGACCCCGGTGAGGACCGCCACCGCCGTCTCGACCGCGTCCAGGGTCTCCCGGTCGCGGCGCAGCAGGGCGTGACCCTCGTCGATCACCCGCAACGCCGTGTCGATCTCGCCCCGGTGCACGGCGCGCATGATCTCGCCGCTCGCCGCGTGCCCATGCCCCGGGATCAACGCCAGGTACGCGTCGAGCGCCCGGGCGTGCCGCTCGGCGTATCGGCGGTACCCGCTCGGACTGCGTTCGGCGGGCGGTAGGACCCCGTCCCGCTCGTAGTTGCGGACCGCCTGCGTGGACAGGCCGTACGGACGGGCGAGGTCGACCGGTCGCCGTACCCCGCTGTTTGAGGGTTGCACCACGTTCACCGTGCCATCTTGCTGGAAAGTCTCAATGGGCGGTTCAGCGATACGGTCGATGGAGTGACGAATCTCCTGGACCTGCTTCCCGTACCGCCGACCCTGCTCGCGCTCGGCGAACCGACCCACGGCGAATCCGCCTTCCTCCAGATCCGCAACGAGCTGTTCCTGGCGTTGGCGCAGCGCGGCTACCGGTCCATCGCGCTGGAGAGCGACCGGGCCGCCGGCCTGGTCGCCGACGAGTTCGTGCGGGGCTCCGCCACGGTGACCCTGGACCGCGCCCTCGCCGAGGGGTTCAGCCACGGGTTCGGCGACGTCCCGGCCAACCGGGACCTGCTGGTGCGGATGCGCGAGTACAACGCGGGGCGGCCGACGGCCGAGCGGCTGAGCTTCCACGGCTTCGACGCCCCGCTGGAGATCACCGGTGCCCCGAGCCCCCGCACCTTCCTGCTGCGCGTCTGCGAGTTCCTGGGCCAGGACCGGACGGCCGAGATCGACGCCCTGGTGGGGGACGAGGCGCGGTGGAGCGACCAGGCGGCGATCTGGGAACCGGGGCGGTCGGTCGGCGACACGCCCGAGGCGCACCGTCTGCGGGTGCTCGCCGACGACCTGCTGACCGAGCTGTACCTGCACGCTCCCCGGCGGCCGGGCGGCTGGCGGGCGGCGTACGCGCAGGCCACGTCTGCGGTCGCAGTGCTGCGCTACCACGCGGCGGCCGCCGCGCCGCTGGGCCGGGAGGAACGCTTCGCCCGACTGGTGGCGGTCCGGGACGCGCTGATGGCGGAGAACCTGCTCGCGATCCGCGCGGCCGAGGCGGACCGGGGCCCCACCCTGGTCTTCGCGCACAACCGGCACCTGCAACGCGACCCGGGCACGATGACGATGGCCGGCACCGAGGTCACCTGGTGCAGCGCCGGTGCCATCGCCGGCTCGCTGCTCGGCGACGGGTACGCGGTGGTGGTCGGCAGCCTCGGCGTCAGCCCGGCACTCGGCATCGAGGCACCCGAGCCCGGCTCCTTCGAGGCGGCCCTCCAGCGCGACGGCGACCTGCCCCGGTACGTCCCCGTCGCGGCGGTGCGTCCCGCCGGAAAGCGCAGCCACGACTACCGCTACTTCCCGCTGGAGCAGGCGACCGTGGACCACGCCGACGTGCTGCTGCACGTGCCGACCGGCACCGACCCGGCGATGCTCGCCGCCCGGATTCTGGCGCTGCCCGACACCACGCAACTGGTCGCGAGCGAGGAGAACGGTGCGCCGGAAGGTGCCTGGGGCGACCGGTTCTTCTCCGTCGGCCCGGATCACCGCCGGCCGTTCGCCACCATCGTGGAACGCGACGTGCCCGGCTTCGACGAGGACTCCGGACTCGACCGGCCGGGTGTCTTCCGGCTCAACCTCGACCTGGGCCGGACCGAGTTCGCGCGACTGTTCGGCTTCCCGCCCGCCGACTTCCCGCAGCACCGGCACGAGTACGACTTCGCCCGGCTGGACACCGTGCTGCCGCATCCCGCTTACGCCCGGCAGGGCTTCGCCAGCATCGTCATGCCCGGCCCGCAGATGCTGCCCGAGATCGACCGGCTGCTGGCGATCGCCCACGCCCGCGCCGTCGCCCGTGGTGAGCGCTCGGGGTGAGGTGTTAGGAGGGGACCCCTGCTATGCACGAGACGTTAGGAAGGGTCCCTTCCTTACACCTCACCGCACGAACTCCTCGCGGACCACGTCGGTCATCGGCGCGGCGCCGCGCACCAGCGCCAGCGCCATCAGCGACCCCATGGCCGCGGTCGCCGCCTCCGACGCGACAAACGTCAGCGTCGTCGCCGCGACCAGCAGCAACGCGGTACCGACCGCCACCACCGGCGTACGCAGCACGAAGTAGCCGGCCAGCCGCAGCACGTCCCGCAGCCGGAACGTGAACAGCGAGGTGATGACCAGTGCGTTGACCCCGACCACGGCGACCCCGACGCCGACCGTCACCAGCGGCACCACCCACCAGCCGGGGACCCCGGCCACCGGCAGGTTGACCAGGTTGACCGCGATGATGGTCAGCCACACCAGCGTCGCCACCCAGACCAGCAGCGCACCGACCAGGTTGGCCCGGTAGCCGCGCCAGAACAGCCGCCCTGGGTGCAGGTCGGTGAGGTCGAGGCGTTGGTGGTGCAGCGTGTAGAGCGCGGCGGACAGCGCCGGGCCGAGCGGCACCGCGCAGAGCGCGACCAGCGGCAGGTTGCTCGGGTGACGTTCCAGCGCGAACAGGGCGACCAGGCCGGGTGCCGCGCAGACCAGCAGCAGCACCTCGACCACCAGCAGCGTGTAGACCAGCGCGGCGCCCCGCGACAGCGGCCCGTCGCCGAACTCCCGCACCACGACGCTCACGGCCGCTCCTGGCCTTGCAGGCGGCTCTCGGTCCCGCAGGGCGCGGTGTGGTCGACAACGGTGATGCGCATCCTCGTCCTCGGGCTCGCGGGGGCGGGCGGGAGAGTGGCCGGTCCGATCGCACCGACACGATCGGACCGGCCCGGGGTCAGCCGTTCGCCTCCTTGTAGCGCTCGTACGCCTTGTTCGCCAGCTCCACGTACGCGTCCATGTTCTTGGTCTTCAGCTCCGCCAGGTAGGCGTCCCACTGGCCGAGGTCCCGCTGGCCGAGGACGAACTGGAGGGTGGCCTGGTAGACGTGGTCGCGCAGCGGGGTCTCCCAGAGCGACACCTGCTCGCGTTCCTCGTCGTTGAGCGGGTACGGCGGTGGCGGTGACTTCGGCGCGCGGGCGTTCATCACCTGCTGGAACTCCTGCTCCTCGGGGGAGAAGAACGCCTGGACCAGCTCGGGCTTGCCACCGTAGGCGAACACGCCGTTGTAGAAGCCGAAGTCCTTCTGCAGGTGCTTGGGCGCGCTCGGGTTCAGGCCGATGACGTTGACGTCGGGGGCCAGGGTGGGCTTGCCGGAGGCGTCCTTGACGAAGGTGGTCCCCTCCACGCCCCACTTGGCGAACTCCTGGCCGGCGTCGGAATACCAGAGCCAGTCGACGAACTGCATCATGGCCACGAAGTTCTTGCTGTCCCGCGCCTTCGACGAGATCATCATCCCGTTCTCCAGGCGGCTGGAGGGGTTGATCTCACCGGCCGGTCCGACCGGCAGCGGGATCTTGGCGATCTTCGCCTTCGGGTTGGTCGCCGCCAGGTCGGGCCGGTAGTCGTTGACCACGGCCTGGGCGTTCGCGCTGATCACGAAGGACTTGCCGTTGGCGAGCTTCTGCCGGGCGGCGTCGTCGGTCTGGGTGAAGCTCTCCGGGTCGAGCAGCTTCTCGGCGACCAGCTTGTTGAGGTACTCCAGCACGTGCCGGTAGTGCTCGCTGGCACCGGTGTACTCGAACTTCTGCGCCTGCGCGTTCCAGCTCATGTGCTGGAAGTTCCAGCCGGCGCCGTCCAGTCCGTGCGTGACGGCCAGCAGGTTGAGCAGGTTGCCGGCCGGGTTGGGCTGGCTCCACCGGTCGGAGAACGGATAGACGTCCGGGTACGCGGCCTTCATCGCCTTGAGCACGGTGTAGAGCTCGTCCCAGGACTTCGGGATCTCCAGGTTCAGCTCTTCCAGGATGTCGGTCCGGATCGCCAGCGAGTAGTCGTGCCAGGGCTTCTCGTGCAGACCGGGCAGCAGATAGAACTTGCCGTCCTGCTGGCGGAGCGTGTCGATCTCAGGCTTGAGGTTCCACTTCTCGATCTTCTCCTTGAGGTTCGGCATCAGATCGAGGTAGTCGCTGACCGGCAGGATCGCCCCGGAGGAGACGAACGTGTTCACGTCCGGCGGGTACGTCTTGGGAATCAGCAGCGGTGCGTCACCGGCGCCGATCAGCAGGCTGCGCTTCTGGTTGTAGTCGCTCAGCGGCACCGCCACCGGATCCAGCGTGACGTTGGTCCGGGAGGTCAACTCGGACCAGAACAGCCAGTCGTTCTTCAGCGGGTAGTTCGGGTGGTTGTTGTAGAGGACGGAGAAGGAGATCGGCTCGGTGGCCTTGAACTGCGTACCGACCGCGTAGTTCTCCATCGCGCCGGCCCGGTTCTCCGACAGGTCCTGGTTGTCGGACGGGTCGTCGCCACAGGCGACGAGGCTGGAGGCGGTGAGCAGGGCGGCAGCGGCTATCGCCACCTGGCGCCACGATCTGCGGAGCATGGCGGTCCTTTCGGTGTGGTGGTGGGAGCGGGGGTGTACCGCTGGTCAGCCCTTGACCGCGCCGAGCATGATGCCCCGGACGAAGTACCGCTGGACGAAGGGATAGACCAGGAGGATGGGCAGGGTGGTGAGCACGATGGTCACGGACTTGAGGGTCGCCTCGGCCTGCACCTCGTTGGCCTCGGCGATCGCACCGACGTTCTCCGCGCCGGTGGCACCGGCGATCAGGTTGCGCAGGTACACGGTCACCGGCCACAGCTCCTGCTTGTCCATGTACAGGAAGGCGGCGAACCAGGAGTTCCAGAAGGCGACGGCGTAGAACAGCACCATGGTGGCGACGATGGCCTTCGACAGCGGAAGCACGATCCGCAGCAGGATGCCGTACGTGTTCAGCCCGTCGACGGCGGCGGCCTCCTCCAGGTCGGTCGGCAGGCTCTCGAAGAACGCCTTCATCACCAGCAGGTTGAACACGTTGATCGCGTTGGGCAGCGCGATGGCCCAGACGCTGTTCTTCAGGCCGAGGCTGGTGACCAGCACGTAGTTGGGGATCAGGCCGCCGGAGAAGAACATGGTGAACACCGCGATGCCGACCAGCGCACCGCGTCCCTTGAGGTCCTTCTTGGACAGGACGTACGCGTAGCAGGTGGTGAGCACGATCGAGATGACCGTGGCGGTGACGGTGTAGACCAGGGTGTTGCGGTAGTTCGTCCAGAACAGCGAGTCGGACAACACCAGGCGGTACGTGTCGACGGTGAACCCGCGCGGCACCAGGTTCACGTCGCCCGCGATGATGTACGCCTCCCTGCTCAGCGAGCGGGCCACGATGTTGACGAACGGATAGAGCGTGACCAGCACGACCAGGGTCAACACGATCGCGTTGGCCACCTGGAACGCCCGGTAGCCCCGGCTCTGCCGGATACCCCTGCGTCGACGGGGACGGGGACGGGGACGGACGGCGGTCGGGTCGACGGTCACCACAGGCTCGTCCCCACCGTGCGACGGGCGATCAGGTTCGCCGACAGCACCAGGATCAACCCGATCACCGCCTCGAACAGGCCGATCGCGGCGGCGTAGCTGAAGTTGCTGGACCCGAAGCCCATCCGGAACAGATACGTGGAGATCACGTCGGCGGTCGGGTAGGTCAGCGGGTTGTACAGCAGCAGGATCTTCTCGAACCCGACCGCCATGAAGGTGCCGATGTTGAGGATCAGCAGCGTCACCATGGTCGGCCGGATCCCCGGCAGCGTGACGTGCCAGGTCTGCCGCCAGCGGTTCGCGCCGTCGATCCGGGACGCCTCGTACAGGTCCTCGTCGATGGTGGTGAGCGCGGCGAGATAGAGGATGGTGCCCCACCCGACGGTCTGCCAGACCTCGGAGGAGATGTAGATGGTCCGGAACCACTCGGGGCGTTGCAGGAACGGCACCGCCTCGCCACCGGCGGACGTGACCAGCGAGTTCACCGTGCCGTCCATGGAGAGCAACTGCATCACCATGGCTGCCACGATCACGATCGACAGGAAGTGCGGCAGGTACGACACGGACTGCACGAACCGCTTGAGTCGGCGCGCTCGCACCTCGTTGAGCAGCAGCGCCAGCACGATCGGCAACGGGAAGCAGAACAGCAGCGTCAACCCGCCCAGCACCAACGTGTTGGTGAAGACGTTCCAGAACGTCGGGTCGGCCAGGAACATCTTCACGTACCGCAAGCCGACCCAGTACTCGCCGAAGATGCTGCCGCCGGGCTGGAACCGGCGGAAGGCGATCACGTTGCCCAGCATCGGCAGGTACCGGAAGACCAGGAAGAACAGCAGCGGCAGGATCGCCAGCGAGTAGAGCTGCCAGTCCCGGCGCAGCGCCCGTCGCCAGGTACGCCGGGCCGCGCGCGGGGGGCCGGGCGGGCGGGCCGGTGGGTCGGGGGCCGGCGCGGTCACCGTGGCCGGGGCACTCATCGCCGGCCCCGGGTGGCGGGGGCGACCCGGGCCCGCGAGACCAGTTCCCGCTCGGGGCCGACCTCGCGTTCGGCGCCGACCAGCCGCAGCGCCAGGTGCGCCACCGGGTCGCCACTGGACCGGGCCAGCCGCAGCTCGACGTCACCGGGCTCCACCACTCGTCGGCCGCGCAGCCCGGTGAAGGAGGTGACGTCGGCCGGGACCTCGAAGGTGACCCGGGCCGCCTCGCCCGGACGCAGCGGCACCCGGGCGTAGCCGACCAGGCGTACCACCGGTCTGGTGGTCTGCGCGACCGGATCGTGCAGATAGAGCTGGACCACCTCGGTGCCGGCCCACGAGCCGGTGTTGCGGACCGTGACGCCGACCGTGGCGGTGCCGTCGACCGGCCACGGCGTGGGCCCGGTGTCGTCGGCGTCGGCCCCCGTGACCTCGTCGGCGTCGGCCACCGTGGCGCCGTCCCACGCGAAGGTGGTGTAGCTCAGGCCGTGCCCGAACGGGAACGCGGGCGTCGGGTCCACCGACGACACCTGCGTGCGGTGGCCGAGCGGCGGGGAGAGGTACGTGCCGGGCAGGCCGCCGCCGTGCCGGGGCACGCTGACCGGCAGCCGCCCGGACGGGTTGACCTCGCCGGTGAGCACCTCGGCCAGCGCCTGACCGCCGAGTTGCCCGGGGAAGAACGCCTGCACGACGGCGGCGGCGTCGTCCACCTGCGCGCCGAGCGCGTACGGCCGGCCGGAGAGCACCACCAGCACCACCGGCGTACCGGTGGCCAGCACCGCACGGACCAGTTCGGCCTGCACGCCGGGCAGGTCGAGGTCGACGGCGTCGCAGCCCTCGCCGGAGGTGCCCCGGCCGAACATGCCGGCCCGGTCGCCGACGGCCAGGACGCAGACGTCGGCCTCGGTGGCGGCCTGGACCGCCGCCGCGATGCCGGAGGTGTCGTCGCCGGTGACGGCGGTCCCCGGCAGGTACGTCAGGCGGGGGTGGCGCTGCTTGAGGGCCGTACGCAGCGACGGGATCTCCACCCCCACGCCGTGCTCGGGATAGTGCACCCCCACGTGCAGCGGGAACGAGTAGCAGCCGAGCATCGCCATCGGATCGTCGGCCACCGGGCCGATCAGGGCCAC
This sequence comes from Micromonospora sp. NPDC003241, assembly GCF_053589795.1. Taxonomy (NCBI): domain Bacteria; kingdom Bacillati; phylum Actinomycetota; class Actinomycetes; order Micromonosporales; family Micromonosporaceae; genus Micromonospora; species Micromonospora sp. NPDC003241. The sequence continues at coordinate 19,190 of NZ_JBSFSO010000032.1, read as the reverse complement.
CTGCCGGTCGGCGGCGAGCGGCAGCACGCCGTCGGCGTTGCGCAGCAGGACGACGGACTGGCGGGCCAGCCGCAACGCGACGGACCGGCCGGCCTCGTCGTCCAGGCGCAGCTCGTCGACGTCGGCGGGCAGCTCCTGCCAGCCCTCGTCGAGCAGCCCCAACTCGATCTTCTGGATCAGTACCCGGCGCAGCGCGCGGTCGACCAGCGCCTCCGCGACGGCACCGGAGCGGACCGCCGCCACCAGCGGGGCGCCGTAGGCGTCCACGGTGGGCAGTTCCACGTCGATACCGGCGCGCAACGCCAGGCCGGCGGCGTCCCCGGCGTCGGCGGCCACCCCGTGCAGGCTCTGCAGGAAGCGGACGGCGAAGTAGTCGGCGACCAGGACCCCGCCGAAGCCCCACCGGTCGCGCAGCAGCCCGGTCAGCAGCTCCTCGTCGGCGGCCACCGGCACCCCGTCGATCTCGGCGTAGGAGTGCATGACCGAGCGCGCGCCACCGAGCCGCAACGCCATCTCGAACGGTGGCAGGATCACGTCGGCCAGTTCCCGGCGGCCCATCGGCACCGGCGCCAGGTTCCGTCCGCCCCGGGAGGCCGAGTAGCCGGCGAAGTGCTTGAGGGTCGCCACCACCCCGGCCCGTTCCAACCCCCGCACGTACGCCGCGCCGACGGTCCCGACCAGGTACGGGTCCTCGCCGATGGTCTCCTCGGTGCGGCCCCAGCGGTAGTCGCGGGTCACGTCGAGCACCGGGGCGAGTCCCTGGTGCACACCGGCTGCCCGCATCGACCGTCCGATCCGGTCGGCCATCTCCTCGACCAGTTCCGGATCGAAGGCGGCACCCCAGCTCAGCGGTGCCGGGTAGACGGTGGCCCGCCAGGCGGCGAAGCCGGTCAGGCACTCCTCGTGCACCTGCGCCGGGATGCCGAACCGGCTCGCCGCCACGATCTGCGCCTGCGAGGCGGCCAGCGACCGGGCGCCGCGGACCGGATCGACCGGTGCGGTGCCGAACGGCCGGGTCAACTGCCCCAGGCCGTACCGGATCGCCTCCGGCCACGGTGGAGTGTGCTCGACCATGTCGGTCTGGTGGGGTGCGACGCCCTCGCCGGAGGCGTCGGCGCCGACCCAGAGGCCGACCAACTGGGCGACCTTCTCCTCCAGCGACATCAGCGGGATGAGCGCGTCGGCCCGCTCGTCGGGGCGCCGGGCCGGGTCGCGCCACCGATTGCCGTCCGGTGACGTCAATCGATCGTCGACAGGTAGCTGACTCGTCATGCGAACCCCTCTGGCCGCACCGGGGCAGGTCGTTCCGGCAGGCCACACCGACGCCGCTGCGGACGGCGATTATCGATAGTTTCGGAAACCAGTTCGTCACCTGTGTCGGGAACCTATGGGTGTCGATGGAGTGTGTCAAGGGCTCACGAACCGACTGCCCACACGGTTCCCACAGGGCAGGCAAGCGATTTCCGGACCTTCGTGCACGCTCCCGCCATATCGACTGCCGTCGTCGCCATCGGAGCGATCCCGTGCTATGGTTCCCCGAAATTTTCGGGATCGTTGCAGAGGGTTCGGATGACGGAGAACCGATCGCCGGACGTGCTCGGCTCCACCACCATCGCGACCATCGCCCGAGAGGTGGGGGTCTCGGCGGCGACCGTCTCCAAGGTCCTCAACGGCCGGTCCGACGTCGCCGCCGCCACCAGGGCGCGGGTCGAGGCCAGTCTGGAGCGACACCGGTATCGTCGCCGTGCCCGGCGGTCGTCCGGTGAGGGTCAGATCGAGCTGGTGTTCCACGAGTTCGGCTCGGACTGGGCCCTGGAGATCATCCGTGGGGTCGAGGCCGTCGCCGCCCTGCCACCGGTGAACCTGGTGCTCTCCCAACTCGGCGGGGCACGTCGACCGCCGCAGTCGTGGGTGGACGCGGTGCTCGCCCGGCGTCCGCTCGGCGTCCTGCTGGTCATGTGCAACCTGACCGACCAGCAGCGCCGACGCTTCGACCGGCAGTCGATCCCGGTGGTGGTGATCGACAACGACAGCGCCAGCGCCGCCTCGGTGCCGGCGGTCGGCTCGAACAACTGGAACGGCGGCCTGCTGGCCACCCGTCACCTGCTGGAGCTCGGTCACCGGCGGATCGCGATCATCTCCGGCCCGCAGGACGTGCTCTGCGCGCGGGCCCGGACGGCGGGATTCCGCTGCGCGCACGAGGAGATGGGCGTACCCGTCGCGCCCGACCTGGTCCGCTTCGGCAACTTCCACCTCGACGCCGGCTACACCCACGGCATGCAGTTGCTCAGTCGCCCGGACCGCCCGACGGCCGTCTTCGCCGGGTCCGACCTCCAGGCGATGGGGGTGCTGCGGGCCGCCCGGCAGCTCGGTCTGGACGTGCCCGGCGACCTGTCGGTGGTCGGCTACGACAACCTGCCCGTCTCGGCCTGGATCGGTCCCGCGCTGACCACCGTCAACCAACCGTTGCGGGACATGGCCGGTACGGCGACCCAGATGCTGCTCGACCTGGCGCGCGGGGTCGCGCTGCCGACCAGCCGCATCGACCTGGTCGCCGAGCTGATGATCCGCGAGAGCACCGCCCCGCCGTCCACCTGAGCGACCGCTGCGAGGAGCCATGCCCCTGTTCGACCTGCCCCTCGACGAGCTACGGCGGTACGCGCCGACCGTGCCGGAGCCCGCCGACTTCGACGCCTTCTGGCAGGGGACCCTGCACGCGACGGCGGCGACACCGGTGCTGATCGACGTCCGGCCCGAGCCGACCGACCTGCGTCTGGTCGACACCTGGGACGTCACGTTCGCCGGCTTCGCCGACGAGCCGGTCCGGGCCTGGTACACCCGGCCCTCCGGGGTGCACGGAGCACTGCCGGTGGTGGTGGAGTACGTCGGCTACGGGCGCGGCCGGGGCCTGCCGCACGAGCGCCTGACCTGGCCGGTGGCCGGGTACGCGCACCTGCTGATGGACGCCCGGGGACAGTCCGGCCAGTACGGCCTGGGTGACACGCCCGACCCGCACGGCGCGACGCCCGGTGGGCCGACGCCGGTGACCCGGGGCATCCTGGCGCCGGAGGGCTACTACTACCGGCGACTCGTCACCGACGCGGTCCGGGCCGTACACGCCGCCCGTGCCCTGCCCGGCACCGACCCGGCGCGGGTGGTCGCCGCCGGCAACAGCCAGGGCGGTGGCCTGGCGCTGGCCGTCGCCGGACTGGTGCCCGACCTGGCCGCCCTGGTCACGACCGCGCCGTTCCTCTGTCACGTGCAGCGAGCCATCGAGATCACCGACACCGCCCCGTACGGTGACATCGTCACCTACCTGGCCGTGCACCGGGAGGCGGAAGCGGCGGTCCGGCGCACCCTGTCCTATGTCGACGGGGTCAGCTTCGCCCGCCGGGCCCAGGCGCCCGCGCACTTCGGGATCGGGCTGCGGGACACCGTCTGCCCGCCGAGCACCGTCTTCGCCGCCTACAACCAGTACGGTGCCGGCATCGACGGCCCCACCCCGCAGCGGAGCATGCACGTGTACCCGTTCAACGGTCACGAGCACGGCGACGCGACCCACGTCCGTCGCCAACTCCGGTGGCTGTCCGAGCTGCTCTGCGGGACGACGGACCGGCCCGGGCCACCGAAACTTCCGGAGGTGTCGGTCGGGATCGGCTGACGCCCTGGCCACAGGGTTATCCCTCTGCCGGGTGCACGCGCGTCCGGCTCGGGCGGGTCGAAAGTGTGTCGGTGCGCGTTGAGCTTTCAGACGTGTTTCGATACTGTTTTCGATACAACAGCCTCGATCTACTCATGGTGGCGGGCTGCAGGCACCGACCGGCGCGGCTCACGGGCAACCGCGCAGACGGCGGGAGCCACCATGTTTGGGCAGTAGTCGGGGCCGGCTTCCATCAAGCACGGCTTCGTCGAAAGGCTCATGCCATGAACAACGCCTTCGCCCGCGGTAGCGGGCGTCCGGCTCCCCGACTGCGGCCACGCATCGCGTTGGTCTCGGCCGCCGTCGGTCTCGCCCTCATCTCCACCAGCGTGGTGGTGGCCTCCAGCGCGAGCGCCGCGACCACCCTGGGTGCCTCGGCCGCCGAGAAGGGCCGCTACTTCGGCGCGGCCGTGGCGGCGAACAAGCTCTCCGACTCCACCTACGTCGGCATCCTCAACCGCGAGTTCAACTCGGTCACGGCCGAGAACGAGATGAAGATCGACGCGACGGAGCCGCAGCAGGGGCAGTTCAACTTCGCCAACGCGGACCGGATCGTCAACCACGCCATCTCGCGCGGCATGTCCGTCCGGGGGCACACCCTGGCCTGGCACTCGCAGCAGCCCGGCTGGATGCAGAACATGTCCGGCACCCAACTGCGTAACGCGATGCTGAACCACGTCACCCAGGTCGCCACCTACTACCGGGGCAAGATCCACTCCTGGGACGTGGTGAACGAGGCGTTCGCCGACGGCAGTAGCGGCGCCCGCCGCGACTCCAACCTCCAGCGCACCGGCAACGACTGGATCGAGGCGGCGTTCCGTGCCGCCCGGGCCGCCGACCCCGGTGCCAAGCTCTGCTACAACGACTACAACACCGACGACTGGACCCACGCCAAGACCCAGGCCGTCTACCGGATGGTCCAGGACTTCAAGCAGCGCGGTGTGCCGATCGACTGCGTCGGCCTGCAGTCGCACTTCAACCCCAACTCGCCGTACCCGGGCAACTACCGCACCACGCTGTCCAGCTTCGCCGCCCTCGGGGTGGACGTGCAGATCACCGAGCTGGACATCGAGGGTTCCGGCACCTCGCAGGCGAACGCGTACCGCGGCGTGGTCACCGACTGCCTCGCCGTCGCCCGCTGCACCGGCATCACGGTGTGGGGCATCCGGGACACCGACTCGTGGCGCTCCGGCGGCACCCCGCTGCTCTTCGACGGCAGCGGCAACAAGAAGGCCGCGTACAACTCGACGCTGGAGGCCCTGAACGCGGGCGGCACCACCCCGCCGCCCACCACCCCGCCGCCCACCACTCCGCCGCCGACCACCCCGCCGCCCACGACCCCGCCGCCGACCACCCCGCCGCCCGGCGGATCCGGCTGCACCGCGACCGTGTCGCTGAACTCCTGGACCGGCGGATTCGTCGCCACCATCCGGGTCACCGCCGGCTCCACCAGACTCAACGGCTGGGCGGTGACGGTGGCACTGCCGAGCGGCAGCACGGTGACCAACACCTGGAACGCCCAGGGCAGCGGCACCAGCGGCAACGTGACCTTCCGCAACGTCAGCTACAACGGAACCGTCAACGCGGGTACCACCACCGAGTTCGGCTTCCAGGGCAACGGGACCGGCCCGACCGCCACCCCCACCTGCACCGCCAGCTGAGATGAAAGGAAGGGTCCCCTGCTAACGCCTCGTGCATAGCAGGGGACCCTTCCTAACACCGCACGCCGCACGCCGCACGCCGCACGCCGCACGCCGCGCCCGGTGCGCCGGGCGCGGTCGCGCGGGGGTCAGCAGCGGCTGATGCTCGCGTTGGAGAGCGTGACGTTGCTGATGGTCAGGTTGGTGGCGCAGGGGTTCTCCACGATCCGGTTGTTGGCCAGCGTGAAGTTCCGCAGGGTGATGTCCCGGTTGCCGGGGAACTCGGCACGGGCTGCCAGGCGGACCTCCCCGCCACCGCTGATCGTGCCGCCGCCCGCCGCGATGTCCACGCCGGTGCAGTTCTCGATCAGGACGGCGTTGTTGCCGGTGTTGGCGATGTCCACGCGGTTGATCGCCGTGCCGCCGGACTCCGAGACGCAGAAGACGCCCCGACCGCCGCCGCGCGCGCGGACCGTACCGACCCGGATGTTGATCGGGTACGACGAGCCGATCCGACCCGCGCGGTTGGCGACCCGGAAGGCCGCGTATCCGGTACCCGCACCGGCGTTCTCCGCGTCCACGGTGGTCACCGTGGCGTTGATGGTCTCGTTGAGCAGCAGGCCCGACTCGCCGACGTTGCGGGCGGTCACCGTGCCGATGGTCAGCCCGTCCACCCCGTACGTCTCGACCGCGTGCGCCCGGGCGCCGGAGACGTACACGTTGTCGATGCGGATGTTGCGCGACCACTGGCTGGTGTCGCCCCGGTTGTCGATGCGGACCCCCAGACCGCCGGTGAGCCGCATGTCGATCTGCCCGAGGATCACGTTGGTGACGTTGCGCATGAAGATGCCGTACAGCGGGGCGCCGGTGACGCTGAGGTTCTGCACCTCGACCTGGGTGGTGCCGCGTGAGTAGATCGGGGCCTGGTCGCCGGTGCCGGAACCGGTGACGTTGATGGTGCCGCACACGTCGATCGTGGTGTAGCTGGGCAGCGAGATGCGGGAGCCCGCGCTGATCGTGCCGGAGCCACGGACCACGACCCGCTGCTTGCTGGTGCGGCCGGCGCTGAGGCTGTTCACCGCCGCCTGCACGGCGGCGCGCATGTCGGTGCCGGTGTAGACCGTGCTGCCGCCGTTACGGGCGGTCCAGGTGCCGCCGTTCAGCACGGCCTCGGCCTGGAACGCACCGCTACCGCAGCCGCTGGAGCCGCCCAGGACGGCCAACTGCCACTGCTGGTTGGTGCCGCCGACGTCCTGATACTGCGAGATCATGCCGCCGTCCGCGGTGGACCACTCCCACACGTCGAGCGCCTTGTTGGAGTGCCGGTTGACGAAGCGGACGAAACCGCTGTCGGAGTCGGCCAACCGGAAGTGCTGCCGGTTGTTGCCGCTGACCGGCGCGTTCTGCACGAGCTGGACGCCGTCGTTGGCGTTGGGCAGTTCGAGGACCTTGCCGCTGTGCACCGAGCGGATCTGGTAGTAGCCGTTGCCCACGTCGACGAAGCGCCACTGCTGCACTGTGGCGTCGTTGCGGGTGAACTGGTTGACCGGGGCGTTGTCGGCGGTGGACCAGTTCCACACGTCCATCGCCTTGCCGCTGTGCCGGTTGACGAACACGTACGTGGCGTTGGGGTCGACGGTGGCGGCCCGTGCGGCCGGCGCGGTGACCGTCTCGGCGGTGCCGAGGAGCACCAGCGCGGCGACGACCACCAGGCCGAGGCGTGGTCGTCCCTTCGTTGTCCTGAGCAGCATGCGGTTCCTCCGGGGTGTGGATCGGTGGTGGCGCGCCTGCCGGCGGAGCGGTGGGACGGGCAAACGCTTTCCCGGCCACCAATATATCGACATACAACGATTAGTCACAACGTGGCGACGCCCGCGCGGCCGTGGACCGCGCGGGCGTCGCCGCCGGGTGGCGAGGGGTACGCCGGTCCGGGGTCAGGCGATCGCGCAGGGCGTGGCGTTGAGGGTGAAGGCCGACGGTGCGGCGGTGTTGCCGCCGTGGGTGGCCTGGAAGCCGATGGTCACCGAGGCGTTGGGCGCGATGGTCCCGTTGTAGGCGGCGTTACGGGCGGTCACCGCACCCGAGGTCGGGGCGTAGGTGGCGTTCCAGCCGCCGGTGATGCTCTGCCCGCCGGGCAGCGTGAAGGCCAGACTCCAGCCGTTGACTGCGGTCGGGCCGGTGTTGGTGATCGTCACCGAGGCGGTCAGCCCGGTGTTCCAGGCGTTGACCGTGTACCCCACCCGGCAGCCGGTGCCCGGCGGCAGGGTCGGGGTCGGCGGCGCGGTCGGGGTCGGCGGTGGGGTGGTGGGGGTGATCGTCGGCGTCGGGGTGGTGGTCGGCGGCGGCGCGTTGTCCAGGCCGAAGAACCGCACCGCTCCGGCGGCGTCGACCGGCAGGTTGTGCGACACCCCCTGCATGCTGATCGCCTCGACCGGCGCGGTGCCGCCGGTACCCCCGTACCGGGTTCGGGTGTAGCCGGCCTGCGGGCTGTCGGTCATCGTCGGGGTCTGGCTCAAGCCGTGCACGTTCGTCCACTGCTTGACCTGCTCACCGAAGTTCGGATACCGCAGGATGTCGTCGTTGGTGCCGTGCCAGATCTGCATGCGCGGCCGTGTTCCGGAATAGCCCGGGTACGCGGCGCGGACCAGGTCACCCCACTGCTGCGGAGTACGCGTCACCTGCCCGTTGGCGCACTCGCTGTTCCACTCCGAGCCGTTGGTGGTGGCGAAGCATCCGAAAGGTACGCCCGCGAAGGCCGCCCCGGCGGCGAACACGTCCGGATAGACGCCGAGCAGCACGTTGGTCATCATCGCGCCGGACGAGACGCCGGTGACGAAGATCCGCGACGCGTCGACCGGGTAGCGCTGCCGGACGTGGTCCACCATCGACATGATGCCCACCGGATCGCTGCCGCCGCCCCGACGCAAGGCCTGCGGCGAGGAGACGTCGAAGCACTGGCTGCTGCGGGTCACCGACGGGTAGACCACGATGAAGCCGTACCGGTCGGCCAGCGATGCGAACTGGGTGCCGGAGTGCAGCGCCGGCCCGCTGCCGGTGCAGTAGTGCACCGCGACCAGCAGCCCCGGCCGGGGTGCGACCCGGTCGGGCACGTAGAGGTACATGCGCAGGTTGCTCGGGTTGGTGCCGAAGTTGGTGACCTCGGTCAGCGTCGCTGCCGAAGCGGGTGTCGGGATCGACAGCGCGGCCAGCGCCGTCAACGCGATGGCCGCCAGGGCGGCGCAGCACAGTCTGATCGCCGTTCTCATCGGGACGTGTCCTCCGGACGGGGTGCGGACAGGGTGGTGTTCCGATCGTGGGCTGCCCGGTGCCCGTGGTCGTCCGGCTCAGATACATCGATGATTATCAGTCGAGCGGCGGCGGCTGGCAAGACGCCCGACCTGCCAAGGCCGGCGGTCGCCGTCAGCGCCGCCGGGCTGGGGTGCCCGTGCTCACTGCTCGTCGTCGACCACGTCGGTCTCGCCGTCGTGGGAGAACAGCGACGGCAGGTGCTCGTCGGGCTGCGGTGCCTGCGCCGGATCGTGGTGCGGGTCGCCGTCGGGGGAGAAGAGCACCTGGTCGGTCTTCGCGGTCTTCTCGCGTTCTTCCTCCGGCTCGGTCACGACCCGCTCCTCCGCTCGTGGGCGTTGCTCCTCGACGCTACGTGCGGCCGACGGCACGCCAGGTGCGGCGGTGCCGCCGACCACCCGAACGGGGTCAGGGCCGCAACAGCACCGGGCCGGCGTCGATCCGGGTCCGGAACAGCGCGTACGGCTTGCGTCGCAGGTCCCGTCCCCGGTTGAACGGCGGCTGCCGGTGCACCTGGTTGGCGATCACGTACAGGTGCCGGTCGACGGCCACGCTCAGCGTGTCCGGCCAGAGCAGCCGCGCGTCGTGCACCACGGTCTCGTACTCGCCGTCGGGTCGTCGGCGCAGCACCGCGTTGTGCTCGTAGTTGGTCAGGTAGAGGCGTCCGGCGTCGTCGGACTCCAGCCCGTCGGCGCCGCCGCCCTTGTCACCCTCGTCCGCCACGGTCGCCGCCACCGCCGCGTCGCCCAGGGTGCGGTCGGCCAGCGCGTCGGTGGCGACGCTGTACCAGCGGCGGGTCGCGAGGGCGCAGTAGTACAGCCGGGACCCGTCGGCGGAGATGGCGATGCCGTCCGCGCCGACGCCCACCGGTTGCGGCGGGCCGTCCGGCGGCCGGACCAGGAACGGGCGGCCCTCGACCACCGGGCGGAAGTCGGCCGGTGGCGCGGCCTTGGTCGAGGGGTGGTCGTTGAGCCGACGCCACGACTCGCCGCTGGCCAGGTCCACCACGATCAGCGCGTTCGGCGCCCCGTCGGCCGAGTCGGTGAGGTACGCCAGGCCCGCCTCGCCGCGCCGCAGGTCGAAGCGGACGTCGTTGAGGTACGAGGTGGGCAGTGCCACGTCGGGCGGGAACGTGATCACCTGGACGACCCGGTCGGTACGCAGGTCGATCCGGACCAGCTTCGGCCCGCCCGGCTCGGTCGGCTGGAACATCGGGCTGCCGGTGTCGAGCACCCAGAGCCGGTCGGCGGGGTCGACCACGACGCTCTGCACGGACACGAAGGCCGAGGGGTCGTCGTTGCCGGACGGGGTGTTCCACGCCCGGTCGGGGTAGGCGACCTCGCGTCCGCGCCGCAGCTCGACCACGGTCGCGGGCACCTCGTCACCCCAGCGGGGAAAGTTGACGAAGATCCGCCCCCGGTGTGAGACGGTGACCCCGGTCGGCATCGGGCCTCGGAACCGGTGCACCACGTCCAGCGTGCCGACCGGTTCGTCGGTGGGTAGTCCGTTTCGCATCTGCGACCTCCCGGAAGATCCCGGCATCGGTTGATCTCTCTGTATCAATCATTGCAAATCGGGCAGCGGGTCGGACACCTCGCGTCAGCCATCCGACCCGCCGTCGGCCGGAAATCCATTCGTCACGCAACCGTCATGCGTCCGCGCGGTACCCGCCACCTGCCGTCGGCAGGGTGGGGACGACCCCTCTACGTGGAAAGGAGCGCGCTATGGCCGTTGCACTGGACGACCAACTGGTCACTCTGACCTGCGACAACTGCGGTGACATCGTCACCGGGTCGGGTGCGCCCTCGGGCGGCGAGGTGGTGTGGACGCTGCTCTCCGAGCACGGCTGGAGCGGCTCCCCGCTCGCCGACGGTCCGCACCGATGCGCCCACTGCACCCGACTCGGCCCGGCCTCCGATGGCGTACCCGGAGGCGTCACCGGCATCGAGCACCTCGACGGCGTGACCGTGGTGACCATCGCCGGTGACGTCGACCTCGACACCGGCGACGCCCTGGAGTTGGCCCTGCGGCACGCGACCGACATGGGCGGTCACGTGGTGGTCGACCTCGGCCGTACCGACCTGATCGACTCGACCGCGCTGGGGCTGCTCGTCCGGGCCCACCACCGCGTCGCCGAGCGTGGCGCGACGCTCTGTGTCGCGGCGAGATCGCCGCTGATCCGTCAGGTGCTGCGGGTCACCCGCCTGGACGAGGTCTTTCCGCTCGTCGAGACCCGCGCCGACGCGCTGGCCCGCCTCGACGACGTGACCTCCGACCCAGCCCGCTGACCGACGGCCGACTCCGCCGAACGGACGCCGCCCTCGACTCCGTCCCGGGAGCGAGGGCGGGACGGCCGCTGTGCCGATCCCGTCCGCCGAACGGCGGCCCGCCGGGTCGCGGTCCACGAGGCGGCCGGTCGGCGCGCTGATCCACGTCACCCGCAGACCGGTGGCCGGGACGGTCGTGTCGCCCGACCCCGGGCCCTGGGGGAGGGGCCCGGGATCGGACCGGCCACGGGACCTGGCCGGGGGATAGGCGACACGAACAGATCCGGCCCGCCCGCACCAGCCGGTGCCTGGCGGTACGGGCGAGCCGGAGTTCAGCGGCGGCTGCGCCGGGTGTTGGCCAGCCGCAGGGCGTTACAGACGTCTTCCACACCTTCGACGTCCCAGGCCAGCTCACCGGCGGCGCGGCGGGTCTCCGCGCTGCCGACCAGCCCGGTGAGGATCACCACGCTGTTCTGGACCATCACGGTGATCTGCTGTCGCCGGGTGGTCCAGTCGGCGCTGAGTCGCTGGGCGACCAGGGCGGCCAGGCGGACGTCCTCGTCATGATGCTGCGGTTCGTCCCAGAGCGCGCGGAAGGAGTGGTCGTCCGGCATCGGCCAGGGCCACGGCATCACCACAGCGGTCTCCTTCGTCGTCGACGCCGGCGACGCGAGGCGCCGTCCCGATCGACCACCACACTGCGCAACGACCTTGGAGTGGACCGCACGGTTGGATGACATTTGCATGACAGATCCTGCCGATGCCCGCCGCCCACCGATGCCCGCGCCCGCCGGCCGGGCCCGTTCCGGTGCGGCGACCAGGGTCAGAAGGCCAGGTCAGAGCGGTGAGGTGACCGGCGGTGGCGCGTCGTCGGCCCGGTCCGCGGCGGGCAACCACAACACGAAGACGCTGCCCGCGCCGGGCCGGGAGAAGACCGCCGCCTGCCCGGCGTGCGACTCCACGATCTGCCGCACGATGGCCAGCCCGAGTCCGGTACGCCGGTCACCCGAGTCGCCCCGCCCGGTCTCGCCACGCCAGAACCGGTCGAAGACCCGGCGCTGGTCGTCCTCGGCGATACCCGGTCCCTCGTCCGCCACCGCCAGCCACAGCCAGCCGCCCGCCCGGCCGGTCGCCACCTGGACCGCACCGCCCAGCGGGGAGAGGCGTACCGCGTTGGAGAGCAGGTTGCCCGCTGCCCGGCGCAGCGCGTCCGGGTCGCCGATGAGCCCGAGGTCGGTGCCGAGCGCGTACCGCAACCGCAGCCCGCGCCCAGCGGCCAGCGGGGCGAAGTCCTCGCCCGCCTCGCGGGCCACCGCGCTCAGGTCGACGTCGGTGTCGGCCATCGCGTCGGCGTCCCGGCGGGCGGTGGCCAGCAGGTCCTCGACCAGCCGCGACATCCGGGTGGTCGCCCGGTCGATCGTCGCCACCGCCGCCGTCCGTTCCGGCTCGGTCGCCTCCGGCGAGTTCAGCGAGGCGTCCAGGTTCGCCCGGATGATCGCCAGCGGACTGCGCAGCTCGTGCGAGGCGTCGTCGATGAGCTGACGTTGGGCGTGGAAGGCGTGGTCCAGCCGGTCCAGCATCGAGTCGATGGTGTCGCCGAGATCCCGCAGCTCGTCGCGGGGACCGGCCAGCCGGATCCGGCGGGACAGGTCGGTGGCCTGGATGTCCCGGGCGGTACGCGCGATCGCGCCCACCGGACGCAACGCCCGCCCCGACAGCACCCACCCGATGCCGAGGCTGGCCACGAAGAGCCCACCGAGCGCGATCAGCGAGTAGTCCCGGACGGTCTGCAACAGCCGCAGGTTGACCTCGTCCTCTATCTGCTGCACCTCGGCCACCTCGATGGTGGTCCCGGTGGCCACCGTCCGGCCGTCCTCCTTCTGCTTGTAGAGCTGCGCCTCGTACCGTTTGCTGATCGGCTTGGGGTCCACCGCCCGGTCCACCGCCACGTACGCCACCGCCAGCCCGGCCCCGGCCAGCGCGAACAGCAGCGTCGAGTAGAGCACCGTCAACCGGAACCGGATCGACCGGAACAGCCTCACGCCGCCACCTCGCTTCGCTCGGCGCCACCGTGACGCTCGCTCACGCCGCCACCTCTCGCAACCGGTAGCCGCGCCCGATCACCGTCTCGATCGGTGGCTCGGTGTCGGCGCCGGTGAGTTTGCGCCGCAGCGTACCCACGGTGACCCGGACCGTCTCGGTGAACGGGTCGGTGTTGGCGTCCCAGACGTGCTCCAACAGCTCCTCGGCGGGTACCACCCGACCGGGATGCGTCATCAGGTACTCCAGCACCCCGAACTCCTTGCGGGTGAGCTGGAGTTCCCGGACGCCCCGCCGGGCCTCCTGCCGCGCCACGTCCAGGGTCAACGCCCCCACGGTCAGCACCACCCCGGTGCCGCCGGTGTCCCGCCGCAACAGGGCACGTACCCGCGCCAGCAGCTCGACGAGGGCGAACGGCTTCACCAGGTAGTCGTCCGCGCCCTCGTCGAGCCCGCGTACCCGGTCGCCGAGCGCGCCCCGGGCGGTCAGCATCAACACCCGCAGGTCCTGCCCACCGGCGACCTCGACCGCGCCGGAGCGGATCGCCCGACACACCGCGAACCCGTCCTCGTCGGGCAGGTTGACGTCCAACAGCATCAGGTCGTACGCGTTGACCAGCAGCAGCTCGAACGCCTGCGCCGCGTCCACCGCGACGTCGACGGCGTAACCGGCGCGGACCAACCCGAGCCGCAACGCGCCGGCCAGGTCCTCCTCGTCCTCCACCACGAGCAGCCGCATGTCCCCGTCACCCTCTCGCGATCAGCCTCTGCGCCACCTGCGACGCGCGGTCGATCGGGACCGCGAAGCCGATCCCGATGTTGCCGCCTCCCTCCAGTGTGGCGATGGCGGTGTTCACTCCGACCACCTCGCCCCGCCCGTTGACCAGCGGCCCGCCCGAATTGCCGGGGTTGATGGACGCGTCGGTCTGCACCGCCGGCTGCCGAGCGCCACCACCGAGCCGGACCGGGCGGTCCAGCGCGCTGACGATCCCGGCGGTCACCGTGCCGGAGAGCCCCAGCGGCGAACCGACGGCCAGCACCGGTTCGCCCACCCGAGTCTGCCCGGTGGGGGCGAGCGGCAGCGGGCGCAGCCCGTTGCCCGGATCGACACGCAGCACGGCGATGTCCGTACCCGCGTCACGGCCGACCAACCGCGCGGTCAACCGTCGGCCGTCCTGACCGACTACCTGGATCGTGCCGCCCCGGGCCACCACGTGGTCGTTGGTGACCACGTGCCCCCGGTCGTCGATCAGGAAACCGGAACCGGAGGCACCGCGCCCGCCGGAGGAGGTCTGCACCGACACCACCCCGGCCAGGACCCGGTCGGCGGCGGCCACCAGGTCGCCACCGGGCCCGAGGGTGAGCGGCGGCGCGGCGGCCTCCGCCGCCTCCGGCGCGTCGTCGCGGGCGGCGAGGTGACCGGCCACCCCACCGGCGCCCGCCGAGACCGCCACCAGCGTCAACCCGACCAGCAACATCCGAGGCCACCGCGACGGGCCACCGCCGGGGGAGGCGTCCGGCGGCGTGTCCGGCCCGACCGCCCCACCAGCCCCGGTGGGTACGCCCGGCGGGGCCGATCCGCCCGGCGGCGCGGGTACGGCGGTCGGTGTGCCTCCCGGTACGCCGTTCGGGGCGGCACCGGGATGCATGTTCGGGGAGACGAACCGCGGCCCACGCGGCTCACCGAGGCCCGGAATCGTGCTCGTCATGAACTGTCCCTTCGAAGTCGTCACGGCAGGCGGGAGAACCAGAGCATCGACGCCGCCGCGGCCAGCAGCGCGAGCACCAGCCCGCCACCGATGAACCGGGCCGACACGTCCTGCCGCTCCATCCGGTAACCCACCGACGAGCCGATGTCGGCGTACGCCTCGCGCAGCTCGGCGCTGCTGCCCGCCTCGTAGTAGCCGCCCCCGGACTGCTCCGAGACGACCCGCAGGGTCTCCCCGTCGACCGGGACGCGCTGTCCCGCGCCGATCTGGCCGTCGAGCGTGCCGAAGGAGATGGTGTCGACCGGTACCCCGGCCTCCACCGCGTCGCCCGCCGCCGAGGTCGGATTGCGCCCGGTGGTGTTGGCCCCGTCGGAGAGCACCACTACCCGGGCCGGCGGCGGCTCCTCGACCGCCTGCGCGTCAAGCGTGCGGATCGACTCCAGCGAGGCGTCGATGGCATCGCCGATCGCGGTGCCCTGCACGCCGGTGATGCCCTCGTCGAGCCGGTCGATACCGGCCGCCATCACCTCCCGGTCGCCGGTCGGCGCCACCATCACCGAGGCGCTGCCGGCGAACGCCACCAGCCCCACGTTGAACTCCTCGGGCAGGTCCGCGACGAACTCCCGGGCCGCGTCCTTGGCGGCGATCAACCGGTCCGGCGGTACGTCGTCGGCGAGCATGGACCGGGACACGTCCACCGCGACCATCACGGTGGCCCGTTCACGCGGTACGCGTACCTCGTCGGTGGGCCGGGCGAAACCGACTACCAGCAGCGCCAACATGGCGATGAACAGACCGGCCGGTACGTGCCGCCGCCACGCCGGACGGGCCGGCGCGACCTTGTCCAGCAGTCGCAGGTTGGTGAACCGCACCGCGTACCGGCTGCGTCGCCGCTGCATCACCAGGTAGCCGACGACCAGCGCGACCACCCCGGCGAGCAGCCACAACCTTTCCGGCGATTCCCAGCTCACGCTTTACCTCCGGTCGGTGGTCGGGTGGCTCGGGCGAGCCGTCGTTGGGCGTGGACGTGGCGGACGATGTCGGCGATCCAGTCCCGGTCGGTGCTCAACGGCAGGTGCGACGCACCCGCCCGCCGCAACGCCCGGGTCACCGCAAGGCGCTGGGCGGCGGCGGCCGCCGCGTACCGCTCCCGCAGCTTGCGGCTGCCGGTGGACACCTCGCGGCGTCGACCGCTCTCCGGGTCGACGAGCGTGATCAGGCCGACGTCGGGCAGCTCCAGCTCGCGCGGGTCGCGGACCTCGACGGCGAGCACCTGGTGCCGGGCGGCCAGCCGTCGCAGCGGTCGCTCCCAGTCCGGCGGCGGCCCGTCCGCGCCGCCCATCCCCTCGTCGGGCAGGCCGTCGAGGAAGTCGGAGACCACCACGGCGAGCCCACGCCGTCCGGCGGAGCGGCGCAACCCGTCGATCCCGTCGGCCAGCGCCACCGGCTGGGTGGCGGGCCGCCCCCGGGGCACCTCCATCAGCGTCCGCAGCAGGCTGATCAGGTGGTGCCGTCCGGTGCGGGCGGGGAATCGGCGTACCCCGGCGTCACCGAGCAGATGAGCGCCGAGCCGGTTGCCGGTGCCGGCGGTGAGGAACCCGACGGCGGCCACGGCCGCCACCGCCAGCTCCCGCTTCTCCAACTCGGCGGTGCCGAAGTCCATGCTGGGCGTGGCGTCCACGAGCGTCCAGGTGGTCAGCTCCCGGTCCGCGTCCACGGTCCGCACGTGCGGCACGGCGGTACGCGCCGTCACCGACCAGTCCATCCGCCGTACCTCGTCCTCACCGGCCCGGTACTCGCGGCTGCCCGCCGGCTCGCTGCCCGCTCCGGGCAGCAGCCCCAGGTGCTGGCCGTGCAGCAGCCCGTCCAGACGCCGGGTGACCGTCAACTCCAACCGGCGCAGCCGACCCTGCGGCGCGAGCCGCCCGACACTCGTCGTGTGTGGGTTCACGCGGCCGCCCCCAGGCCGGGCCCCTGCTGCTCCTGCGCCGGGGCGATCTGCGGCGGCGGCACCGCCTCCACGATCCGCCGCACCAGCTCACCGGCGTCCACGTCGTCGGCGACCGCGTCGAAGCTGAGCACCAGCCGGTGGGTCAGCACGTCGGCGGCGATCTCCCGCACGTCGGCGGGAAGGACGTAGTCGCGGCCCCGCAGCAGGGCCAGCGCCCGTGCCGCGGCGACCAGGCCGAGCGTTGCCCGGGGGCTGGCACCGTACGCGAGCTGGTCCGCCACGTCGGCCAGCCCGAAGCGGCGCGGGTCCCGGGTCGCCAGCACCAGGCGTACGACGTACTCGGCCAACGCATGATGGACGAACACCTCGCGCGCCCGGGCCTGGAGCGCCACCAGCCGGGCCGGGTCCAGCACCGGCCGGGCGGCCGGGCTGCTGGTGCCCATCCGATAGAGGATGCCCAGTTCCTCGTCGTCCGTCGGGTAGTCGACCACCACCTTCATCAGGAACCGGTCACGCTGCGCCTCCGGGAGCTGGTACACCCCCTCGGACTCGATCGGGTTCTGAGTGGCCAGCACCAGGAACGGAGTCGGCACCGGATAGGTGCGTCCACCGAGCGACACGTGCCCCTCGGCCATCACCTCCAGCAGCGCCGACTGCACCTTCGCCGGAGCCCGGTTGATCTCGTCGGTGAGCACGAGGTTGGCCATCACCGGCCCCAGCTCCACGTCGAAGCTCTCCGTCGACGGGCGATAAATTCGGGTGCCGAGGATGTCCGACGGCACCAGGTCCGGGGTGAACTGGATCCGGGCGAAGCTGCCACCCACCGCCGTGGCCAGGGTCTCGGCGGCGAGCGTCTTCGCCACCCCGGGTACGCCCTCCAACAGGCAGTGCCCCCGGGCCAACAGCGCGGTCAACAGCCGCTCCACCAGCCGGTCCTGCCCGACGATGACCCGCTTCACCTCGAACAGGGTCTGTTCCAACAGTCGGGCCGCCCCGGCGTGCTCGCCGAAGACGTCGAATTCGCGTATGTCGGTCGTCGTCACGCAGTCGCTCCTCGGTCGCGTCAGGGACGCGGGTACCCGACCCACGGGGAAGGCCGGGTACCCGCTCCTGACCCATTGGGCCAGAGCCCCCCGAAAGCCAACCGAACGACGACCATGAAGGCCGGGCACCGCCAGGTCGATGACCCGTTCTCCGCAGGTTGTTGGGTGCGGAGTGAACGTGGACGGCTGCTGCGCGGATGCTCCCGGCGAGGTGAGGTGGGGTGTGCGGGCGCTATCGAGCTGATAGCGCAGACGGATCGCGATCCGGGCCCGCACACCGAGGCGCACGACGATGCCCGTCGCGATAGCACAAACGGTTCAGCTCGACAGGGCTCAGTCCCACAGATGTGCGCCATCTCCGGTCGTGACCTGATTCGGCAGACGAGAGGGCGGCCCGCCCCGCCCCGCCCCGCCAAGATCACGCTCGATCCTGGATCGAGTGGCATCCCCGCGCCACGATAACCACTCGATCCAGGATCGAGCACGGCCTTGATGTCAAGGCACGGGTGGGCTTGCGTGGGCGGGCTACAGCGGTAGCAGATCCGGGACGAGCCGGTGTCTCGCCCGTCTCTGCCGACAGTGCTGACGGGCCAGCTTGGGCGGTGGGCGGGTCAGTGCGGCTCGGTCTGCTCGGATGGCGACCAAGGGGTCGCCGGCTCGCCGGGCTAAACGCCGAGTCGTCCCGCGATACGTGGCGTCGCGGGGACCTTCTCGCTCGCCGCCTCCCAACTCGATCGCCGCTGGCCGCTTCGCTGTCCCGAGCGAACGGCGATGAGCTGCCGAGGCGCTTGCGCATGTCTCGGGAATGGGCGCGACGGATGAGCTGGGTCCGATCGCGCACGTAGTCTCCAGAGCCCCGCCGACCCTCGATGAGGCCTTCACTCCTCAGCAGAGTGAGTGCGTGCTTGATGATCGTCGTGGAGAAGCCCCACCGCTGTTGCATGTCCTTCTCGGTGGAGAGCTTGTCACCCGAGGCCGGTTCTCCAGAGAGGATCCGCGAGCGCAGGCGCGACTGGCCACCAGCGTCGGTCCGATCCCCAACACCCCCACCTGACCAAGGCCCTTCCCGTCCTCCCCATCCCGCCGGCCGCGTCCTCCCCGACCCCTCCGGCCGTCCCGCCCCCGACTTCCCGTCCCGCCGGCTTTGCCCCCGGCCTTCGTGCCCGCCCCCCGATCTCCTGCGCCGATCATGGAGGCCTGGCAGCTGGTTTGCGTCAATTCGCCCAACTTTGTAACCGCCACGACTCCATGATCGCGGGGGTGCAAAGCCCTCGGCCCGGGTGATCAAGGAGTTTTGGTCGTTCACACCGAGGTGGCGTGACCAAAACCCCCTTGATCAACGCGCCGAGGAAGGGCGGGGCAGGGCAGTGGGGACGGGGGCGGGGTGAGGCGCCGGTCCGGTGTTCGGTGTGAGTTCACCAAGATCCGCGCAACTTCGGTGAAGTAGTTCCATCCTGTTTGGGCTGGTCGGGGGGTGTTGACTGTGGGGTTGGTGGTGGTGGGTGGGCTGGTTGTGGGGTGGGTGATCTTCGGGT
>NZ_JBSFSO010000031.1:0-79971 GCF_053589795.1 Micromonospora sp. NPDC003241 | reverse complement strand
ACCTGTTCCTGCGTACCCCGGCTGACGTGGCCGCGGGTGAGTACACCTCGACGTTGACCCTGTCCCTGTTCGAGTAGGACCTCACCGGGTGGGGGCGGCCATACGGCGGCCCCCACCCGGTGCACGGCCGTGACCTGGCCGAAGGGCGACCCCTGCGGCGACGGGGGAGCGGTAGGCGCGATGATGGACGGGTGAAGATCCTGTCGATCCAGTCCTCGGTCGCCTACGGCCACGTCGGCAACTCGGCCGCCGTGTTCCCGCTGCAACGGCTCGGGCACGAGGTCTGGCCGGTGCTGACCGTGCACTTCTCCAACCACACCGGCTACGGCGCCTGGCGCGGACCGCTGCTCGCGCCCGCCGACGTCGCCGAGGTGATCGCCGGCATCGCCGACCGTGGGGTGCTCGGCGACGCCGACGCGATCCTCTCCGGTTACCAGGGCGACCCGGCGATGGGCGCGGTGATCCTCGACGCGGTGACCCTGGTCAAGACCGCCAACCCGGACGCCGTCTACTGCTGCGACCCGGTGATGGGCGACGTCGGCCGAGGCATGTTCGTCCGGCCCGGCATCCCCGAGTACCTGCGCGACGTGGTGGTGCCCCGAGCCGACATCGTCACCCCGAACCAGTTCGAGCTGGAGTTCCTCGCCGGCCGGTCGACGCACTCGCTCGACGACGTGCTGGCGGCGGTCGACGTGGTACGCGCCACCGGCCCCCGCCACGTCCTGGTCACCAGCGTGCTGCACGGCGACGCACCGCCCGACTCGCTGGAGGTGGTGGCCGTCTCCGACGAGGGCGCCTGGGCGGTGACCACGCCACTGCTGCCGATCAGCCCGAACGGCGGCGGCGACGTCACCGCCGCGCTCTATCTGGCGCACCTGCGCAGCACCGGATCGCCCGCGACGGCGCTGGAACGCACCACCGCCTCGATCTTCGCGGTGCTGGAGGCGACCCTGGCGGCCGGCACCCGCGAACTGCAACTGGTCGCCGCCCAGGAGGCGATCGCCGACCCGCCGGCCCGGTTCCCCGCCCGCCGGTTGCGGTGACCCCAGCGCCCGTCACTCCTCGCCGCCGTGCCGCTCCGCCAGCCGGGCCAGTTTCAGCGCCAGGTGCAGGCAGAGCCGCTCGCCGCCGTCCTTGAGGTCGGTGCCGGCGAGCTCCTCGATGCGTTGCAGCCGGTAGTAGAGCGTGGTCCGGTGCAGTCGCAGGTCGGCGGCGGTGGCGTGGGCGTTGCCGGCCCGGTCCAGGTAGTGCTCCAGAGTGGTCAGCAGCGTGCGGTGGCCCGGCGTGGACACCAGCCGGGCCAGCCCCGGGTGGACGTCGGCCACCGTGAGCTGCTGCTCGCCGAGCCGGGCCAGCACCCGGTAGACACCCAGGCCGGACCAGGCGACCACCCGGCCCAACGCCGGCAGTTGCGCACCGACCCGGGCGGCGTGCAGCGCCTCGACGTACGACTCGACGACGTCGGCCAGCCGTGGCCTGGTCCGGCCGACCCCGACCACCGTCCGCTCCACGGAACCCAGGCTGCGGGTCACCTGTTGCAGGTCGTCGTCGAGTTGCCGGGCGGCCACCTCCGGCGTCGGCCGGCCGGCGGCGGGTTCGGCCGGCAGCAGGAGCACCCCGTGGTCGTGCCGGACCAGGTGCAGCGCCTCCCGCGTACCGGCCCGACGGCGCGCGGCCACCAGCGACTGTTCCAGCGCGATCCGGGCCCGTTCGTCCGGCTGCCGTTCCTCGGGGGCGACGAGCCGGGCGACCAGCGCGGTCCGTGGCCCGTCGGCGTTGATCATCCCGGCCTCCAGCAGCGCCCGGACCGCCTGGTCGCGGCTGCCCGGACTGTCGGCGAGCAGGGTCCGGGCCGCCTCGGTCTCGCTCTGCGCGGCCAGCTCGCCGAGCAGGTTCTCCCGGTACAGCGCCAGCGACAGCTCCTTGAGCAGGCCGGTGGCCGCCAGGTCGACCTCGGTCATGGTCCCGTCGGGGTCGATGAACCAGACGAAACCGAGCAGCAGGTCGTGGTGACGCACCGGGACGCAGAGCCGGGGCAGCAGGTCCAGTTCCGGGCTGGCCGGTGTGCGTACCGCCCGGCGGGCGTCGGTGATGCCGAGGCCGCGCAGCCAGGCGATCACCTCCGGTGCGGTCTGCCGCCGCAGGATCGACGCGCGGCGGACCTCGTCCATCAGCCCGGTCTGTTCGCTGTAGACGACGACGCGTTGCCGCCGGTCCTCGATCAGTGCGGGACGGCCGACGTGGGCGGCGACCGCGTCGACGATGCGTTGCAACTCGCCCCGCACCGCACCCCCTCTCCCACGCCGTCCCGCCGGTTCCGGCGCACGGCATGATCGAATCTTGTCTACACCGGTGGAGAGCGTCGGGCCAGGCCCATTCGTTACGGATGCGTTTCCGCCCGCGCCCACCTCGACCGGTCGCGGCACTAGCCTTACCGACTATGAGCATCAACGTGTGGAGCTACCTCACCGAGTACGAGGCGGAACGCGAAGAGCTGCTCGAAGCGGTCGACAAGGTGTTCAGATCGGGTCAACTGGTGCTCGGGGCGAGCGTGCGGTCCTTCGAGACGGCGTTCGCCGCGAAGCATCAGCGCAGCCACTGCGTCGGCGTCGACAACGGCACGAACGCGCTGGTGTTGGCGCTGCGCAGCCTCGGTGTCGGGCCGGGGGACGAGGTGATCACCGTGTCGAACACGGCCGCCCCCACGGTCGTCGCGATCGACGCCGTCGGTGCGACCCCGACCTTCGTCGACGTACGACACGACACGCAACTGATGGACGTCGGGCAGGTGGCCGCCGCCGTCACCGAACGCACCCGCTGCATCCTTCCGGTGCACCTGTACGGCCAGTCGGTCGACATGCGGGCGGTGAGCCGGGTCGCCCAGGAGCGCGGGCTGGCCGTCCTGGAGGACTGCGCCCAGGCCCACGGGGCCCGTCAGGACGGCCGGATCGTCGGGTCGTTCGGTGACGCGGCGGCGTTCTCGTTCTATCCCACCAAGGTGCTCGGCGCGTACGGTGACGGCGGCGCCGTGGTCGTCGACGACGACCAGGTGGACGCCACCCTGCGGCGACTGCGGTACTACGGCATGGCGGAGCGTTACTACGTCGTCGAGACGCCCGGGTTCAACAGTCGTCTCGACGAGGTGCAGGCCGAGATCCTGCTCCGGAAGCTCTCGCGGCTGGACCAGTACGTCTCGGCCCGGCGCGCGATCGCGGCCACCTACGACGAGGCGTTCGCCGGAACGGACCTCGGACTACCGACCGTGGTGCCCGGGAACGAGCACGTCTACTACCTGTACGTGGTGCGGCACCCCGCCCGCGACGAGATCATCCGGCAGATGAAGGAGGCCGGGATCATGCTGAACGTCAGCTATCCGTGGCCGGTGCACACCATGAGCGGGTTCAGGCACCTGGGACAGGAGGTCGGCTCGCTGCCGGTCACCGAACGACTGGCGAACGAGGTCTTCTCGTTGCCGATGTACCCGACGCTGTCGGCGTCGGACCAGGCCCGCGTGATCGACGAGCTGCGGGCCGTCCTGTCCCGGCTGTGAACACCACCGGTCAGCTCACTGGTCGGCTCGCTCGAAGACCGAGATGACGAGCGGGCTGTCCGACTCGACCGGGGTCCGCTCCCAGTCGCACCAGCGCTCACGCAACCGCAGCCCGGCCAGCCGAGCCATCAGGTCGAGCTCCGCGGGTGACACCCCACGGCCGTCGAACGGGACGACACGCATCAGGTTCTCGCCGTAGATGATCTCGCGGATGTGGAACTGCTGCGACAGCGGGTCGACCTGGTAGGCCCAGAGCACGGTGGCGTTCTCGCCCAGGTGCGCGGGCATCACCCCGAAGTCGCCGGGTGCGCGGGCGAAGGTCTCCAGCACCAGCAGACCGTCGTCGGTCAGCATCTCGGCGGCGTTCAGGACGCACTGCGTCTGTGCGTCCTGGGTGGTCAGCAGCAGGAAGGTGTTGTCGAGACACGCGACGAGCCGGTACCGGCCGTCGACCGCGATCTGCGGGAGTTCGCTGAGCGCGGTGTGCACCGAGTCGCCGCCGGGCTTGCCGGCCAGGGTCTTCAGCATCGCCGTCGAACTGTCCACACCGGTCACGGCGAGCCCGCGAGCGGCGAGGGGGATGGCGACCCGGCCGGTACCGACGCCCAGTTCGAGGACGGGCCCGCCCTCGGCCAGATCGGCGAGGGTCGTCACCATCGAGTCGGGCGCTTCGGCGCCGTAGACGAAGTCGAAGAGTTCGGCGTAGCCCTCTCCGTACGTTTCTGCTGCCATGTCGGCTCCTGCCAATGAGGGGTCGGGATTGGAATGCCCCGTGCACACATCAGCACACCCGACGGACCCTCCACAAGAGGCTGACACCGATCAGCCGGAAACCACGCGGGGCACCCGGAACCCGATCCGTCGTGCGATCAGTTCCAGGTGCCCCGACCTGGTGAAACTGCCGGACGCGACGTCCAGCCACCATTCACACCCGTCAACGGGTGTCGTGCTGTGGTCCTATTCCGCCGGCGGCTCGTACTTCGGGTTCTCCCACACGAAGTTGACCTTGTTGCCGGCCGGGTCCACGATGTCGACCAGCTTGATGAAGTCGAAGTCCTGGATCTCGCCGGTGGGTACGCCCGCACTCGCGAGGCTGGCGACATGGGCGTCGATGTCGTCCACACCGATCACGATGTTGGTCTTGCCGGTGGTCTCCGGATCCAGCGAGACCTGGATCCACGCGTTCTCCGCGATCTGCCACTCCGCGACGCCCTCCTGGGGCTCGACGTCGGGGTCGCGCCCGATCCACTGCTTGTACCAGGCGACAGCGGCGGCGTGATCGGAGACCGGCAGAACCGCCGTGACACTCTTCAGGTTCGGCACGTTGGGCTGTCCCTTCAGTTGATTGCTCGTCAATTCTTACGCCGCGCAAGACGGTAGGCGAAGGTGTACGTTAGCAGCGTTTCATACATTTCGCCTGGGTCGCCGGACGACAATGTCGCGTGTCGCGACCGCGTGCAAACGCACACTGTCGACAGTGTCCGTACCGGTCGGACCGGCGATCTCGTGCCCGTGGCAGTGGGTGACCGCGAGCGCCGCCGCACCCGAGTACGGGGGTGCGGCGGCAGCGTCGAGCGAACCTCTGCCCGGTGTCGGGTCAGTCCGTGACCACCCGGCGCAGGGCGGTCTCGGTGAACACCTTGATGGCGACGACCTCGTTGTCGGCGTTCGCCATCGGAACGAGGCCCTCCTGGAAGTAGGAGAAGCCGATCGGCGGTACCTTGTTGACCGTCGCGAACATGTGCGCCGCGTCCGGGTTGTGCAGCGTACCGATCGGCGTCTCGACGGCCAGGAAGATCATCTGGTGGCTGCGCACCGTGTCACCGGCGGCGAAGTCGATCCCGAGCGGGATCTCCAGACGGCCGACCGACGGCGGCAGGTTGACGTCGAACGACCGCCCGACGCCGAGGGCCACCTTCTGCCCGGGGAACAGCACCTGACTGGTCGCCTCGGCCCGGTAGGACTTGATCTCGAGGTCGAGCCGGAGGGCGCCGTTGAGCGTGAGCACCGGGTCGTGGAGCTGGATGACGCAGGGCGACTCCGGGAACTCGAAACGCTCCCGCGGCATCGTCGTGTCGTTGGGGTCCTTGCCGGCGACGACCTCGATCGTGGTCTGTGCGATCGCGTGGTAGCCGCGGCTGCCGTCGGCGAAGGTGCGCCGAGGCGTCATGACCTCGAGCACCTGGCCGGCGCGGCCGCGCAGGGCGGCGGCCGGGTCGGCGATCTCGCTGGGGAGATCGCGGTCGAGCTCTTCGAGGAGCATGTCACCGATTTTGATCATCTCTTCGACCTTTCGTGCGAGTCGTCTTGACGGGTGTGATTGCTTCCGGTCGGCGGTTCGCTCGTAATCGCAACCCTAGGAGCGCATCGCGGAGCCGGGCACCGGCGAATCACGCCAGTCGATCCGACAGGCACGCCAGAAAACGTGGCGCACCTGGGACGCCGACCGGCGCGGCTGTGACTCGGTCGGGGTGATCCACGACGGGCGCCAGGCTGAGCCGGTGGTCAGCGCCTAGCATCCGCTACATGCCTTGCAGAGCCTGTGGCGACGCGGTGACGCAGTTCCTGGATCTGGGCCGGCAACCGCTGTCCGACGCATTCCGAATCCCCGACGATCCCTCCGAAGAGTTCTGGCTCCACCTCAGGGCCGTGGTGTGCCACGGTTGTCACGTCGTCCAACTCGCCGATCCGGTCCCGGTCGAGCGGATGTTCCACGAGGAGTATCCGTTCCGCACCTCGTCGTCGCGGCGCATGGCGTCCCATTTCGCCGCGACCGCCGAACGCCTCGTCGCGGGGTTGACCTCCCCGGATCCCTTCGTCGTCGAGATCGGCAGCAACGACGGCACCATGCTCGCCACCATCGCCGATCGCGGCATCCGACACCTCGGCGTCGACCCGGCCGCCAACATGGTGGACGAAGCGGTGGCCCGCCGGGTCAACGCCCGGGCGGAATGGTTCGACGCCGCCACCGCCGGCCGGATACGCGACGAGTTCGGCCCCGCCGACGTGGTGTACGCGGCGAACACGATGTGCCACATACCCGACCTGCGCGGTGTCTTCACGGGCCTGGAGACGTTGCTGGCCACAGACGGTGTCGTCGTCTTCGAGGATCCCTATCTCGGCGACGTGTTGCGTCTCGGCTCGTTCGACCAGATCTACGACGAGCACTTCTATCTCTTCTCGGCCACCTCGGTCGCGCGCATCGCCGAGTCGCACGGGTTCGCGTTGGTGGACGTCGAGCACCTCGGGGTCCACGGTGGAGAGCTGCGCTACACGCTCGCCCGGGACGGGCGGACCCCCGCGCCCGCCGTCGGCGCGCTGATCGCCGCCGAGGAGCGGGACGGGACGCACGACCTGCCTCGGCTGGAGGCGTTCGCGGCCGGCGTCGCCGACCGCCGGGAGCAGCTCCGGGACGTACTCGTGGCGGAGCGGAAGGCCGGCCGGAGCGTCGCGGGGTACGCCGCGACCGCGAAGAGCGCCACGGTCCTGAACTACTGCGGCATCGGGCCGGAACTGCTCCCCGTCGTCTACGACACCACGCCGGAGAAGCAGGGCCGCACGACTCCCGGCTCCCGCATCCCGGTCGAGCCGTTCCCGCAGGATCTCGCCGACTACCCGGACACCTTCCTGCTCTTCGCCTGGAACCACGCCGACGAGATCGTCGCCAAGGAGCAGGAGTTCGTCGACCGGGGCGGCCGGTGGATCCGTTACGTGCCGGAGGTGCGGGTTGGTTGACCGTCGGGTGGCCACCCCGTCGCATCTCGTCGAGTCGCGTGCAGATCCGTCGCTGCTCGACGAGATACGACAGTGGCGAGAGGCGATGGGCCGCACCCGGTACGCGCGGCCGTCGAGACTTCCGCTCGATGCCGTACCGGGCTGGAACACCGGCGTCGGGGAGGCGGCGCTCACGCATCGCAGCGGCCGGTTCTTCGCTGTTCGAGGGCACCGCGTGCGTACCGAGGACGGGCGGCACTCGTGGATGCAGCCGATGGTCGACCAGCCGGAGATCGGCCTGCTGGCGATCGCGGTGACACCGTCGGACCGGGGCTACGCGGCGCTCGTACAGGCGAAGGCCGAGCCCGGCAACATCAACGGCATCCAACTGTCGCCGACCGTGCAGGCGACCCGGAGCAACCGGGAGCGGGTGCACGGCGGCCGACCGGTGCCGTATCTCGAACTCTTCGATCCCGCGACGGCCGACGTCCTCGTCGACTCGCGGCAGTCCGAGCACGGCGGCGTCTTCTGGCGGAAGCGGAACCGGGTGATGATCGTCCGGACACCGCGCTTCGAGCCGGGTGTCGGCTTCCGCTGGATCGAGCTCGCCGACCTGCTGGCGTTGCTCCACGACGACGACCTCGTGCACGCCGACACCCGTGCCGTCCTGGGCTGCGCGCCGTGGACGCTGCCCGGTGAGTTCGCCGTGTCCGGGGCGCGGTTGCCGGTCCTGCCCCGGACGCTGGCCGGTGCCGCCAGGTGCGACGTCCGGCCGCTGGCGCGTTGGCTCTCGGCCGAACGCGCCCGGCAGTCGTCCGTCTCCGTCCGTGTCGCCCTGCCGGACCTTCAGGGCTGGCGCCGGAGCGCCGACGCGCTCCGGCGCGACGACGGTACGGGTTTCGAGGTCGTCGCCGTCAGCGTCGACGCGGCCGGACGCGAGGTCGACCAGTGGTGCCAGCCGATGGTCCGCCCGGTCGGTCTCGGTGTGGTGGGCCTCGCCGTCGCCGACCGCGACGGTGAACTCCACCTGCTCATGCAGGCCCGTCCCGAGCCCGGCCTCGTGGACGACGTGGAGTTGGGCCCGACCGTGCAGATCGCGGGCGGCGAGGCGCCACGATCCGGCGCGGAGGCGGAGCTGCTGACCCTCCTGCTCGACAGCCCGGCGGAGGCGGTCCTGTTCGACGCGGTCCTCTCCGACGAGGGCGGACGCTTCCTGCACAGTCGCTGCCGGCATCTCGTCACGGTGGTCGACCACCACGACGCCCCGCCGGGCTTCCGGTGGTGCCCGGTCAGCGAGGTGATCGCCATGCTGGTGCACAGCCATCAGGTCAACATGCAGGCGCGCAGCGCGTTGGTGTGCCTGGTCGGCGCGGTGGCGGGGGAGTCGCTGTCGCGCCCGACCCCGCTGCGGCGCCCGGCCGCGCGGACCGCCGCCTGACGCCGCGGAGCGGCTGACCGCCCGCACGTTCGGCTCGGCGGCGGTGCGGCCCCTTCGCCCGCAGGGCCGGCCACGGCACGGCTCGGCCTGCCCACGGCGCTCGGCCACGATGTGGACGTCGGCCTCCGCGATCAGCCGGGCGTCACCGGCGGCTCGGGGCCGCCGCCACGGTCGCGGGAGGCTGCCGGTCCACACGGTGTGCGGTGTCGGCCAGGACCGCCCGGGGCGCGGTGCCGTTGCGGACGGCGGACCGGCCGTCGTCCGCCGCCCGCTGCCGCATGGCGTCCATGGAGCCGTCGAGGAGGCCGTGCCGCGCGGCGACCACCACGGCCTCGTGCCGGTTCGACACGCCGAGCGTGCGGTACAGCTCCTGGAGGTGCCGGAACATCGCCCGGGTCGAGAAGTTCTCGTGGCTGGCGAGGCGTTCGACACTCCATCCGCTGGCGAGTGCCGCGAGGCGCAGCACGTCGGACTCGTCCACCGACAGGTCCGCCTCGGTCCGTCCGGGGCGGCTGAGCAGGTCGACGGCGACCGCCCTGGGCAGCCGGACGGCACCGGCCCAGGTCGCTTCGAGCGCGGCCACGATCTCGTCCGGCGACGCCGCATAGTCGACGACACCCCAGGCGCCGGCGTCGAGCGCGCGCCGGTAGTCGTCGGCGGCGGGGTCCACCAGCAGGGCGAGCAGTGCCACCGCGTCGTCGTGTGCCCGTAGCGCCGCGAGCACCTCGATGTCGGACTCACTGCGGACGGAGAGCAGCACCGCGAGGCGGTACTCGGTCGGGTGGGCCGCATGACGAAAACGCCGGATCCAGGCGTAGCAGTCGCCCGGCTCGGCCGTCTCGTAGCCGGCGTTGTCGAGCTCGCGTGCGATGCCCTGCCGGTAGGCCGGGATCGGATCGCGGATGGCGCAGACGTGCCGTGGCTTGCTCATGCCGGTCGTCCGGGGAGCGGGAGTTCGGTGCGGAGCCGTCGCTGCCACGCCACGTAGCCGCCGTCGATGCTGGCGTCGCGTTCGGGTGGTTGCAGGCACCGGTCGGTGACCGTGGTGACCCAGTCGGCACTGGACCCGTCGAGCTGGTCGAGGAAGCTCTCGAAGCTGCGGGGTGACGCTTCCCGGCGCGCGGTCAGGCCGAACGCCAGCCCCTGGAAGTAGGCGCGTCGCTCGGACTCCTGATCCGAGGGTGCCTCCGGGACGCACCGCATCCGGCGCATCCCGGCGAACGCGGTCGCCAGGCCGAGACCGGCGTACAACTCCGGTCTCGACTGCGGGGACAGCCGTGCGCACTGGTCCCGGATAACGTCCGGGCGACCACCGGCGACGAACCAGAGCGCCCGACCGTGACCCTGCAACCAGAGCGTCTCGTACTCCGTTTCGGGGAAGGGGCAGGGCACGTCGAAACGCGGTGGCTTCGCCTTGAGGAAGCACGTCGCGAACGCCATTCCGTCGATGCCGAGGCCGGTGAAGAGACCGTCCTGACGCCAGAGCGGACTGCGTCTCATCGCGCGCGCGGCGAAGGGCCGCACGGCGTACCACCATCCCCAGCCGGCGAAGATCAGATACCGGTGGCCGGGCAGCGTGGCGAGCAGGTGGTGATGCGCGGTACGGGCCCGGCCCGGGTACAGCGCTCCCGCCGCGGCGAGCGCCATCGCGGCACCCTCGACATAGAAGGGCGCCAGGTAGTCGTCCGCCATGCCGTCGAGCCGAGCGCGCACCGCCGCCGGATCGTACGTGCGCAGCGTGTCGTTGAAGCCGTACGCGAACTCGCGGCTGATCGCGCGGACGAGATCGCCCACGGCGGCGTCGACCGGCGTGAACAGCGCGAGCCGACGGTCCAGCCGCTCGTCGGTGAGTGCCATCCGGGCCGCGACGCGCGACCGTACCCGTTCGCCGGTGCCGGTCATCGGCGCGCGTTCTCGGCGTGGACCCGCTCGATGAACCCGACCGCCGCGTCGTCGATCGGCGGCACCGTCAGCGTCCGGGCCTGCAACCGGCGGGCCGCCCGCCGGTACGCCGGATCGCCGAGGACGGTGGTGGTCGCCGCCGCCACGTCCTCCGGGGTGAAACTCGTCCAGTCCAACTGCACGCCCATGCCGTGCTGCGTGAACCGCTCGGCGATCTCGAACGCGTCGAAGAGCAGCGGCACCGCGACGACGGGCACACCGTTGACGATCGCCTGGCGGGCGGTGGCCGGGCCGGCGTGGGTGAGCAGCATGTCGATGGAGCGCATGAGCAGCGCCTGCGGCACCCACTCGACGACGCGGACGTTGTCGGGTACCGGGACGCCTTCGATGATCTCCTTACCGTGCCAGTCCAGCCCCTTGCCCGTGGAGACGATGACGTTCGCGTCGACGGCGCCCATGCCGGCGATCACCTTGGCCAGCGGCGGCCCGTAGGAGGGGATCGTCGAGGCCGCCGTGCCGAAACTGGCGTAGACCAGCGGGCGCCCGTCGTCGACCAGGTCACCGATCCACTCCGGCAGCACCTCGCCGCGCCGGACGCCGTCCACCCGGACGGTGAACACGTTGGGCAGGTCGAGCTCTTCCGGCGCGAAGCTGGGGGACAGCATGTTGAGGTGTCCGTAGGCGTACTGCCGCAGGCCGTCCGGGTCCGGCGGCAGTCCGAACTGCTTACGGCGGCGGTCGAGCGCGGCGACGACGCCCTTGCCGAGCATCATCCCGTTGAAGTCGAGGACACCGACGGTGACGTGCGGCAGCCCGGCCCGCTCGGCGGCGAGGTATCCGCCGAGTTCGCCGGTGTCGCGCAGCACGACGTCGGGATTCCAGTCCGCGATCGCTCTGGCGACGTCCTCGCCCATCGCGACACACGCCTCTCCGCAGAACAGCTCGGCCATGAAGTTCTGCGTGAAGTCCTCCATCTCCTCGGGGAGGACGTCACCGTCGAGGCTGTCGAGGAAGTCGCCGACCCAGTCCGGACCGGCGGTGATGTGCTCGATGCCGAGCGCCTCGACGGTGGCGGCGAAGCGCGCCGACACGGCGATGGCGACGTCGTGCCCGCACCGCTTCGCGGCCTCGGCGACGGGGATCATTTCCAGCAGGTGGTCGTGGGCCGGCAGACTGCAGAACAGCAACCTCATGGCGAGTCGTTCCTCCGTGGTGAGTGGTGCCGTGGGCGGTGGGTGGAGACGGGGCTCGTCATCGGCCGGCTCCGCCGCCCGCGAGACGAACGACGGCGAGATGCGCGGATTCCATGGCGCCGTCGAGGAAGGGATGGTCGATGACGTCGACACCGGCGACGGCGATCCGTCCGACACCGTCGGCGAGCCGGCGTTTGGCCTCGGTCGCGGCGCTGCCGTCGCCGGGGCGGTCACGCGAGGTGGCGTACCGCGCATAGCCGTGCGGCCAGACCTCGACGCGGACGTCCACGATGTCGCGGTCGGCCACGAAACCACCGGGTGCGAGCGCCTCCGCCAGCAGACTCCGCAGTTCGGCGGCCATCTCCCGGCGTGCCGTGGCAGCGCGTAGCCGTCGACGCCCGGCGGCCGCACCGGCGGCGGGCGCGGTACCGGCCTCGGTGAGCGCGCCGAGCGCGGTCGCGGTCGTGGGATCGTCGGGCGACGCGGACGGTGCGCAGGCGCCGATGGTGACCGGGAACTCCAGCCCGGCGATCTGCCAGGTGGGGTGGCCGGGCCAGGAGAGCCGGGAGATGCCGAGCGACTGCCAGGCACGCCAGTTCCGCACCGCGACGGAGGCCGACACGATCGGGTACCGGCCGAGGCAGGCGGCGGTGGCCCGCTGATCCGGCCCGAGTTCCGGGACGAGCCGCGCCGTGGCGTGGGCGGGGGCGGCGACGACGGCGGCGCGGGCCCGGTACGTGGTCGTGGCTCCACCGGCCGCCGTCACCTCGACCAGGACCGTGTCGGGATCGTCGTGGCGCAGCGCGGTGGCCGTGGCGTTCAGGCGGATCCGCACCTGGTTGTCCGGCCGGTCCAGCGCGTCGACGGACATCTCGGCGGTCAGCCGGTCGTCGACGGTGTCGGCGTCGAACAGGTCGGGGACCAGGTGATGGGCGAGGGCCCGGGCGACGGTGGCGTTGCCGTCCGGGAACCGGAAGATCGGCGGGTCCAGGTGGGGGAAGAATCTCGCGCCGGTCCGGGTCAGCCCGTCCCACGGGTCGCCGCCGGGGCGGACACCGATCCCGTCCAGGCCCAGGTATCCGATCAGCGCGGCGTCCAGGGCGGGATGCTGGTCGAACGTCATGCCCGACTGCGCGGACGTGCTGTACCGCAGGAACCGGTGGGTGTCCTCGTCGAGCGCGGCGAAGTCGCGAAGCACCTCGTCACAGCTACGCCCGCGGAGGGCGGCGAGCTTCTCGTCGTCGGTCCTGCCGGCCAGCCAGTCGGTGGGTTCGTCGACGAGCGCGGCGACCTCCGGCCTGGCCCGTGGCGCGATCGGCGCGTCGGCGAAGTCGGCGGCGGCCGACGGGCCGTGGGCGACCAGGTGGCTTCGCCCCCAGATCGACGCGGCGAAGGCGAAGCCGTGCCCTTCGGCGCCCCGGTCGGTGTAGTGCGCCGCCACGGTGTCGGAGTGGAAGCGGTCGACGTCGACGCCGACGGTGGACAGGGCGGATCGTACGGCGGGGGCGAAGGCGGAGGGGAAGGTCAGTTCCTGTGCGCCGCCCGGCGAGACGAGTCGGTGGCCGTCGACGTCGAAGGTGTGCTGGATCGCGGGTCCGCCGATCCGTGGACCGGCCTCGACGATCAGCACCCGCGCGTCCCGGTCGACGTCGGTGATCCAGTAGAAGGCGGCCGACAGTCCGGCGACGCCACCACCGACGACGATCAGGTCGACGTCGCGTGTGGGGTCGGTCGGCGACCCGGCGTCCGTGTTCGTCATGGTCAGCCTCCTGCTCGCGGCGCGACGACGGTCAGCGGCCGACCCGACGGGTCGAGAGTCCACCGGAGGCCGGCCGAGAACGTGCCCGGCTCCCGCTGCTCGGCCCACTGGTCGCCGACGAGGGTGGCGAGGTCGGACCGGTGCGGTGTCCAGTCGAGCACCGCGCGGGCCGGACCCAGGTCGCAGGCGGGTCGGTCGTCGACGTCGGCGCGTACCGGCAGATGTCGGCGCGGCACCCGCCGCCGGGTGACGCGTTCCACGGCCGCGATGACGGCGTCGATCGTGGACAACCGGCCGCTGCCGATCTCGACGGCCCGGTAGCCCGCCACCGGTCGGCGGGCGGCGCAGACGACCGCCCGCGCGGCGTCGAGGACGTGCAGGTAGTCGCGGCCCGACGACCCGTCGCCGTAGACGTCGAACGGCCGGTTCTCGTCGGCGGCCCGAAGCGCCGCCGCGACGATGCCCCGGTCGGTCGGCGTGCGCGGCCCGCCGAGGGCGTTGAACCGCAACGAGACACCCCAGCCGTACGCCTCGACGAGGCCCTCGGCGATCAGCTTCGACTCGGCATAGGCGGCCCGGTCGGAGTGCCGTCTGGTGTCCGCCGGGCCCAGGCCGTTGACCATCGCGGTCGACGCGAACACGACCCGGCATCCGCTGGTGGCGGCGACGGCGTCGAGGAGCAGGCGCGTCGCGTCGACGTTGCACCGCGCGTAGGTGAGGTCGGTACGTCGGCCGGGCTGCAACGGCGTGGCGGCGGCGAGATGGCAGACGGCGTCGACCTCGGCCACCGCCCTGCGCAACGCCCGACCCGTTCCCGCCCCCGCCACGCCGAGTTCCCGCCCGGGGAAGGTGGTGACGTGGTCACCGAGTGCGGCGAACCCCTCGGCGACCCACCTGCCGAGCACACCCGTCGCCCCGGTGACCAGGACCCGCACCGGACGCGCGGCGGCCTCCGCCTGGACGGCCGGTACGCGACCGAGGCCATCCGGCGTCCGCAGCGCCCCCCGTCCGTTCACCGCACGGCCTCGGCGGCGGCGACGGCCACCATCACCAGTTCGGGGCCGGCGGTGTTGACCTGGATCTCCGCGTCGATCCCGGCGGCGTCGAAGTACGCCTGCCAGGCGGCCGCCGGATAGAAGCGGCTTCCCCGCCGGCCGGCGTCGGCGGGCATCGGCAGGAGGTTGAAGATGAACTCCTGGTGCACGAGGTCGCCGGTGGCGCAGAGCGACTCGCTGAGCACCAGCGCGCCGCCGGGGCGGACCAGTGACCGGAGGTGGCGCAGAGTCGACGGGATGTCGGCGGCCACGTGCAGCGCGTTGACGGCGAGCACGACGTCGTGGCTTCCCGGAGCCAGGCCCTGGTCGTCGGCGAGGTCGAAGTCGAACCGGCGGAACTCCAGGCGTACGTGGGGCGGGGTGTTCCCGCTGTGCCTGCGGCGGGCGCCGACCAGGAGGCTGGCGCTCATGTCGGTGACGGTGTAGTCGTAGGCGCCGCGCAGGTCGTCGGGCCACTGTGCCAGCAGGTGCGCGGTCGCACCGCCGGTGCCGGCGCCCACCTCGAGGATCCGGGTGCCGCCACCGGTCCGCAGGGTGTGGCTGACCGCCGCACCGGCGGCGGCGTTGAGCGGCCGGTACAGCAGGTTGTCGGACTGGAAGTAGCCGTGCCACAGCCGCATGCCCGGACCGGCGAGCAGGATCTTGCGGCCGGAGAAGGTGCCGTCCAGGAACCGGGGGTACGCGCCGGCGGCGTGGCGCAGCAGGTCGACCGTTGGCGCGTGGGCGTCCGTCGACGGGGCCGCCACCGGCGCGGGCCGGGGGAGTGTCCGGCGGTCGGCGGCCCGGCGTAGCCAGTCGACGCAGTGCCGCCGATGGTCGTCGGTGGGGTCCACCGTCTCGGGATCGAGCGTGTCCAGGATCGACTGCGCGAGGTCGCCGGTCACCTGCCACGCGTCGGCGCACGCGTCGAGGTACGCCTCGTCCACGTAGGCGTCGACGTGGCCGGTCTGGGTCTGGGTCTGCGTCTGGTCGGGCATGTCAGATCGACTCCAGGACGATCGCACCGTAGAACCCGCCGAAACCGACGGCGGACTTGACGGCGTACCGGATGTGTCTCGACTCCCAGGCGGTGGGGAGGTCGAGGCCGTGGGCGGACCCGGCGCCGGGCGTCCCGGGTACCCGCCGCTCCGCCATCGCCTTGAGCAGCAGGGCCGTCTCCAGCAGCGACGACCCGCCGAGGTTGTGCCCGACGTACGGCTTGAGCGGGAGGCACACCGGTTGCCGGTCTCGGTCCGGCCAGAGTCGCCGGATCGTCCTGGCCTCGTAGGTGTCGATCATCCGGATCCCGGTGCCGTGCGGCACGACCACGTCGACGTGCTCCGGGTCGAGGGCCGCCTCGCGCAGCGCCCGCCGGATGGACCGCTCCTGGTTGGCGCTCGCGGGGTTGGGCGCGCTGACCCGCCACCCGTCCTGCGTGAACCCGGCACCGCGCAGGCGACCGTAGATCCGGGCACCACGGCGTCGGGCGTGCTCCTCGTCCTCCAGGACGACCGCGGCGCCGCCGTCGCCGAAGACGGTGCCGGAGGCCGCCGGGTCGAACGGCCGGGGGACACCGTCCGTCGCGTAGAGGTGCATGTCGGCGAACCACCGGAACTTGCCCGAGCTGAGCGGGTCGTCGGAGGCCACCGCGATGGCCAGTGGGGTGCGGCCCAGCCGGATCTGGGTGGCGGCGTTGTC
This sequence comes from Micromonospora sp. NPDC003241, assembly GCF_053589795.1. Lineage (NCBI taxonomy): Bacteria > Bacillati > Actinomycetota > Actinomycetes > Micromonosporales > Micromonosporaceae > Micromonospora > Micromonospora sp. NPDC003241. The sequence continues at coordinate 63,683 of NZ_JBSFSO010000031.1, read as the reverse complement.
GATCGCGGTGAGGCCGGACGCGCACGCGGAGTTGACGAAGCCGCACTCGCCGCCGATGTGCAGCGCGCGAGCGACGAGGTAGGGCGCGAGGAACGTGTTCAGCGCGAAGATCTGCTCCGACAGGTCGGTGTAGTCGGCCTGCGCCGTGGCCTCGTCCGCCACCGCCCCGTACAGCGTCCGGGCCAGACGCTCGACGCCCGGGTGCTCGTCGGCCACCACCAGCCCGACCTCCCGCAGGTCGAGGTCGGAGAAGGACCGCAGACCGGCGTCGTCGATGGCGAGCCCGGCCGCGGCGACCAGGTGTTTGATGTCGCGTTGCCGGTCGATGCCCTCGCGTTCGAGTTGGGCGCCGTCGACGTACGTCTCGGTGACGTCCGCGAGGCGGTAGTCCGGGGCCATGAAGACCTTGAACTTGCCGTCCTCCGGACGCGCGGAGGGCAGCTCGACCAGCTCGGCGCAGGGCGGGTCGGTCTCGATGGTCCGCCAGGTCTGCTCGATGCCGATGCCACCGGCGCTGACGACGCCGAGTCCCGTGATCACCACTGGCCTGGTCATCCGCGCCTCCTATGCGGTCAGCCCACCGTCGACCACGAAGGTCTGCCCGGTGATGTATCGAGCGCCGTCCGAGACGAGAAAGCTCACCAGCGGGGCGATGTCCTCCGGCTCCGCGAAGCGCCGCAGCGGGATCCGGCTCAGATAGGCGCGCTTGACGGCGGACGGCAGGTCGGCGGTCATGGCGGACTCCACCAGACCCGGCGCGACGCCGTTGATGGTGACGCCGAACTGCCCGAACTCGCGGGTCAACGCACGGATCATCGCCTCCATGCCGCCCTTGCTCGCGCCGTAATTCGCCTGGCCCGCCACGCCGGCCCGCCCGGAGACGGACGAGATCAGGATGATCCGGCCGAACCCGGCGCGGACCATGTCCGCCCCGGCCAGCCGGACGAACTGCATCGCGCCCCGCAGATTGGTGTCGAGGACGTCGGCCCAGTCCTCGTCGGCCATCTGCAACAGCGGCCGGTCGCGTCGGATCCCGGCGCAGTAGACGAGGACGCCCGGCGGCCCGAGCGCTTCGACGAAGCGTTCGTAGGTCGCGCGGACGGCGCTCGGGCTCCGCGTGTCGCACCGGCTGCCGACGCTGTCCAGGCCCGCCTTGTCGGCGTGGGCCAGCAGCTCGCGCATCGCCTCCTCGTTCGCGTGGCAGGTGAGCGCGAGACGGTGGCCGGCGTCGACGAGGGTGGTGGCCACCGCTCGCCCGATGTCGCCGCTGGCGCCGACGAGGAACGTGGTCGCCCGCGTCGTCCGGCCCACGGTCGTCGCGTCCGTCTCGACCGCCGGTGGGGCCGTCATCGCGCGACCGCCCCGGCCGCGACCGCGTCCGAGACACCGACGACTCCGTCCGCCGTGCCCGCGACGTCCCCCGCCGTGCCTGCCGCGACGGGCTGCGGGGCGAACGTGTTCGCGAACCCGACCAGGGCCGCCACACCGCCACCGTCGCCCCCCTCGGGCGGGCCCGGCCGCGCCGCCGCCGGTCCCGCCGCGACGCCGGCCCGGTGCAACTGCGCGGTCAGCGGCGCCAGGTGACTGTCCCCGAGGGCGGCCGGGTCCGTGCTGAGAGCGATGAAGGCGGCGACGGTGCCGGTGCCGCCGTCCGAGAGCCGCTGCGACTCGAAGCCGCCGACGAACACGATGTCGGCGCTGCCGTCGACGAGCAGCGCGCGGGCCGTGTCGAGCGCCGACCACACCGAGTCGGTACCCGCGCTCACCACCACGCTCGGGCCACGGCACTGGGCGGCGATCGCCGCGTTGCCGGCGGCGGCGTTGTGCACGGTCATCGGGAAGAGCGCCGGGTTGACGAGGTGGTCACCCCGGCGGATCGACTCGTCGAGGAACGCGTCGATGTCCGGGCCCGCGCCGGTCTCGGTGCCGAGGGCGATGCCGCGACGTTCGGGGGCGGGCAGCTCGGCTCCGGCACGGTCGAGCCACGTCTGCAGGGCCTGGACCACGACGGCGGAACGCGCCGACCGGTATCGGCGGACGAGGGCGGGCAGGTCGGCCGACGGCGCCGGGGCAGCGGTGAGCGGTGCGAACCGGCCGAGGTCGAAGGTGGCGGCGACCGCCGCCGTGGCACAGTGGATCTCGTTCGTCATGCGGTGGCCTCCTCGTACGCGGGCCGCCGTAGGCCGACACAGGTGTTGTTGCCGCCGAAGGCGAACGCGTTGTTCAGCACCAGGTCGATCCGGGACGCGTCGTCCTGACCGCCGGTCGCCGGCCGGACACCGAGCGAGGTGCCGGCGTCGTCGAGACCCCACTGCGGGATCGTCCGCTGGTGCGCGAGCACGAGCGCGCAGGCGACCGCCTCGATCGCGCTGGCGGCGCCGAGGGAGTGCCCGATGAGTGCCTTGATGGAGCTGATCGGCGGGTGGAACCCGGTGAATACCTTGCGGTAGGCGGCCGCTTCGGCGGCGTCGTTCTGCGGTGTGCCGGTGCCGTGGGCGCAGACGTACGCGACGTCGGAGGGGTCCGCGCCGGCTATCGCGGATCGCATCGCCCGGGCCACACCGTCGCCGGACAGGTCCGGTGCCGCCGGGTGCTTCGCGTCGCACGTGAGGCCGTAACCGGTGATCGTCGCGCGCACCGGTACGCCACGGGCGGCGGCGTGCGCGGCCGACTCCACGACCAGGACGGCGGCGCCCTCGCCGAGCAGCAGTCCGTCCCGCGCGTCGCTGAACGGGCGACAGCGCTCCTGCGCCATGCCGCGCATCCGCGAGAAGCCGGTGAAGGCCATCCGCGAGAGCGCCTCGGCCCCGCCGCACACCACGACGTCGGCGGAGCCGTCGGCGACGAGCTGTGCGGCACGGATCAGCGCCATGTTGCCGGCGGCGCACGCCGTGACGAACAGCTCCACCGGTACCGACCCGCCGAGGTGCCGCGCGATCCGGGTACGCAGTGACCCGTCCACGTCCAGCGACCCCGGCCGACCGGCACCGCTGCGTACGACCTCGCGCCGTGCCCGCTCGTGATCGGCGACGTCCCCGACGGTCGTCCCGACCAGCACGCGGTCCGGCCGGACGTCGCCGAGCCGGGCATCGGCGATCGCCTGGTCCAGCGCCGCGAGCGCGAACGTGGCCGTGCGGTCGCCGTCGAGCCGGTCGGTGTCGACGGTGTCGAAGCCGGTTGTCCAGGGCCCGATCTCGCCCGCGACGTGGTTCGGCAGGTCGTCGGTCGGGAACAGCGACACCGTACGGAATCGGGGTGTGCCCTGTTGCAGGCCCTGCCAGAAGTTCGTGGCACCGATGCCGGCGGCGCTGACGACGCCGAGACCGGTGACCACGGGTGTCCTGGCGGTCATGCGGCCGCCAGGGAATCGGCGAACTCGACGACCTCGTTGATGGTGTCCAGTTGTGGGGTCTGGTTCTCCGGCAGGATCTTGCCGAGGTGTTGTTCGACGTGGGCGATCAGTTCGAGGCGACCCAGCGAGTCGACCCCCAGTTCAGCGAAGGACGTGTCGAGGCCGATCTCGTCGGGCTCGGCCATGACCAACATCGCGACCGTCTCTCGAAGTGTCTCTGCGAGTTCCACTGTTTCTCCTTTCGGCCCGCCCACCAGCGCGTGAACGCCAGGACCAGGTGTCGACGAACGCACTCGGGATCCGCTACGTCGCGTGGTTCGTGGCGATCTTCGGCGCGCCTCCATCCATGCGGTATTCGGCGGACGTGGTACGGGACGCGCGCCGCGCCGTGATCCACAGACCGGCGCCGCGGCAGGCACTGACGATCGTGAGCGCGAAGAAGACGCCGAAGGCCACGTGGAAGAGCATCAGCACGCCGTAGACCGCGGCGACCGAGAGGCCGAACGTGATCTGGCCGGACGTGGACCTCGGCGTCGTCCCAGGGTCGGTGATCATGTAAAGCGTGAAGAGCAGCAGCGCCATCCCGGTGAGCGGGGACATCGCGGCGGGGAAGGAGGTGTCGTCGGTGAACACCGCGCGGATCGCCGCCTGGGCGGTGAAGCCACCGATCCACGCGAAGATCAGCGGGAGCTTGCCGGTGAAGATGAAGTTGATGAACAGGCCCAGGCAGGCGAGGAAGGCGGGGAGTGCGATGTCGCCGAAGTGACCGAGGTTCTCGGTGAACTGGTACGGCGGCGCGATGCTGACGGTGCTGGCGTACAGCACCAGCATCACCGTGATGCCGAAGTTCGAGGGGTTGAAGAAGTGCTTGTCGCCCTTCCCGGTCCGGACCCGGAAGATGTACTTGCTGCTGATCGTGACGACCGCGGCGACGACGAACAGGTCGAGACGGTCGCTGATGAACAGCAGCATCGCCAGCGCGAATCCGCTGATATGCGCCGGCAGGAGGAAGTTCACCAGCGACAGGACGCGCTCGCGTCGGGTGGGCGCCTCGGTACGCGCCAGGTACGCCGGCCGCCTCGCATCCCGCCGGGCCACGAGCGTCTCGAGCGCGATCTCGGTGACGTAGCACATCAGGACCACGAGGATCATCTGCGCGATGGTCTGCTCGAAGCCGAGGAACAGGTGGCCGACGATGTTGAGGACCATGATCGCGACGGCGAACCGACGCAGCGCCGCGAGTCGCAGCTTCGCCGGGTCGGTGGGCCGCATCTTCGCGGGCAGGTCCCGAAGCCGGGTACGGGGTGGCGCCGTCGGCGTGGGGAGCGTCAACGTCCCGGTCATGGCAGCACCACCGTGTGCCAGCCGCGACCCACCCGCACCTCGGCGTTCTGCACCGTCCCGGTGGCGTCTCGCCAGGTCAGTGCCACGGTGTTCGTGTCACCCGCGTCGTCGCCGAGGCCGAAGTGGACGTCGGTGCTGCTCTGCCCGCTGTGCCCGTTGCCGCCGTCGACATAGGAGCGGAACGACGCCCCGCTCGGCGTGGTGACGGTGGCCGTGGCACCCATGGCGGCCGCGCCCCGCACCTCGTGCGTGGCCCGGAGACCCGCGAGCACCTGCGGCGTACCCGTCGAGGTGCGCTCGGTGCTCCGCAGGATCCGCAGGCCGACGAACCCGTCGCAGCCGTCGCAGTCGTTCACGACCAGCCGGGCGTCCGCCCACTGGTTCGCCTCGATCCAGTCCAGGTCGCCGTCGCCGTCGATGTCGGCCAGTGCGATGCCCCGCATCACGCCCCCATCGTCAAGGCCGGAGGATTCCGCGACGTTCGCGTACCGGCCGTCGTCTGTCGGTGTCATGACGACCCGAGGCGCCGCACCGCTGATGTCCGCGTCCCTCAGGTCGGGCCAGGCGCGGGGGTTGGCGATCAACGTGTCGTTGGAGAGTGCGAGTTCCTGGATCTCCGGCCACCGGTTCACCGGGCCGCGCACGAAGCCGGTCGCCTGCAGCAGCTCGACCCGTCCGTCGTTGTCGAGGTCACCGACCTTGTTGTCCCAGGAGAAGGCGGTGCGGGCGAGCCCGAGGGCCTCGGCACCCGGCCGGAAGGTGGGTACGCCGTCGTCCTTCACGCCGTCGCCGAGGAAGAGCAGTTGGCTCTCGAACAGGCCGTACTCGTGGGTGATGTTGCTGACGTAGACGTCGTACTCGTTGTCCCGGTCGACGTCGGCGATCGTGACGCCCATGCCCTTGAAGGAATCCCGGCCGATCATCGTCGACCGGGGGTTGAGCAGTCCCTTGTTACCGCCGTCGACGTTCTCGAACTTCAGTTCGCCGTCGACCGACCGGTTGACGAAGAAGCGGTCGGGGCCGAAGTCGTTGGCGACGTACAGCTCCGGCAACGCGTCGCCGTTCATGTCGGCGGCGGCCACCGCCAACGTCCAGCCCCGCGAGTGATCGTCGGAGAAGGCGTCCGCGACGAGCTCGTACGAGACGGCGGGGAATCCGCCCCGGCCGAGAAGCACGTAGTTCTTCCCGCCGTTCATCGCGCGGGACAGTGAGTCGTTCATGTCGACTCTCTTCGGCGACCCGGTGTCGAGGAGTTGGGCGCCGTCGGCGAAGTAGTTGCCGATGAAGATGTCCATGACGCCGTCGCCGTTGAGGTCGCTGAAGACCGCGGTGTTCGTGTACCAGTCGAGGTCGGCGCCCCCGTCGAGCACCTCGTGCGGCGCGAACGTCATGCTGCCCGAGTTCAGATAGGCGACCGGTCCGCGTCCCCAGAAATAGACCAGGGCGTCCGTCCAGCCGTTCCCGTCCAGGTCGGCGAGTCGACAGCCCATCGGGGCCTGGGTGTCCCTGTCGTAGGCGAGCCGCTGTCCGGCGGGGCCCGGTGCGATCCCGTTCTGGTCGAGCAGCGTCACCACGGGACTGCTGGTCTTCGTGGTCCGGTCGATCTGGTGCACGCTGACGGAATCCGATCGTGGGTCGACCAGACAGACCTCGTTGGCGTACGCGTCACCGTCGAGATCGGCGACGGCGGCGCCGGCGCCGACGGAGCTGATCCACGGCGCGATGTGGTCGACGGAGGAATTGACCTGGCGGACCATCCGGACTGGATCCACGGCCGGCTGAATAGCAGTGACACTGAGGGCAAAGGGTTCGGCGCTCGCCGAACTCGGGGCGGACGGGACGACGAATCCCAGCGTTATCGCGACGAGAGGAACCGCGACAAGTGCCGCTTGGTACATCGGTCGTCCCTGGAAACCTATCGGCATCGCACTCCCAGTTCTCAAGTGCCAGCCCACCTGCAGCGAGAAACCGGAGGAACTGCTGGCGTCGCGTTCGCTTGAGCGGAAGACAACGGTGGCGTCCTGGACGCGAAAAGCGACCACCGCAGCCATGACAATCAACCTTGACGGGACCGTCCACTGTGGGTGCCGCCGTCCGTCGGCGGAACTTCCACACTGGTGGTTATCCCACAGGTGAGACGGCCGGCGCAAGTGGGACGGAGTCTCCTGAGCATCGAGATGCGACTATCAGCACCCAAAATCTAGCTGTCCTGACCAGGGGAAACTCGGCAGATACGAGCGCTGAACGATCGTTTGCGAAGACGACACCCCGCACTGTCGAGTACCTTGTCCACAGCGGCGAGCCGCCTCCGTGTCCGGCTGGACGAGGGGGCGGCGCTCGTCCGGCGTCGCGTGCCGCCCAGCACGCGACGAAGGCGTCACTTCGGTTGCCCGCAGCCGACAGTCCCTTGCTTTCGGTAGCGCAAGTTTGCTAAATCTCAGAGGCTCGATACGGCACCCTCCACTGAAGGGAGTCGATGGTGCTAGGGGTTTCGACCGAGGCGATCCAGCCGAGGAATGCGGCGGGGGAGGGTGTTTCCTCACCCACGACGAAGACGGCCGTGCTGGCGGCGGGGCGATGCGGTCCGGCGTGGAGAGAAAGCAATTCTTCGGTTTCGAAAACGGGGATCAACCATCGACGGTGATGGGTCGTCATCTCGTCCACCTGGCGTCGTCTGTTCGTCAACCACCCCCGACCTCCGAGAACCCGTGAAGTGAGGACTCCGATGAATCGGCTCAACTCCCAGTACCACCGTCCGGCGCTGCTGCTCTTCCTCGTCATCGTGGTCGCACACTGGGCCGAGCATCTCGTCCAGGCGTTCCAGATCTGGGGCCTGGGATGGACCCCCGCCGAATCCCGGGGCGTCCTCGGGATGCCGTTCCCGTGGCTGGTCACGGAGGAGTGGATGCACTACGCCTACGCGCTGATCATGCTGGCCGGGTTCATCGCGCTGCGCCCCGGCTTCACCGGCACAGCCAAGACCTGGTGGACCGTCGCCCTGGGCATTCAGGTCTGGCACCACTTCGAACACCTGCTGCTGCTCATCCAGGTGCAGTCCGGCACCACCTTCTTCGGCCAGGCGGGTCCGGTGAGCATCGCCCAGCTCATCGTGCCCCGGGTCGAGCTGCACCTGTTCTACAACGGCATCGTCTTCCTGCCGATGGTCGTCGCCATGTTCCTGCACCGCCGCCCCGGTCCGGACGATGCGGACGAGATGACCTGCACCTGCGCACCCCGCGAACTCACCGGAGCCGGCGTCTCATGAGATCGCGCCACCGGCGGTGGGGCCTCGCGGCGGTCGCGCTGATCGTCACCGTCGGCGTGGCGCTCGCGCTCCGCGAGGCCGAGCCGGGCGCACCACCGGTGGCCCCGTCGTCCGGTCACCACCACGGTGCCCCGCCCGATCCGCTCACCAGCGCGGTGCTCGCCCTCAACGTACTGGTCCTGCTGGTGCTCGCGGTGCTGGCCCGCTCGTGGCCGGCGGGGGTCCGCCGCAGGGGTGCCACCCGATCGATGTGGCGCTACTCCGAGCAGGACCAGGACGCCCCACCGGCCGACGACGACCCGTCGACGACCTCGTCCCGATCGGAGCGACGATAGGGGCAGGATCGCACGGCACGGTCCGGGACACGGTCAGAGGTGGTCCCGGACCCAGCCGGCGAGCAGCCGCGCGCAGTCGTCCACCGACTCCTTCCAGGTCCGGTCCGCCCCGGCGCCGGCCTCGTCACTGACCTGCTTGACCAGCCGCACCGGGACGCCGAATCGCAGCGCCGTCGAGGCCACCGCGTAGCCCTCCATGTCCACCAACTGGGCGCGTGCGGCCAGTTCGGCGCGCGCCTCGTCGTCGGCGATGAACCGGTCGCCAGTCGCCAGCACCGGCCCGTCGCCGCCCAGCGCCAGCGGCGCCCCGACGGCCTGCCCGGTCAACCGGCGGAGGAACTCCGTGTCCAGGTCGTGCTGGAGCACACTGCCGACCTGGTGGGTGCCCGTCCAGTCGGGGTGCAGCGCACCGGCCGTACCGAGGTTGACCACCGCAGACGGCAGCGGGCCACGGGCCAGCGTCGCCGCCACCGCGACCGCCGCGTTCACCTTCCCCATCCCGGTGAGCAGCACCGGCAGGCGCGCATCGAGGTAGACGGCCTCCTCGGCGATGGCCAGGACGAGCAACGGACGGTCCGGGCTGATCGTTCCGCGAAGATCCATCCGGCGATGGTATCGGCCGTTCGTGACCACCCCGTTGCCGGCGGCCACGGCCGGACGGGCGAGCAGTCAGTGTGCCCCCACGGTGGCAGCGGCGGCGGCGAGCAGGGTCCGCAGCTCGGCGTGCGGAAACCCACCGGCTACCGGTGCCCCACGGGTGCTGTAGAAGTCGCGCTTCTGCCCGTCCTCCTGGACGGCCCACCGATTGCCGGCCTCGTCGCTCTGCCAGACGACGCCATGACCACGGAAGTCCGCACCGACGAGCCAGTCCGTCCCACGCGGCCAGTAGCCGTCCCACCCCGCCGGGCGCAGCGAGGCGTACGCCGCCTCCACCGCCGCGACCGCCGCGTCCACGTCGTCGTCGGCGAAGACCGCGGCGTACCGGCAGAGCAGCGCCAGCGGTGCCCCGGGATGCGGCGAGCCCGGGTCGAGGGCGGCGATCGCCCGGCAGATCAGGTCGAGTTCCGACCAGCGCAGCGCGTACGGGTGCCAGTGCGCCAGATCGTCCCAACCCAGCTCCGCCGGCTCGGCCGAGCCCGGCACGACGATCTCCAGACTGTGGAAGTCGATCCCGACGTCGGCGGTCAGCAGCAGGCGACAACCGTCGCCCACCTCGAACTCCGCATCCGGGTCGTCGTCCTCCCCGTCCTCGTCGTCGTCAGGTTCGGCATCAAGGTCGTCGTCGATCAGGTCGCCGAGCCGGTCGGCGCCCGCGCGGTCCGCGTGGGCGAAGGTGTAACGAGCCCAGAACGACGGGCTGTGCAACGACTCGGACAGGGGTGCGGAGGCGGCCATCGCACGATTCTCGTCGAGCCGTACGACACGATGCCGGAGGGTGGTCACGCCACCGTGCGCAGCGCCCGGGCGAGTCGGCGGACGGCCTCGTCCATCACCTCCGGCGGGGCGGCGGCGTAGGTGAGGCGCAGGTGCGGCGCCGGTGGTTCCGCCGCGTACCAGGGGCGGCCGGGGAAGACGACGACCCCTTCGGCGGCTGCGGTCGCGGCCAGCGCCACGTCGTCGGTGCCGTCGGGCAGGCGTACCCAGAGGTGCAGACCGCCGCGCGGCACGGGCTGCCCGGCCAGGTCCGGCAGGTGCCGACGCAGCGCGGCCAGCAGCGCTTCGCGACGGGTACGCAGTGCGGTCCGCAGCGTCCGACGGTGTCGCGCCCAGGCCGGCGCGGTGACGACCTCGATGGTCGCCTGCTGCAACGGCCCGGCGACGAAGAAATCGTCCAGCAGTCGGGCCGCGCGCAGCCGGGCACCGGCCGGACCCCGTGCGCCGATCGCCGCGACCCGCAGACCGGGAGCGGCCGACTTGGTCAACGACCGCAGATAGACGACGTGCCCGTGCGGGTCGTCGGCGGCCAACGGTGCCGGGGCCACCCCGTCGAGCGTGAGATCGCGGGCGTAGTCGTCCTCGATCAGGAACGCCCCCGCGTCCCGTACCGCCTCGGCGACCGAGGTTCGCCGGTCGGCCGCCAACGTGGCACCGTGTGGGTTGGCGTGCAGTGGCTGGCAGTAGAACAGCCGCGCGCCGGTCCGGGCGAAGGCGGCGGCGAGCTGGTCGGGGCGTACCCCCTCGGTGTCGGCGGGCACCGGCACCACCCGCAGCCCGGCGGCCCGCGCGGCGGCCAACGCACCCAGGTAGGTCGGAGACTCGACCAGCAGGGTGTCGCCGGGCGCGGCGAGCGCCCGCAACGCCGTCGACAACGCGGCCTGCCCGCCCGGACAGATCACCATGTCCTCGGCGCGCAACCCGGTGCCCGCCTCGCGGGCGAACCAGGCCCGCAGGTCCGCGCGCCCCTCGGTCGGACCGCGCTGCCACGCGGCGGGCTGCCGGGCGGCGCGCGCGAGCGCGGCACCGAGCGCGGCGGCCGGCTGCAACTCCGCGCCCGGGTAGCCACCGGACAACGGGATCGCGCCATCCGGCGGTATCGCCAGTAACGCTTGCAGCTCCTCCTCACCGGCCGGGCGAGGGCCGAGCGCCACCGTCTGCCAGGACAGGTCGGGTGCCGGTGGCTCGTCCGGCCGGGCGGCCACGAAGGTGCCCCGGCCGGACCGCGCCTCGATCAGCCCTTCGCCCACCAACTGCCGGATCGCCTCGGCGACGGTGACCGGCGACGCGCGGTGCCGGGCGGTCAGCTCGCGCACCGACGGCAGCCGGGCACCGGGCTCCGCAGCCGCCGCCAGCCGCCGCAGGTCCAGGACAACGCGAGCGGATGCGTTATCGTGATCCATGAGAGCACAGAGTAGCGGTACTGTCCGCACGGCGATAGCAGTGGACCGGCCGCTCGGCCTCACCCTCGGCGCGCTCGGCGTCCTCGCCTTCTCCCTGTCACTGCCCGCGACCCGCGTCGCCGTACAGCACCTCGACCCGTGGTTCGTCGCCTTCGGCCGAGCCGTCGGTGCCGCGCTGCTCGCCGGGGCGTACCTGCGACTCACCGCAGCCCGGCCACCCACCCGCCGCCAGTGGCGACGCCTGGCGACCGTCGCCCTCGGCGTGGTCGTCGGGTTCCCGCTGTTCACCTCGCTGGCCCTCACCACCCAGACCGCCGCCCACGGCGCCGTCGTCGTCGCCGTCCTGCCCGCCATGACCGCCGTCTTCGCCGTGCTGCGTGCCGGCGAACGTCCACCGAGGCGGTTCTGGCTCGCCGGTGCCGCCGGACTGCTCGCCGTCCTCGTCTTCCTCGTCGCCACCGGTACCGTGCACGGCGCCCTGTCCCTGGCCGACCTCTATCTCCTGGCCGCCGTCGTCCTCTGCGGCCTCGGCTACGCCGAAGGCGGCGCGCTCGCCCGCGAACTCGGCGGCGCCCGGACCATCTGCTGGGCCCTGCTGCTCGCGCTGCCGGTCACCCTGCCCGTCACCGTCGTCGCCGCCGTGGTCCACCCGCCGACGGCCGACGCCGCCGCCTGGTCGGCCTTCGGCTATCTCACCGTGGTCTCCATGTTCCTGGGCTTCTTCGCCTGGTACGCGGGCCTGGCCCGAGGCGGCATCGCCCAGGTCGGCCAGATCCAACTGGCCCAGCCGGTGCTCACGCTGCTCTGGTCCGCGCTGCTGCTCGCCGAGACCGTGAGCGCGGCGTCGATCCTCGCTGCGCTGGTCGTGCTGGTCTGTGTCGTGTGGACCCAACGCACCCGCGTCCCCGCCGGGTGAGCGGTCGTGGACGTCACGCCGCGGCCGGCGCCAACTCTGCCGGTGCTGTCTCTACCGGCACGGCAGTGGCCTCGGCCACGAGCCCATGCCACCGTGTCCGCGTCGGCTGCTGTCGAGCTGACCCGTTCGTGCTATCGAGATGCAGACCTGCGGATCGGTTACGCCCTCGCACCGATCGACAGCGCGCCCGACCTCGTTGTCGTGCCGCCGCCGGACTGGGCGTGCGTCTGACGCCCGCTCAGGATTGCCTACTTCGGGGCCGCCGGAAGCCATCGAATGTCCAGGCGATCGGGAGGAAGTCTTCGGGCGTGCGCTTCGAAGAACGGGCGTGATAGCGGCCCGTACGCCGCACACTGTCGACCCGAAAGGTGATGCGTCGCCGAGAGGAGTTCGCCCCGCACATCCTGGCTGATGCGGATAGCGCCGGTGTTGTCCACATAGATATGGCCATGCTCGAAAAGCGCGTCGCAGCCAAGGAGACAGGCCGCCATGATGTTGCTGAGGTTCCTGCGCTCGCTGTTTGTCGCCTCGGAGCGCCGCTTGATGTGCGCGGCCGACACGAGACGTATCGGCAGCCTCCGTCCGCAGAGGTCACATGTCGCCTCGGTCTGCGTACCGAACTTCAACCTGCGGAGGAGTCGCTGTTCACGGCGCCGTTTCGCGGTGGCCAGGGCATCGAGATCATCGGCAAGCCCTATTTCTGCACTCTGGCCGTGGGTGGCTTCCTCCTGAAAGGCTGTGATCGCCATACTGCCGCCCGGCACCGGCGCTCCCTGCTTGGTGCCGGAAAGCCGGAGAGCCTCCATCGCAGCTCTTCCGAGCCGCAGTCCCGGCACATCCTCTAGGCTTTCGAGCACTTTAAGGTCGACCCGCTCGGGGTACGGCTTGTCGTCCCACACCACTGAATCCGACGTGTACAGGGAACAAGTGACCTCAGTGACCAGGACCTCGGTGAGGTTCTGTGCGAGGAAGCTATGCGGGTCCACCCTCGGGCCGCCGGGTGCGCCGAACCCAAGGATCAGGTAGTCGCCGGACCGTATTCGGGAGGCGACACCCCGATTGGTGGTGCCATCGCCGCTACGGCGATCGAGGACGCTGGTTTGCCAACCCCAGACGCCGTGGGTCCTGCCTGTCGCGTAGTTGACTCTGGAGGCCTTTCCGACATAGACGTAGAAGGACGCCGACAACCTTTCGCCCCCGATTGCACGAGATACTCGTGCGGTGGAGGCATGTTCACGTGCGAAAGCCTGTCGGTCCGCCTGACCGGGTCGACTCTAACCGCTACCTCGGAGATCCAGCCAGACCCACTGAGCCGCCCGTGGCCGCGTCGACCTCGTCGGACTCGTACGTCGTCTCCACCGGACGTTTGATCTGGATCAGCGAGGCCAGGTAGTCGCGGGTCTCCGGGTCGGTGGAGTACAAGACGGTGCCCTTCATGCCGCGCGTCATGAGCACCTTGTAGGTGTTGCGGATCAGCCGGTCCGCCTCGTCGTCGCTGAGCGCCTTGCGGCTGCGGAACGCCGGGTCCTTCGACTCCGCCCGAACGGTGACCAGGCGGCCGTCCCGAGCGACCAGGTCCGGCCCGAAGATGACGCCCGACCATGCGTACTCGAAGCCCTGCGCCGTGTAGACGCAGCCCACCTGGCCGAATCCGTTCGGATCGGTGGCCCAGAACGCGCTACCAGGTGCCTCGCCGACACTGCGGTCGCTCTTGACGTTCCACGGCCGCGCCCAGCCTCCGATCTGCACGTCCGCGACCAGGGAGTCGTCCGGGCGCGGGTCGCTCCACGGCCAGCAGTAGCCCGCCGACATGCGGGCGGTTTCCCCGGCGTCCTGGTGGCCGGACAGGAACGCCTCCATCTCCTCGGGTGACTCCGCCAGCCGTAGGTCGAACCGGCCGTCACCGGTCCAGACCGAGGGCTCACCGCCGTCGAGGCCGAGCAGGTCGAGAACCCACTGCTCGTACGCGTCGCTGCCGCCGCACCGGAACTGGTCGTGCAGCCGAACGACCTCGACGTGCAGGTCGAGCTGCGCGGCGTACGCGGAGATGACCTCGACGTTGCCCAACTCGCCCGGCTTGACCACCTGGTGCTCGTCGAGCAGGAAGACCGGCACCCGTGCCGCCGCGATCAGTTCGTCGATCTGGGGGCGTGCCTTGTCCCGCTTGGCCTTGGGCGTGAACCGGTTGACCGACGTCTCCCGGATGCGGTGTGCCTCGTCGCAGATCAGGACGTCGAGGCCGTTGCGCTCGGCGGTCATGAAGCTGTTGAAGTAGCCGAACAGGTTCTTCAGCCGCGAGGAGCCCTTGCCGGCGTACTTGCGCAGGGTCTGGGTGAAGGACCGGGAACCGGTGGCGTGCATGACCGACCGGCTCTGGCGGGCCAGCTCACCCAGGACCGACAGGGCGATCACGCTCTTTCCGCTGCCAGGACCGCCCGACACCACCACGACCGACTTGCGGTCCCCGGCGCGGGACCGTTCCACGGCGTGCAGCACGAGTTCGTACGCCAGGCGCTGCTTACCGAGCAACGTGAAGTGCGACCGCTGCTTCAACTCGGCCGCCGCGTACGACAGCAGGTGCTTGCTCGGTCGGACGGCGCTGGTGAGGAACCGGTCGGCGGCGGCCGCGCCCGACGCGGGGGCCAGGTGGCTACGCAGGAAGTCGAGGAACTGGCCACGCCGCTGCCGGGTGAAGATCCGGCTCTGCTCGGTGGGCCTGAGCTGGAAGAGTTCCTCCACGTCCCGGTCGACGGCGTTGTGCAGGTACGCGGCACCCGCGATCGGGTTGCGCCGTCCGGAGAGCACACCGAGGAAGTCGCCGAGGTACTCGCAGTAGCCACCGACCTGCACACCCGGATGCACACGCGGCTCGCGGACGCGCTCGACCAGCACCAGCCGGTCGGACCCCTCGTAGGACTCCGCCCGCGACCACTGCTTGAGTTCCACCACCACGTAGGAGTCTTCGTCGGTCTGTGGGTGCGTGCCGGCCAGGACCACGTCGACGCGCTTGCTGGTCAGCGGGAGCTGGTACTCGACGAGCATCTCGACCTGGCCGAGTCCGGCATCGACCAGATCCTGACCGAGTACCGGCAGGCTCCGCTCCCAGGATCTGCGTTCGGCCGGGCTCACCCCACGGCCGATCTGGTCGATGATGCGGTCGGCGAGATCGCCGACGGCGGCGTGACGGAGAAGTCCCTCGGCGGAGGTGCGGAACGTCGACAACACTTGCCCCCGGGCAGCACGAAATGATCGTGCGCATGGGGGGCGTGTCCGTTCGTCGCCGGAAGCCCGTCGTTACGCGCCTGTACGCGCCGGACTTTAGCGGAGAGATCATTTCTCCGCACGCACCGCTACCGCTTGGCCGCCGAACCCTTCGCCTCGCTGACGGGATAACGGGTGGCGACCTCGGTGAGCTTGTCCCTGGCGGCGTCCTCCAGGTCGATGTCGAGGACGTCCGCGAGTCGGGTCAGGTAGATCATCACGTCGCCGATCTCCGCGCGTACGCGGGCACCCGCCTCGGCGTCGGCCATGACCGCGCTCGCCTGCTCGGGGGTGAGCCACTGGAACTCGGCCAGCAACTCGCCGACCTCGCCCGCGAGAGCCATGGCGAGGTTCTTGGGCGTGTGGAACTGCTGCCAGTCCCGTTCGTCGGCAAAGGCGCGTACCCGCTCGGTCAGGTCTTTCACCGAGGCATGCTCTCACGGCCGACCGCAGGCGACCGGAAGGCTACTCGTTCACTCTGCGAAATCTAGGAGGCTGCCTGGAGCGTGTGGACGAAGGTGTTCCAGGCGGCTGGGGAGAAGGTGAGGGCGGGCCCGGCCGGGTTCTTGGAGTCGCGTACGGCGACGAGGTCGGGGAGGTTGTCGGCCACCTCGACGCAGGCGCCGCCGTTGTCGCCGCTACGGGTGCTCTTGCGCCAGACGGCGCCGGTCAGGTCAGTCATGCCGTATCTCCCCGATGAGCCTTTTGATCATGTCCTTCGATTCTGCCTCGCCGAGGGCGAGCGCATCCAGTCCCCGCCAGACCCGTTCATAGGCCGCCAGTTCATCGGGTTTGTCGAGATAGAGCGCTCCGGTCAACGACTCGCTGTAGACGATGGACGGCTCTGGTGCGGCCCGACCGCCCTTGGTCGCCGGAAAGTCGAGAATCATGAACGTGCCCGCGACGGCACCGGGCTGCGGGCCTGCTGCCAGCGGCAGCACCCTGACCGACACGTTCGGCAGATCAGACAGCCGGAGAAGGTGGTCGAGTTGACCGCTCATGATCGCGGGACCGCCGACGCCGCGTCGAAGAACCGCCTCCGACAGAACTGACTCAAGGCGGGGCGCGGCGGGGAGGCGGCGGGTGAGCAGTGCCTGGCGCTGCAATCGCACCTCGACGGCCTGCTCTCGTTCCTCATCGCTCATCATCCGCCCGAGGCGGATCAGTGCGTGGGCGTACTCCTTCGTCTGAAGGATGCCGGGGATCAGTGATTCGTCGTAGCCCCGCAGCCGCGAGGCGGCGGATTCCAGGCCGACGTACAGCTCGAACCAGCTCGGCACCGCGTCGCCGTACGCGTGCCACCAGCCTTTGGACTTCGTCTCGGCGGCCAGCCCGCGCATCGCGTCGGTCATCTCCGGCGACACGCCGTACAGCTCGCACATGGCCTTGACGTCGAGGATCCGGACCGACCCCATGCCGCATTCGAGGCGCCAGATCTTCTGCCGGCTGTACTCCAATGCCTCGGCGGCGGCGTCGAGGGTCACCCCGGCCTCGTTGCGGTACTGGCGCAGCAGTCGGCCGAGCTGGCGGCGCGGCACGGTCGATCCGATGTCCTCGGGCATTCGCACACTCCCTGGTTCCGGTACGCAACACTGCGTCACCCGTCTCTGTAACTCATAGGGGTTCCGGCAAAGAAAGTCAATGCATAAGCGCGAAATCCAGTGGTGGAACGTTGCGAACCAATTGCGGAGTGTCGCAGGATGACCACAGCGCGGCGGCCGGACGATTCCCCCCGGACGGCCGCCGCA
This sequence comes from Micromonospora sp. NPDC003241, assembly GCF_053589795.1. Taxonomy (NCBI): domain Bacteria; kingdom Bacillati; phylum Actinomycetota; class Actinomycetes; order Micromonosporales; family Micromonosporaceae; genus Micromonospora; species Micromonospora sp. NPDC003241. The sequence continues at coordinate 46,625 of NZ_JBSFSO010000031.1, read as the reverse complement.
GCGCACATCCCCCGTTGAGCAGCCCTGGTGCCGTACTGCGCAGTGAAGCTGCGGTGGCAGGGCGGGGTGGGTCGCCCGCCGGGGTGGGTGGGCGACCCACTCCATCCAGGACGTGGAAAGGCAGGCGACATGCCGAATCAGCGATCCTTTCCGGCCGGTGGGGCGACTTACCGCTCCGCCGCGTACGCCGGTCTGCTGCCCTGGCAGGTGCGTGGGCGCCGATTCCGTCGCGCCCGGCTCGGGCGGCGCGGTCTGGCGTCTGACGAGGTGTACGCGTTCCTGGACCGCGTCGCCGGTGACCTGGCCGCCCTGCGCGACGCGCTGTCCGAGAGTCGCCGCGAGACCGCCCGGGTCAAGGGCGCACTGCGCGACTGGCAGTCCGCGCAGGCCCGGGCTCGGGGCTACGACCGGTGAGCCGGCGCTACGTCATCCACCTGCCCGTGGTCGCCGCCGACCTGCCCACCGCGCAGCGGTTGGCCCGGGTGATCGGCCGCTGGACACTGATCATGCCGTGGGCCGACCCCGCCGAGACCACCGTCTCGGCCGAGGACGCCCAGGGCGTACGCCATCGGGTCTTCTGCGACCTGCCGCTGCTCGGCGGCCGGCGTTGCCTGCTGCACGCCGACCACGACGGCCGCTGTGCCCACCGCCTGCATCGGTAGACGTCGACCCTATCCGCAGCCACGGGTCGAGGGTGCTCTGGTGAGTCGGGCGGCGATGGCCTGCGCCAAGGGTAGGCCGACGAGCACCAGCAGGCCGGCGGTCGGCGCGGCGAGCGCGGTCAGGGTGGCGGCGGCGAAGGTCACGCTGAGCGCGACCGGCGGGGCCAGGGTTCGGGCGCTCGACTGACTCTTCGGGGCGCGCAGGTGGGGGTGGCGGTCGACCCACCATGCCTGGGTCAGCGCGAGAAGGCTGATGAGCAGCATGTTGCTGAGGTAGAGGACCGTCGAGTCGGTGCGCAGGTGTGTCTCGACGAAGAGTCGCGCGGTGGGGAACGGCAGGAAGACCACTGCCATCAGCCATGCCGTGTTGAGCAGGACGAGGGGCTCGTCGTAGTCGACGAGTTGTTCGTAGAGGTGCCGGTGGGTTCGCCAGAACAGTGCGATGACCAGGAATGACACCGCGAAGGAGAGGATGTCGCCGAGGTGCGCGGCGAACAGTTCGGCCACGGACTGCCGAGCCGTGCTCGCGTCGGCGAAGTTGACCAGGGGGAGCGCCAGCAGTGTCAGCGCGATCGCCACGGCCCCGTCGGTGAAGGCGGCGGTGCGCTGGAGGGTGCGCTGACGCCGTTCCCGGAAGTCGGGAACCTGCCGTGGGTCGGCGCAGCCGGCGTCCTCGCTCATGCCCTGATTGTGGCGAATCGGACACCCTTCGGTGTCGTGCTTCCTCGCCTTGCCGGTGGCGGTAGCGCGGACACGCTTGGTGTGTGCAGGAGCGCGATGACCATTCGGGCGGGTGTTACCAATGGGCTACGTCGATGAAACACGCCGCTGAGATCGTCGTCCATCGATCTAGGAGGCGGCGATGACGACACCCACCACGCGACGGCAGTTCCTCCAGGCGGTCGGGGTCTCCGGCGGCGCCGGGGTGCTCTACGGGACGATGGGCGCGCTCGGTCTGGCACCCGCCGCGCAGGCCGCGCCGCCGTTCCGGGCGCCGAACCGGTCGGACTTCACGCTGACCGGCCGGTCCGCGAAGTCCGTCGTCGTGCTCGGCGCCGGCATCGCCGGACTGACGACGGCGTACGAACTCGGCAAGGCGGGTTACCGGGTGACCGTGTTGGAGGCGCGTAGCCGCCCGGGTGGGCGTAACTGGACGGTGCGCGGTGGCACCAGCGAGACCGACCTGGACGGGCACACCCAGCGCGCCCGGTTCACCGGCGGGCAGTACATGAACGCCGGTCCGGCGCGGATCGCCCAGCACATGGTGACCATGGACTACTGCCGGGAGCTGGGCGTGCCGGTCGAGATCTTCGGCAACCAGAACGCCGACGGCTACTACTACAACGAGAACGTCGGCCCGCTCTCCGGCACCCCCATCCGGCACCGTGAGGCGAAGGCGGACGTCTACGGGTACGTCTCCGAACTGCTCGCCAAGGCCACCGACCAGGGCGCGCTCGACGGGCACCTCACCGCCGACGACAAGGAACGGCTGCTGGAGTTCCTGCGCGGGTTCGGTGCGATCGGCGGCCGGGTGGCGGGCGACCCGGCGGCCAGTTGGCGGTACGCGGGCACCAACCGCCGGGGCTACCAGGTGGAGCCGGGCGCCGGCAACGAGGCGGGTACGCCGAAACTGACCCCGCACTCCCTGCCGGACGTGCTGGCCAGCGGCGTCGGCCGGTACTTCTCCTTCGAGTTCGGCTACGACCAGGCGATGCTGATGTTCCAACCGGTCGGCGGGATGGACCGCATCGCGTACGCCCTGGAGGAGGCCGTGGGGCGCGGACGGATCACCTACGGCGCCGAGGTGCGGTCCATCTCGAACACCGGCTCCGGTGTCTCGGTCGTCCACGCCGGACCCGGCGGTCGGGTGCGGACCGTCGTCGCGGACTTCTGCGTCTGCACGATTCCGCCGCCGGTGCTGGCGCGGATCCCGTCGAACCTGTCCCCGCCGGTGCGGGACGCACTCGGCTACGCGGTGCCGACCGCCACCGGCAAGATCGGGTTGCAGTACCGGCGGCGCTGGTGGGAGCAGGACGAGAACATCTACGCCGGCATCACCAACACCAACCTGGACCTGTCCGCGATCTGGTACCCGTCCTACGGCTACCACGGCGCGAAGGGCCTGGTCATCGGCTACTACAACTTCGGCGCCAACGCCCAGTCGTACGCGGCCCTGCCGCCCGCCGAGCGGGAGGCCCGTGCCGTCGCCCAGGGCGTGAAGATCCACGGCGAGGCGTACCGCAGCGAGGTGGAGACGTCGTTCTCGGTGGCCTGGGAGCGGACCCGCTACAGCGAGGGCGGCTGGATGTCCTGGCCATCGCGGACCAGCGGCGGGCACTACGGGCGCCTGCTGGAGCCGGACGGCCGGGTCTACTTCGCCGGTGACCACCTCAGCCACTACATCGCCTGGCAGGCCGGTGCCTTCGAGTCGGCCCGCAAGGTGGTGTCCGACCTGCACGCCCGCGTGATGTCGAGCTGAGATGTCCGACCCCTCCTCGTCAGCCTGCCCGGCGGACGAGTGCCGCGCCCGCCGGGCGGATCCTGTCGTACCCGGCGAGTATGACCGTCAGTGAACGGTCCGGCGTGGCAATCGGGGTTCATCGGACACGACAGGAGAATGGCGACATGGCCACACGACAACGAACAACACACCAGGTCGGTACGGTGCGCCGGGGAGAGCCGCGATGACCGGCGTACGGGTGCTGGTCGGCACCCGCAAGGGCGCGTTCGTGCTCACCTCGGACGGTCGACGCGCCGACTGGACGGTCGACGGGCCGCACTTCGGCGGCTGGGAGATCTTCCACCTCACCGGTTCACCTGCCGACCCGGACCGGCTCTACGCCTCACAGTCCGGCGGTTGGTTCGGGCAGTTGATCCAGCGTTCCGACGACGGCGGCAGGACGTGGGCCACCGTCGGCAACGACTTCGCGTACACCGGCGAGGTCGGCGAGCACCTCTGGTACGACGGCACTCCGCGCCCGTGGGAGTTCAAGCGGATCTGGCACCTGGAGCCGTCCCGCGACGACCCCGACACGGTGTACGCCGGTGCCGAGGATGCCGCCCTCTACGTCTCCGGCGACGGCGGCCAGAAGTGGACCGAGCTGACCGCGTTGCGGACCCACCGGACCGGCCCGTCGTGGCAGCCGGGTGCGGGTGGCCTGTGCCTGCACACGATCATCCTGGACCCGGTGCACCCGGGTCGGATCTACACCGCCATCTCGGCGGCGGGCGCGTTCCGCAGCGACGACTCGGGCGCGAGCTGGCTGCCGATCAACAAGGGACTGCGGTCGGGGGAGATCCCGGACACCGACGCCGAGGTGGGCCACTGCGTGCACCACATCACCCAGCACCCGTCGCGGCCGGACACGCTGTTCATGCAGAAGCACTGGGACGTGATGCGCAGCGACGACGCCGGTGCGAACTGGCGTGAGATCAGCGGCGACCTGCCGTCGGACTTCGGATTCCCGATCGCGGTGCACGCGCACGAGCCGGAGACGATCTACGTCGTACCGATCAAGAGCGACTCCGAGCACTACCCGCCGGAGGGGCGGTTACGGGTCTACCGCAGCCGCACCGGCGGCGACGAGTGGGAGCCGCTGACCGACGGGCTGCCGCAGTCCGACTGCTACGTCAACGTCCTGCGCGACGCGATGGCGGTCGACACGCTCGACGAGTGCGGCATCTACGTCGGCACCACCGGCGGACAGGTCTACCACTCGGCGGACAGCGGCGACACCTGGGCGCCGATCGTCCGGGACCTGCCCCCGGTGCTCTCCGTGGAAGTCCAGGTGTTGCCGTGATCCGGGTCGTCCTTCCGGCCCACCTGAAGACCCTCGCCAAGGTCACCGGCGAGGTACGCCTGGAGGTGGCCGGTCCGGACGGCGGGCCGGCCACCCAGCGCCTGGTGCTGGACGCGTTGGAGGCGCGCTACCCGATGCTGCTCGGCACCATCCGGGACCGGCACAGCGGCAAACGTCGCGCCTTCGTCCGCTTCTACGCCTGCGAGGAGGACCTCTCCCACTCCCCACCCGACGCACCGCTGCCCGAGGCGGTGCTCACCGGCGCGGAGCCGTACATCGTCCTGGGCGCGATGGCCGGGGGATAGCCGCCCTCCGCGATGGTCCGGGGGATCGCCGGGCTCACAGCCCACGGGCGAACAGCGCCAGCCGTACCCGGTTGGAGCTGCCGGTCTTGGTCATCAGGCTGGTGATGTGGGTCTTCACCGTGGTCACCCCGATGTGCAGGCGCTCGCCGATCTCCGCGTTGGACAGTCCCTCCGCGACCAGGTCCAGCACGTCCTGCTCCCGAGTGGTCAGGCCGTCGACCGGTGCCGGTGTCTCGGCGCGGGCGTGCACCGCCCGGGTCACCAGACGTCGCAGCACGTCCTGGCTGAACGGGCTGTCGCCGACGGCGGCCCGCCGGACGCCGTCCAGCAGTTCGGTGGGCGGTGCGTCCTTGAGCAGGAAACCGCAGGCACCGGCGGTCAGCGCCGGATAGAGATGGTCGTCGTCGCCGAACGTCGTCAGCACCAGCACCCGGGTGGCGGGCCGGTCGGCCAGGATGCGGCTGGTCGCGGTGATCCCGTCGACGCCGGGCATGCGCAGGTCCATCACCACCACGTCGGGCACCAGCCGCGCGGCCATCGTGATCGCCTCGCGGCCGTTGTCGGCCTCACCGACCACCTCGATGTCGGGCTGCGCGTCGCAGAGCATGCGCAACCCGGCGCGGATCAGATGTTGGTCGTCCACCAGCAGCACACGGATCATGAGGCCTCCACCTGGTGCGGCACGTCGCGGTCCGGCGTGGCGGGCAGGATCGTACGGACCCGCCAGCCGCCGTCGGTCGGCCCGGCCTCCAGGTGGCCACCGAGGACCTCGACCCGTTCCCGCATCCCGGTGATGCCGTGGCCGCCGCCCGCCGGCACCACGGCCGGCACCGCACCGCGCCCGTTGTCCGTCACCTCCAGGTGCACCGCGCCGTCGACCACGCTGACGCTCAGCCGGGCCAGCGCGGCGGCACCGGCGTGCTTGGCGACGTTGGTCAGCGACTCCTGGGTCAGGCGCAGCACCGCCAGACCCCGGACCGCGTCGAGTGACGCGACCGCCGGGTCGACCTCCGCCTCCACCGTCACCCCGGCCTGACGGGCCCGGTCCACCGCCGCGCCGATGGCGGCCGGCACCGCCGACGGTTCGATCGCGGTGAGTGCCGCGTCGCCGCGTACGCCGTCCGGGTCGCGCAGCACAGCGACCAGTCGGCGCAGGTCGGCCAGGGCGGCGCTGCCGGTGCCGTGCACGTCGTCGAAGACCTCGTTCACCCGTGGATCCAGGTCGGTCAGCACGTGCCGGGCCACCCCGACCCGCAACACCATCGACGCCACGTGGTGCGCGACGACGTCGTGTAGTTCCCGCGCGATGGCGCTGCGCTCGTCGGCCCGGGCGGCGCGGCTCTCCGACTCGCGCCGCCGCTGCTCCTCCTCGGCGCGCTGCTGCGCCTGCCGACCCAGCTCCTGCGTGGTCCGGATGACCAGGCCCAGCAGCACCGGCACGCCAACGTCCACCACCAGCCCGGACGCCGCGGAGAGAAGCCACTCGACCGGTTCGCCCCGCACGCCGGTCAGGTCGACCAGGGCCAGCAGGCCGGCGCCCCACCAGACCGTGCGGGTCCGGCGCGCCCGCACGGTCAGCTCCAGCAACGCCCACCCGGCGCCCACCTGGTTGATCATCACGTCGTCGATGACGTGGATCGCGACCGCCAGCAGCGCCACCTGCACCAGCAGGTTGCCCACCAGCCGGCGGAACAGCAGCAGCCCGGCGGTGAACGCGGCCACCGCGAGGACCAACTGCGTGGTGGTGGGCGTACCGGCGTGCAGCCCACCGAAGGAGAGGTAGAAGATGCCCGCGATGATGACCAGGGCCATCCGCACGCGGGCGTCCCGCGCGTCGAACAAGCGTCCCAGCCATCCCACGGTGACCAAGCCTAGGCCCTGCCGTCCGACGGCGAGATCGGCCGTGTCCAGCGGGTACGCACCGCCAGATAGACGGCCAGCCCGATCGGCCCGAGCAGAATCGTCGACACCAGCACCGGCGCCATGACCAGCGCGGGCACCTGTCGCTCGCGGCTGTCCCGCCACGCCCACGCCCCGACGAACAGGTCGAACGCGATCATGTGCGCCCAGGCCGCCGCCGCACCGTCGTCGGTGCCCAGCAGGTCGCGGATGCCGTCCAGGGTCGGCGAGGCCACGGCCGGCAGCACGTCGCCCAGCGCCGGGAGCACCAACACCGCATAGACCACCAGGACCGGGGCCACGATCAGTGGCGAGGCGATGATCCGGCTGGTCATGTGCCAGCGCGGCAGCAGGATCATCAGCACCCAGAAGGGCGCGGCCAGCGCGAACGTCAGCGTGAACAGGGCGCCGGTCACACCGTCACCTCGACCCGCGCGGTGTCGGCCTGCTCCGGGCTGCGTTCGGCGGGCGCGGCCACCGGTTCGGGTCGACGTCGCCGCACGAGCACCGCACCGACGGCCACCACGGTCGCGACCAGCAGCGCCGCAGCGGCGCCCAGGGTCAGCGCGTCCGGGCCCAGCAGCGGCTGCCCGCGCAGCGCCTGCCAGGTCAGGAGCAGAGTCCCCACGCCGTACGCCGTACCGGCGACCACCAGCAGCCGCACCTGGTCACGCTGATGCAGCCGTTCATTGCGGAACCGGCCCAGCAGCAGCGCCAGGGCCGGCACTACCTGCAACGCGTGCATGCCCACGAAGTGCGGGATCCGCAGGTCCCCACCGGTGGTGCTCCAGCCCAGGATCGGCAACCCGGGGCCGCCGTCCGGCACGCCGACACTGTGCGCCCCGACGATCCCGGCGACAGCCGATTCCGCGCCGTTCATCGTCATCGGGACCGCGGTCAGCATGCCGAGCAGCGTCAGACCCAGACCCAGCCCCACCGCGTACCGGCCGACCCGGTCGGGGATCGGTCGCCGCAGCACCGCCACACCGACGACTATGTGCGCGACCATCAGCACGTTGATCGCTATCCCCATCGCCTGCCAGAGGGCGGCGTTCAGCGGGCTGCTCACGTTGAAGTGGCTGGTGGTGCCGCGCAGCACCTGCCCGACGATGATCGCCATCTCCACCACCCCCATGGCGACGATGACGGTGCCGGCCCATTCCGCGACTCGGCTGCGTCGGGGCAACAGGGTGAGCATCCAGGCCAGGGTGGCGCCGTACAGCATCAACGAGACGGAGAACTTCAACGGCTTGAGCCAGATCGGCGCGCCGGTCAGTACCCGGGGATCGGCGAAGACACCGACGGCGCAGACGACGGCGAGGAGCGTCATCGCCGAGACGAAGACCAACAGGGGGCGGTGCCAGGGTGCCCGGAGGGGCAGCGCGGAAGTCATGTCCTGATGCTGTTCGGGCGGTGACCCGGAAGCGCCCGACCAGCGGCCCCACCTGCGGCCGTCGGTCCGAGCGGCGTCTCCGACCCAGGTCGGAGGTGGCTCCGGTACCTCGGGCCTCGGACCGGGGCAGTGCCCCCTGCGGTGGACGCGATCCGCGTACGCTGCCGGGCATGGTCACCCGACCGGACGCCGCACCCCGCTTTCCGGCCCTGGGGGCGACGGGCCGGGGTCCGGCCTGGTACCGGGGCGACTGTCATCTGCACTCGACGCTCTCGCACGGCGCGGAGCTGACCGTGCCGCAGCTCGCGACGGCGGCCCGCGCGCTCGGGCTGGACTTCGTGGCCACCACCGAACACGACACGGTCCGTGGCCACGCGCAGTGGGCCCCACCCCACTCCGGCGACGACCTGCTGGTGATCCTCGGGCAGGAGGTCACCACCCGCACCGGCCACTGGCTGGCCCTCGGCCTCCCACCGGAGCAACAGGTCGACTCCGACTACGGCATCCGCGACGACACCGTCGAGCGCCACCTGCACCGGGTACGCGACGCGGGTGGACTGTGCGTGCTGGCCCACCCGTACGCGCCGTACCCCTCGGGCACGTCTGCCTACCCGTACCGCTGGTTCGACGCGGTGGAGGTGTGGAACGGCCGCTGGGCCTCGGACCTGCCGTGGAACGCCGACAACGAGGCCGCCCTGGCCGAGTGGGGACGCACCCTGGCCCACGATGTCCACCGGGGACGCTGGCGCCCGGCGGTCGGCAACAGCGACACCCACCTCGCCGACCAGCTCGGCACACCGCACACCGTCGTGTTCGCGCAGGATCTGAGCACCGAGGCGATCCTCGCCGGCCTCCGCCAGGGCCGCAGCTGGCTCGCCGAGTCGACGCGCGTCCATCTCAAGGTCGAGGCGTCGACCGCCGACCGCGTCGCCGCCGTCGGCGAACGCCTCCCCCCCGGCGGCAAGCAGGTCACGGTACGCGTCCAGGTGTCCGGCGTACCCTCCGGTGTCGTCACCCTGCACACCGAACGCGGCACCGTGCACCGCGAGGCGCTGTCTCCCGACGGAACGGGAACGACCCGGTGGCACACCACGGCGGACGAGGCCGGCTACGTCCGCGTCGAGGTCCGCCACCCCACCCGCCAGATGGCCGCCCTCACCAACCCCATCATCCTGACCTGAGGCGCTCTCGTCGTCTGCGATGAGCATCGACGCTGGGGCAGTAGATAGGTGCGTTGAGCGTTCCTCATTGGTAGCCGAGTCGGCGGAAAGCCTCTTCGCCAGCGGCCTGCAACTCCGATGTCGATAGATCAGGCACCTGATGACGGAGTCGCCTGATCCGAGCCAGGAACTCGTCGGGTAGTTCAAGGTGGTAACTGGCGACGTAGAAGCGGAGGTCGTCGCGCCACAACCATCCGCCGTCCGTCAACACGGAAGCACCGCCGACAAGGTGTCGACCGCTGCCGAGGACGTCGACCTCGGCACCCATGACATCGATGAGTACGTGACCGTGGCGCAGATAATCGATGACCCCAGGCGCATCTTCCAGCGGTTCGCTACCGAGGTGAGCCTCGATGCTGCCCGTGTACGCGCCGCTCTCTTCCGGGCCGAGTTCTCGGAAGAATCCGACCGTCCTCACGAGCCGTCCGCCTTGTGTGGCACGAAGACCTCCCAGGTGCCACCCGCCTCGACCGCAGGCGGATGTGGTTGCGATGTCCAACGCGGAGTTCCGACTCGCGCGGTCGGCGCCGTGACGGTGACGCCGAGTTCGTCGGCCACCTGCTGGGCGAGTGGCACGTCATCGAGCCCGGGTCTGGTGGTCCCGGCGTAGCAGGACACCAGGCGGACCGGACCACCCGAATAATCAGGGTTCTCTCTGATGGCGGCGGCGATCTGTGCCGCGTTGGTGGGGTCACCGTCCATGTGATCCCCCTTCGCCGACACCCTGCCCGGGACGAAGTATCCCCTATCGGTGCCGTGCACGATGACGTCGTGGTGACCATCGAGTGCCAGCACGTTGTCGATGTTCCGCATGGTCTTCTCGTCGTATCCGATGCCCGTCGATCGAGGCGTGTGATAGACCGGATCGCCCGCCGGCAGGTAGGACTCGGGCCGGCGGACCGGCGGAAGTGGCCGGTCTCTCGGGTCAGCCCAATCACGCCGTCGTCCCATCTGATCGGCAGGGCCGAGACGGGTGAGCCGGTCCAGGGCGCGTTTGAGGTGGTCGATGAGGTCGGCGAGGCGGCGGATGTGGGGGATGATCGCCCGGAGGCTGTTCAGCAGACCGCGCAGTAGTTTGGCGATCCGGGCCGCCCAAGACGCGACAAGCGTGGTGACCTGTTCGACCACCAGTGGGGTGGCCAGTCCGGCGGTGGCGACGAGTTCGGCGGCGTACACGGTGAGGCGGGAGACGCAGGTGGCGATGGCGTCGCGGACCAGGAGCCGGACGGCGGCGACCAGTCCTGCGGTGCCCTCGGTGATGGCGGCCATGGTCTCGGCGCCCTGGGCCAGACCGGTGACGGCCTGGTGCTGCTCGGCGGCCCAGGTCCGGTAGGCGTGCCCGGCGCTGCCGTCCCAGCCGGTCACCTGGGTGCGGACGGCGTCGGTGAGCCCGGTGGCCTCGGCGCGCAGCGACGCGGCGACGTTTCGCCAGGTCTGGGCGTGTGCGGTGATCTGCGCGGGGTCGCCCGCCAGCCAGTCCAGCGCCTCGCTGAGCGGTTTGACGTGCTCGATGAGCCAGGCGACACCGTACTGGAGCAGGGCGCCGACCGGGTCGGAGACGAAGGCGAGGGCGTCCAGGCCGGCGCTGACCACGCCGAGGCTGCCGTCGATCCAGCTTCCCTCGCGTACGCCCTTGGCGATGAGTTCGATGTCCTCGCAGATCCAGACACCGGCCCAGGCGCTGGGCGCGACCGGCGTCGGGGCGGCGACGAGCGGGTTACCCGGCACGCCGGTCCCGCACCCGGTCGAGCCGGTGTCGGGCGCGCGTGTCGGCGGCCCGGTATCGGTCGGCGCCGGTGCGCAGGCGGGTGGCGGTGTCGCGGACCGAGGTGGTGGCGGTGCCGATGCCGTCGACCAGGACGCGGTGCAGGCCGTCGAGCAACGTCGGCATGAACGCGCAGAGTTGCCCGTACGCGCCGGTGTCGAGCCGGACCTGCTGGCCGGCCCGGCGGGCGGTGTCGAGGGTGTCGGCGTGCCGGTCGAGGCGCGCCGCGTGGGTGGTCAGGTCGTCCGGGTCGACCCGGACCGGGTCATCGGTCGGCATCCGGCTGGCTTCGCTCGTCGCCCAGCCGTCGCCGGTAGGAGTCGACGACGGCCTGTCCCGTCGGGTCGTCGGCGCCGATCGTCTCGCGGGTCGTCTCGGCGACACGGCGCAGCAGGTCCGCGTGTGCGGCGCGGGTGGTGGCCACGATCAGGCGCGCGGTGTGGGCGGCGGGGTGCTGGCGTACGCGGTCGTCAAGCCGCAGGTCGACCAGGAGCCCGGCCGAGTCGACGGTGGCGGTGACGGTGCGGTCCGGACTGTGCGCGGTGCCGGTGAGCGCCGCGACCCGGGCCGCCAGCGACTGGGCCCGCCGCGCCCGGTCGGCGACGGCGGACTCCCACTCGTCGAGGCGGCGCTGCGTGGCGTCCAAGGCCGCCTCGTCCGCCCACACGCGACCCTCCCCAAGGGACACCACCGCAGAACGCCGCCACGTTACCAACCGGTGGCGCTGCGTGCTGTCCCGTGTGGCTACCGGGCGGCGACGACCCGTTCGGCGAGGAACGCCTCCCAGGTCCGGGTGCCGACGGTGGCGCCGCGCAGCGTCAGGTTCGCCCCGTCGCGGTAGGCGCGTCCCGCCTTTCCGGGCAGGCGGACCGGCAGGGTGAGCCGACGTTTCCCGCTGGCCCGCAGATAACCTCGGATCAGTTCGGCCGTGGTGTGCACCTGGGGGCCGACGATGTCGGGCACCAGGCCGGCCGGGGTGCCCAGCGTCAGTTCGGCGAGGCGGTCGGCGACCTCGCGGCCGTCCACCGACTGCAGCCGCAGACCGGGCAGCGGCACCACCGGCAGGGCGGTCAGCCTCTGCGCCATGGTCAGCACCAGGTCGTGGAGCTGCGCGGCCCGCAGGATGGTCCAGGGCAGGCCGGAAAAGCGGATCGCCTCCTCGGCGTGCAGCTTGGTCCGCAGCCAGGCGAGCGGGACGCGGTCCGCGCCGACGACCGAGACGAAGACCAGATGCCGTACGTCCGCCTGCCGTGCGGCGTCGACCAGGGTACGGGCCAACGTGTCGTCGCCCTGCTGGCCACCGGCCAGGTGCAGCACGGTGTCGACGCCGCGTACCGCCCTCTCCACGCCCTCGCCGGTGCGCAGGTCGGCCCGGACGTGCGCGATTCCGGGGACGCTGTGGCCACCTCGCCGGCTCAGCACGCGTACCGACCGGCCGGTGTCGCGCAGCAGTGGGGTGACCAGGCGGCCCAGTGTGCCGGTACCGCCGGTGACCAGGATCGGTGGGTTCATCGTCTCTCCCTGCGTCGCGACCGCCCGTCGTGCGGTCGGCTACCGTTCGTGGCTTCACCGGGGTCGACCCCGACCGGACGCCGATGGTGACCGGCCGACGTCACATCGCCGGGCGCGGCGGGGTCGAGTGGGTGGACCCGGAGGAGGGCGAACGATGATCGAGTCCGACTGGCTGGCCGCGCGGTTCGAGGTGCAGCGACCACACCTGCGGGCGGTGGCCTACCGGATGCTCGGCTCCCTGGGGGAGGCCGACGACGCGGTGCAGGAGGCGTGGCTGCGCCTGGCCCGGACCGACGCCGCCGCGCTGGACAACCTGCCCGCCTGGCTGACCACGGTGGTGGCGCGGGTCTGCCTGAACACGCTGCGGACCCGTCGGCGTCGCGGCGAGGAGCCGCTCGACGTCCGGGTGCCCGACCCGCTGGTCAGCCCGGAGGGCGCCGACGACCCGGAGCACGCCGCGGTGCTGGCCGACTCGGTGGGGCTGGCGCTGCTGGTGGTGCTCGACACGCTCGGCCCGGCGGAGCGGCTGGCGTTCGTCCTGCACGACATGTTCGCGGTGCCGTTCGACGAGATCGCGCCGATGATCGACCGGACGCCGGCGGCCGCGCGTCAACTGGCCAGTCGGGCCCGTCGCCGGGTACGCGGGCAGTCGCCGCTGCCGGACACCGACCTCGCCCGTCAGCGCGAGGTGGTCGACGCGTTCCTGACCGCCGCCCGGGACGGCGACTTCGACGCCCTGGTCGCCGTGCTGCACCCGGAGGTGGTGCTGCGGTCGGACGGCGGTGCCGGTCGCGCCCGGTTCACCACCGTGATCAGGGGCGCTACCAGCGTCGCCGACGAGGCCACGTCGTTCGGCCGGTTCTCGCCGTTCGCCCGGCCGGCTCTGGTCAACGGCACGGCCGGGGTGGTCGTGACCGCCGCCGGTCGACCGTTGTCGGTGATGGCCTTCACCGTCGCGGGCGGACGCATCGCCGCGATCGACGTGATCGCCGATCCGGAGCGCCTGGACGTGCTGGATCTCGCCGCGTTCAGCGACTGACGCGGGCGGTCAGCCGAAGCCCGCCAGCCGGAACGCCACGAATCCGGCCAGCGCCAGCGGCACGGCCGTGCCCAGCGCGACCAGTCGCTGCCGGGCGGTGCGGCCGACCAGGACCACGACCAGGACGCCGAGCACCGCGTTGATCAGGGCGTTCCAGAGCGGTTCGATCCCGTAGCTCGGGTGGTTGATCCGTTGCGCCTGGAGCAGCGCCTCGGCGAACAGCACGGCGGCGGGCAGCGCCGTGCCGGTCACCCGCCGCCACCCCGACCCGCGTGCCCAGACGCCGCCGACGCCGAAGATCACTCCGGCGAGTACGCCGAACGCCATCCAGGTCAGCGAGGTGGTCGCCCACAGCACCGCCCAGTCGTCGCCCTGGATGAGCGCCGCCGCGACGTAGTAACTGGGCACCGCGACGACGAGCCCGACGGCGGCGCCGATGGCCGCGCGGACCGGGCCGGAGCGGACCCAGAACCCGAAGGCGAACGCGGCCACCGCCCACACCGCGCTGGAGTTGCCCAGGTTGGCGAAGGGGTACGGCACGTACTTGATCCACACGAAGTCGAGGAAGCCGAGCAGGAAACCGCCGAGCACGGCGACGAGTGCCACGCGTCGGTGGTCGGGGGCGGGTCGCATGGCGCAGAAGCATACTCGGTATGCAGTGGCGGCCGCTGGCTGGGGAAGCCGTATCGGCGGTGGTCAGCGCGGTGCGGCGTACGCCAGTGGTGCGCTCACGTCGTCCCAGGTGCCGATCAACGCGACCCCGGACGCCGTCGCGCCGGAGCCCGGACGGCGCACCACGGTCAGCTCGACGCCGTCCGTGACGATCACGGTCAGGTCGCCGTCCGCCACCGAACGCACCGCGCCGACCGGGGGCGCCTCGGCTGCCGGGGCGTCGCTGGCGATCTCCATGTTCGGTGGGCGGACCTGCCGCTCGCCGTCCTCCTCGAAGTACTCCTCGGCCTGACCGGCGTCGGCGAGCACCGCGTCGGCGAGTGCGGCGGCGTACACCGGGTCGCCGCAGGCGTCGTAGACCCACCGCCGGCCCAGCGCCGAGTGCTCCATCGTGCCGACCAACCACTCCTCCGCGCCGGCCAGCGGCTCGCCCCGATAGGTGAGCGGCACCTGGTGCACCGGGCCGGTGCCGACGCGTACCAGCAGCGTCTCGATCCCGACCTCACCGGCCGGATCGTCGAACCGGTACGCGCCCACGCGGACCACCTCGGCGTCGGCGTCCCCGCGATACCAGACGCGGCCGGGCAGCCACGTCGCCAACAGCTCGAGTTTGGTGGGGCGCAGTTCCGCCCGGTGCAGCAACGCCATGCCCGCATGGTACGGACGCGGGCTTCCGATCCCGCACTCACCGTTGGTCGTTTCGCTCAGGAGTGACGGTAGGGTGTCGAATCGACCTCCGAGTATCCGTAGGGGAAGATCATGCGCAGAACGGTTCCCGGGTCGGCCACGCACTGTGGAATGGGGACGTGAACCAGCCACTGCGCCCCAATGATCCGGTGCGGCTCGGCGGGTACGACCTGCTCGGCCGGCTCGGTGAGGGCGGGATGGGTGAGGTGTTCCTGGCCCGGAACGGGCAGGGCCGCCAGGTGGCGATCAAGATGATCCGCCCGGATCTCTCCGACGACAGCGAGTTCCGGGCCCGGTTCCGCAGCGAGGTGAACCAGGCTCGCCTGGTGCCGCCGTTCTGCACCGCCGAGGTGTTGGACGCCGACCCGGATCACGATCCGCCGTACCTGGTGGTGGAGTACGTCGACGGGCCGAGCCTCGCCCAGGTGATCCGGGCGCAGGGGCCACTCGGTGCGGGCGCTCTGCACAGCATGGCCGTCGGGGTGGCGACCGCGCTGGCCGCGATCCACGGCGCAGGGGTGATCCACCGGGACCTCAAGCCGGCCAACGTCCTGGTCGCGTTGGGCGGCATCAAGGTCATCGACTTCGGCCTCGCCCGGGCCTTCGAGGCGACCAGTCAGCACACCCGGACGAATCAGATGGTCGGCACCATCGCGTACATGGCACCGGAGCGGTTCGAGACCGGGCGTGACCGGACGGTCGGTCCGGCGGCGGACGTCTTCGCCTGGGGCGCGGTGGTCGCCTACGCGGCCACCGGGCGTACCCCGTTCGCCGGCGACTCGCCGGCCTCCACCGCGATGCGGATCCTCAGCCAGCCGCCGGATCTCACCGGCCTCGGCAGGCCGTTGCGCGGGTTGGTCGAGCGGGCGCTCGCGAAGGACCCGGCCGAGCGTCCCACCGCCCGGGCACTGCTCGACGAACTGTTGACGACGGCACCGTCGTCGCGCGAGGCCGACCGCATGCTGGCCGCCGCGGCGTCGGCATCCGCCGGCTCGGCCGAGGTCTCGTCGGTGTCGGCGGTGAACGGCAGTGGAACGCCCGGTCGCGGGAGCGACGCCCCGATGTCCCTGGAGCCGGTGTCCGACGGCCGGGTGAGGAAGCGGCGGAGCCGGCTGGTGCTGGTCGCCACGGTGGTCGCGGCGGCGCTGCTGGTGCCGGCCGTGCTGGTCGGCCCGCGTCTGGTGCGTGGCGTCCTCGATGGTGCCGCGACCCCCACCGGGCCGTCCGTCTCGCGGAGTCTGGACCCGGTGCCCGCCGGATCGGCTAGGCCGAGGACGTCGCTGGATCCCGTCGAGGCCGCCCTGGGCATTCTCAACGGGCAGCGTCGCACCCTGCTGCATGTGGCGGAGATCGACCGTGACCTGTCGGTGGACGGCGACGGCAGGGTCCACGTCGGTGACGGCACCGGGCCGGACGCCGTCTTCGTCCTTCAGCCGTTCGGCGTCGACTACATGATCAAATCCTTGAATCCCGAGATCGCACACCGGCCCTGCCTCGGGGTGAAACGCCAACCGAGCACGTCCTCCTCACTGGTGGGCGCCGATTGTGTGGCGACTCAGGCGACGCTGTTCAGCATCAGGCCCCTCGAGGAGAGCAGGGACGACCAGGGTCGCCCCACCCACGTGCTGTACAACGAGGAGCACGGCTTCGTGCAGTGGAGCCGCAGCCGCAAGGTGATCTACGTGGAGTTCATCGGGAACGGCGAGGTCGACACCACGTTCAGCCTGGTCGACCGCGGGGCCGTCTGATCCGACCATCCTGCCGGCCGGCCCGGACCGGCCGGCGCGGTAGGCGTGGCCACGTCGACCCGGGGCGGATCGGGTGGACCGCGCTGCCCCGGGTCGGTCCCGATCCCGTCAGGCCGGCTCGGTGGTGCGCTGCTCCCAGATCGAGGACATCTCCTCGAACGCGTGCTCCATGATCTGCACCATCGCCTCGCGCGCGGTCTCGCCGTCGTGGCGCTGGATCGACTGGGCGACGTCCGCGTGCAGTTGCAGTGCCTGCTCGTGGGGGTAGTGCGGCATCAGGTGGTAGTGGTGGCGTCCGATGAGGACCTCGGCGACCAGGTCCTGGAGCTTGACGAACATCTCGTTGCCGGAGGCGCGCAGCACCCGCTGGTGGAACTCGATGTCGAGGTCGAGGAAGCGCTTCTCGTCCCCGGCCTTGCCGGCGGCCCACAGCTTGGCGGCGAGGCCCACCAGGTCGCTGGCCTCGTCGTGGTCGACCCGGTGGGCGGCGAGCCAGGCGGCGTGCGGCTCCACCGCGGTCCGCAGCTCGGTGATCGACCGGATCTGGGCGATGCGGCCGACGGAGGCGAGTCGCCAGCGGATCACTTGGGGATCGAAGACGTTCCAGTGGTGGGCCGGACGGATCATGACGCCGACCCGGCGGCGGGTCTCGATGAAGCCCATCGACGCCAGCACCCGGAGGACCTCCCGGATCACCGAGCGGGACACGGCGTAGCGGTCCACCAGGTCGTCGATGTTGAGCACCGCTCCGGAGGTCAGCTCACCGCCGCAGATGGCCGTACCGAGGTGGTCGAGGACACGGCCGTGCAGCCCGTTCTCGGTCCGGGTGGTTTGGGCGGGTGTCACCCCGGGTGAGGGAACCTTCACGGCTCGGATCATATCAGTTAGGTCTCCCCCTTGTATAAGTCTGCTTTTTCGGCCTAACATCCGGACGTTAAGCGGATGTAACAGCCCGAGGTCGCGCCCGTCCCCCCGAGGCGTCGGCCAGGACAGAAGGAGAGACGGACGTGGGACGTCGATCAATAGTTGGGACATCTCTGGCGGTCGTGGCCGCCATGACCCTCTCCGCCTGTGGCGGTGGTGGTGAAGACAGCGGCGCGTCGGACACCGTGCGCGTGACGCTGGTCAACCACGTCTGGACCGAGAACATCCGGAAGGCGCTGCCCGAGTTCGAGCAGCAGACCGGTCTCAAGGTCGAGGTCACCCAGCTCGGTGAGGACCAGCTGTCGGACCAGTACAACGTGAAGCTCAACGCCGGCTCGGACGACATCGACGTGATGATGTACCGGCCGCTGCAGGAAGGCCGGCTGTTCGCCAAGAACGGGTACCTGGCCGACCTGACCGACAAGGCCAAGGACAGCTCGGAATTCGACTTCGCCGACTTCCAGGACGCCCCGGTGAGCGCCACCACCTACGAGGAGAAGGTGGTGGGCATCCCGATCATCACCGAGCAGCAGGTGCTCTACTACCGCAAGGACCTGCTGGAGAAGTCCGGCTTCAGCGCCCCGCCGCAGACGCTCGACGAGCTCAAGGCGCAGGCGACCAAGATCCAGGCGGACAACCCGGGCGTGGCCGGCTTCGTGGCCCGGACCGGTAAGGCCGCCGCCGTCACCCAGTTCTCCAGCTTCCTCTACAGCTTCGGCGGCGACTTCGTCGACGAGGCCGGCAACTCCGCCGTCAACAGCGAGGCCGCCAAGCAGGCGTACGCCTTCTACGGCGGGCTGCTGCGCGAGCAGGGTCCGGCCAACATCAGCACCGACATGAGCTGGTCCGAGGCGATGGCCATCTTCACCCAGGGCCAGGCCGCCTTCTACCCGGAGGCCAACTCTCTCTACGCGAACGCCACCGACCCGAGCAAGTCGCGGGTCTCCGAGAACGTCGGGTTCGCACCGTTCCCGGCCGGTCCGGCCGGCTCCAAGCCGTACAACATCCCCTCGTGGGGCCTGGCGATCAACGAGGCCTCGGGCAACCAGACCAACGCCTGGAAGTTCATCGAGTGGGCGGCCGGCAAGGAGCAGTCGCTGGAGCAGCAGAAGGCCGGCACCCCCGGCGCCCGCGCCTCCGTCTTCGAGAACCCGGAGGGCACCTCGACCTACCCGGAGGACATGGCGCAGGCGATCACCGTGAGCCTCGCCAACGGCGTGGGTCACGACCGGCCCGTGGTCGAGCGCGTGGCGCAGGCCCGGGAGATCGTCGGTCAGCCGATCGTGGACGCCATCACCGGTCGGGACGCCGCCGCCTCGGCGGACACCGCCCACGAGGCGTTCCAGAAGTTCCTGGACGACGAGGCCCGCTAGGTCCGAGCGCGGGGGTGGTGGGGCCGATCGCCCCGCCACCCCCGCCCGGCCTTCCCATCACGGAGATCTGATGTCAGCAGTCAGCGCCCCCGAGCGGGCGACCAGTAGCGCCTCTGTCATGCCCGACACGCCCGGTTGGGCGCGTTGGGCCAACGACCATCGCAAGTGGCTCTTCGCGGCCCCGGCCATGGCCTTCGTCGCCGCGCTGATCATCTTCCCGCTCGCCTGGACGGCGTACCTCAGCCTCACCGACTCCTCGGGGTCGGTCCGCGCCGAGTCGGAGTTCATCGGTTTCCGGAACTACGTCGACGTCCTCACCGACACCGACCGGTTCTGGCCCGCCGTCGCGCGTACCGGTGCCTTCACCGGCGTCGCGTTGCTCGTCGAGGTCGTGCTCGGCATGGCGATCGCCCTGCTGCTGTGGCGGCCGTTCCGGGGCGAGAAGTGGGTCCGCGTCGCCATCCTGCTACCGCTGGTGGCCACCCCGGTCGCGGTCGGCATGATGTGGCGGCTCATCTTCGACCCGAACATCGGTCTGGCCAACCAGGCGCTCGGCTGGGTCGGCATCGGCCCGCAGCCGTGGCTCGCCGGTCAGCACACCGCGCTGCCCACCACGATCTTCATCGACATCTGGCAGTGGACGCCGATGGTCGTGCTGATCCTGCTCGCCGGGCTCACCTCGCTCTCCGACGAGCCGCAGGAAGCCGCGATGATCGACGGCGCCAGCGCCTGGCAGCGCTTCCGGCACGTCACCCTGCCGCTGCTGATGCCCACCGTGATCGTCGCGGTGCTGCTGCGCGGTATCGACGCGCTGAAGACCTTCGACATCCTGTACGCCACCAAGGGGCGCGGCGGTGGTTCGTTCAACGAGGTCGAGACGCTCAACGTGTACGCGTACGGCCTGAGCTTCGACTACAACGAGTACGGCCTGTCGTCGACCGTGTTGATCCTGTTCTTCCTGCTCATCATCGCCCTGATGTGGGTCCTCACCGCGCGCAAGAAGAAGGAGGAGGGCCGATGAAACCGGGCAAGGGTTTCAAGATCTTCCGCGTGGTCGCGCTGATCGTCGTGGTGCTGTCGCTGGTGGCGCCGCTGATCTGGATGGTCGCCGCCTCGTTCAAGACCAACGTCGACATCTACGACTCCAGCAAGGCACTGGTCTTCACGCCCACGCTGGACAACTACAGCACCGTCCTACAGCAGGCCAACTACGTCCAGTTCATCGTCAACAGCCTCTGGGTGGCGTTCGCGGCGACGACGCTGTCGTTGCTGCTGGGCGTGCCGGCGGCGTACTCGATGAGCCGCTTCAACATGAAGAAGTCGGCGCTGGTCGTGCTGATGGCCCGGATCATCCCCGGCGTCTCGCTGCTGGTGCCCTGGTACTACGTCTTCTCGAACCTGCGCATGGTCGGCGGCTTCAGCGTGCTGATCCTGAGCCACATGTTCGTCTCGCTGCCGCTCATCGTCTACATCATGATGGGCTACTTCGACGGCCTGCCGGAGGAGTTGGAGGAGGCCGCGCTGGTCGACGGGCTCACCCCGATCGGCGCGTTCCGGCGGATCACCCTGCCGCTGTCCGTCCCGGGCATCGCCACCGCCGGCATCCTGTCCTTCATCTTCTCCTGGAACAACTTCATGTTCGCGCTGGTGCTCTCCGGTGCGAGCACGAAGACCCTGCCGGTGGCGATCTTCGACTTCGTCGGATACGCCAGCATCGACTGGGGCGGCCTGATGGCGGCGACCACGGTGGTCACCCTGCCGATCATGCTGATCGCCCTGTTCGTGCAGAAGTACGTGGTCTCCGGTCTCACCGCCGGTGCGACGAAGGGCTGACCCGATCATGACCACCATTGCCCGCGTCGAGACCTTCCTCGTCGCACCCCGCTGGCTGTTCGTGCGGGTGGAGACCACCGACGGCCTCGTCGGCTGGGGCGAGGCCACCTGCGAGGGCCGCTCGGAGACCGTCCGCACCGCCGTCGAGCAGCTCTCCGAGCTGCTCGTCGGGCAGGACGCGCTGCGCATCGAGGACCACTGGCAGGTGATGACCAAGGGCTCCTTCTATCGCGGCGGGGCGATCCTGGCCAGCGCCGTCGCCGGCCTGGACCAGGCGCTGTGGGACATCGCCGGCAAGCGGTACGGTGCGCCCGTGCACCAGTTGCTCGGTGGGCCCGTCCGGGACCGGATCCGGGTCTACGGCTGGGTCGGCGGTGACGAACCGAACGAGGTCCGGGACCACATCGCCGCCCGGGTCGAGTCCGGCCTGACCGCGGTCAAGATGAACGCGTCCGGGCGGATGAGCCCGCTCGCCTCCGTCGCCGAACTCGACGCGGTGGTGCAGCGGGTCGCCGCCGCCCGGGAGGTGCTCGGCGACGAGCGGGACGTGGCCGTGGACTTCCACGGCCGGTTCACCCTGGCCAACGCCCGCCGGGTCGCGCCGCTGCTGGAGCCGTTCCGGCCGCTGTTCCTGGAGGAGCCGGTGGTGCCGGAGAACTCCCACCTGATCGGTGAGTTCGTCCGCTCCACCAGCACGCCGGTCTCCACCGGGGAGCGGCTGTACAACCGGCAGGAGTTCCTGCCGGTGCTCCAGGCCGGTATCGCGGTCGCCCAGCCGGACCTCGCGCACGCCGGTGGCATCACCGAGGTACGCAAGATCGCCGCGCTGGCCGAGACGTTCGACGTGCAGCTCGCCCCGCACTGCCCGCTCGGGCCGATCGCGCTGGCCGCCTGCCTCCAGGTCGGCTTCGCCACGCCGAACTACCTGATCCAGGAGCAGAGCATCGGCATCCACTACAACCTCGGCGCCGAGGTGCTGGACTACTGCGTCGACCAGCAGCCGCTGACCTTCGTCGACGGGTACGTGCAGCGGCTCACCGCACCGGGGCTGGGCATCGAGATCGACGAGCAGGCGGTGCGGGCGGCCGACAAGCGCGGCCACGCCTGGCGCAGCCCGATGTTCCGGCACCCCGACGGCTCGTACGCGGAGTGGTGACCATGACCTTCGATCTCACCGCCGAACTCACCCGATCCCGGGTGCTGGCCATCATCCGGGGCACCGACACCGCCGCCGCCATCGCCGCCGGCACGGCCCTGCTGGCCGAGGGCGTCCGCGCGGTGGAGGTGGCGCTGACCACCCCGAACGCGCTCGATGCCATCGCGGCCATCCGGGCCGACGCGCCGGCCGACACGTTCGTCGGCGCCGGCACGGTGCTCACCGTGGCCGACGTGGCCGACGTGGCGGCGGCCGGCGCGCAGTTCGTGGTGACGCCGGCCGTGGTCGAGTCGGTCGCCGAGGCGGCCCGGCGGGGCCTGCCGGTGGCGGCCGGCGCGCTGAGCCCGACCGAGGCGTACACGGCGGTGCGGTCGGGGGCGAGCGTGGTCAAGCTCTTCCCGGCCTCGGTCGGCGGACCCGGGTACCTCAAGGCACTCCGTGACCCGTTCCCGGACATCCCGTTCGTCGCGGTCGGCGGGGTCGGCCTGGCCGAGATGCCCGGCTACCTGGCGGTCGGCGCGATCGCCGTCGGCGTCGGCGGCCCGCTGGTGGGCGACGCCGCCTCCGGCGGAGACCTCGACGCGCTCCGCGACCGCGCCCGCCGCTACCTCGACGCGGTGCGCGGAGAGACGGCATGAGCGAGCCTCGGCGGGATCTGCTCACCATCGGTGAGGCGCTCGTGTCGTTGCGGTCGTCCGGCCCGCTGGCGGCCGGCGGACCGTTGACCATGCACCTGGCCGGTGCCGAGTCCAACGTGGCCATCGGGGTGGCGCGGCTCGGTCACCGGGCGGCCTGGGCCGGTCGGATCAGCGACGACGAGCTGGGCGAGTTCGTGCTGCGGCAGTTGCGCGCCGAGGGCGTCGACACCACCGACGTACGGCGGGACCCGCAGCGCCCGCCCGGGGTGATGTTCCTGGAGCGGCGGACCGCCGACGTGTCCCGGGTGCGTTACCTCCGGGCCGGTTCGGCGGGCGCGGCGCTCGACGTCGACGACCTGCGTGCTCCGCTCGCCGCCGGGGCCCGCCTGCTGCACCTGAGCGGGATCACCCCGGCCCTGTCCGAGGGCGCGCGGGCTGCGGCGAGTTGGGCGGTCCGCACTGCGGCCGAGTCCGACATCGCGGTCAGCCTGGACGTCAACTACCGGGCCGGGCTGTGGTCCCGGGAGGAGGCTCGGGCGACCCTGACCCCGCTGGCCGGGTACGCCTCGGTCGTGGTGGCCTCCACCGACGAGCTGGACCTGGTCGCCGAGGCCGGGGCCGACGAGCGTGACGCCGCCGCCGACCTGCTCCGGCGGGGCGTGTCGACGGTGCTGGTCAAGCTCGGTGCCGACGGCGTCCGCGCCTGGACCGTCGACGGAGTGGAGCACGTGCCGGCGGTGCCGGTCACCGCCGTCGACACCGTCGGTGCGGGTGACGCGTTCACCGCCGGCTACCTCTCCGGGCACCTGGACGGGCTGGACCTGACCGACCGGCTCCGGCGCGCGGTGGCGCTCGGGGCGTTCGCGGTCGCCGGACACGGCGACTGGGAGGGCCTACCCCGCCGCGACGAGTTGTCCCTGATCACCGGCAACGCCGCCGGCACCACCCTTCGCTGAGCATCACCTGCGAGAAAGGCACCCTCGTGAAGATCGTCGCTGCAGACGTCATCGTCTCCAGTCCGGACCGCAACTTCGTCACCTTGAAGATCACAACCGAGGATGGCATCACCGGCCTGGGCGACGGCACACTCAACGGGCGTGAACTCTCGGTCGCCTCGTACCTGCGCGACCACGTCGTCCCGCTGCTGATCGGCCGGGACGCGCACCGCATCGAGGACGCCTGGCAGTTCCTCTACCGCTCGGCGTACTGGCGGCGGGGACCGGTGACCATGGCCGCCATCGCCGCGGTGGACGTGGCGCTCTGGGACATCAAGGCCAAGGCCGCCGGGATGCCGCTCTACCAGCTGCTCGGTGGCGCGTCCCGCACCGGCATCATGGCGTACGGGCACGCCTCGGGGCGGGACCTGCCGGAGCTGTTCGACTCGATCCGCGCGCACCTCGACCAGGGCTACCGGTCGATCCGGGTGCAGACGTCGGTGCCCGGCATCAACGCCGTGTACGGGGTCGCCGCGCAACCCAGCACCGACGGCAAGCGCTACGACTACGAGCCGGCCCAGCGCACCCCGCTGCCGGCCGAGGAGGACTGGGACACCCGCGCGTACATGCGTCACCTGCCCGGTGTCTTCGAGGCGGTCCGTGGCGAGTTCGGCCCGGAGCTGCCGCTGCTGCACGACGGCCACCACCGGATGACGCCGATCCAGGCCGCCAAGCTGGGCAAGGCGCTGGAGCCGTACGACCTGTTCTGGCTGGAGGACTGCACCCCGGCGGAGAACCAGGAGGCGCTGCGGCTGGTGCGTCACCACACCACCACGCCGCTGGCCATCGGCGAGATCTTCAACACGGTGTGGGACTACCAGACCCTGATCCGGGAGCAGCTCATCGACTACGTGCGCTCCGCCGTCACCCACACCGGTGGCATCACGGCGATGCGCAAGCTGCTCGACTTCGCCGCGCAGTACCAGATCAAGTCCGGTATCCACGGCCCGACCGACATCTCGCCGGTCGGCATGGCCGCCGCGCTGCACCTGGACCTGGCCATCCACAACTTCGGCATCCAGGAGTACATGCGTCACGGCCCGCTTACCAACGAGGTGTTCCGCCAGTCGTTCACCTTCGCCGACGGCTACCTGCACCCGGGCGAGCAGCCGGGCATCGGTGTCGAACTCGACGAGGAGGCCGCCGCGCGGTTCCCGTACCAGCCGGCCTATCTGCCGTTCAACCGGCTGATGGACGGCACGGTCCATGACTGGTGACTCACCGACCCGGCACATCGTGGTGATGGGGGTGTCGGGCGCGGGCAAGACCACCGTGGCCCAGGGCGTCGCCGCGCTGACCGGGCTGGTGTTCGCCGAGGCCGACGAGTTCCACTCCGAGGCCAACGTGGCGCGGATGCGGGCGGGCGTACCGCTCGACGACGACGCCCGGTGGCCGTGGCTGCGGGCCCTGGCCGGGTGGATGGCCGACCGGCACCGGGAGGGCGTGTCGACGGTGCTGGCCTGCTCGGCGTTGAAGCGTTCCTACCGCGACGTGCTGCGGCAGGGCCCGCCGAGCGTCGACTTCGTGCACCTGGACGGCCCGACCGAGACGATCCGGCAACGGATGTCGCTGCGGGCCGGCCACTACATGCCGGCGAGTCTGCTGGACTCGCAGACCGCGACGTTGGAACCGCTCTGGCGCGACGAGCGCGGCGTGGTGCTCGACCTGCAACTGACCACCGGGGACCTGATCGAGGCGGCGGTACGGCGACTCGGCCTACCGGTGCGTGACCTGGCCGCCGGCGTACCCGCGGTGGCCGAGCCTCCGGCGTAACCCGTCGGACGGCGCGTGGGGGGCGGTGGTCCCGGCTTGTCCCGGTCGGGCCACCGCCGTCCGCGTCTGCACCCGCCATTGATACCGATCGTCACCGTTCGACTGGCTGCGACCGATTCGACGCGCTCTGTTGCTTCGTGCACATGCCGAGTGATCAAGCCGATGGCTACTAGATCGGTCGGCCTCCATACTCGTCGTAATTCTCTCGGCTTGGAGGCCCGTGATGTCTGTCGGTCGCATAGCACGACAAGCCCGGCGTATCGGTGCGGTGACCGTTCTCATCCTGCTCTCCACACTGGCGATCGCGACCCCGGCCCGGGCCGATCTGATCTGGCCGCCGCGCGGCTGGTGCGGGCCGAACACCACCGGTGGCCCGTGGTACGAGATCCTCGCCTCCGAGGTGAACCCGACGCTGACCCATTTCATGAGCCTGAACATCGCCCCGGGCACGACCGGTGAGCGGACCGAGACCCTGACCAAGGTCAGTTCGGTGAGTACGACCATCGGTGGCAGTGTCGAGGTGAGCAGCTCCGCCGGTGCGATCTTCACGAAGGTCTCGGTCAAGGTCGGATTCTCCGTGCAGAACACCAGAGCCAGTACGGACACCGAGACGACGAGCATGCGCTGGAGCTTCAACGAGCCCGGCTACTACGGCCTCTACAAGGGCACCCGGGCCGTCTCCGGTGAGTACACCTGGTTCAGGTGTCTCCGTCACGTCGGTCCGCTGGGTGTGCAATACATCGTCGTACGCGAGGGCACGCAGACGTACACGACCTTCGACAACATCGAGGTCGGCACCGTCCGCTGCGGCGACGTCGTACCGATGGGCACCCTGCGCTTCAAGGCGCGCCTGCAACTGGGGTGCTGACGCCCTCGGGTCGCCCTGACGGAACCGGCCCTACCACCGGTCGGGTGACGCCGGACGGGTTTTTCGGGTTCCCGGGACCGCGCTCGCGTCGCAGGGCCACCATCAGCCGGACG
The DNA here is from genome assembly GCF_053589795.1 of Micromonospora sp. NPDC003241. Lineage (NCBI taxonomy): Bacteria > Bacillati > Actinomycetota > Actinomycetes > Micromonosporales > Micromonosporaceae > Micromonospora > Micromonospora sp. NPDC003241. The sequence continues at coordinate 20,250 of NZ_JBSFSO010000031.1, read as the reverse complement.
GGGACGCGACGGCAGGTGGGCGGACGTGCGGGAGACAGCGGTTGATCCGATCGTCGGCGGCGAGGACGGCAGCCTGGCCGACCGGGTGTGGCACAACGCGGCGGAGGACCCGGACGCCGTGCAGTTCGTACGCCCCGACCCGGATCCGCGCTCGTGGCCGGTGCGGCGCTCCGGGCGCGGCGGCCCGCTGCCGGTGACCTGCCGGCAGTTCCGCGACGACGTGTCGGCGCTGGCCCGGGGCTTCCTCGCGGTCGGCATCGCGCACGGCGACCGGGTAGGGCTGCTCAGCCGGACCCGGTACGAGTGGACCGTGGTCGACTACGCGCTCTGGTCCATCGGCGCGGTCACCGTGCCGATCTACGACACCTCCAGCACCGACCAGATCCGCTGGATCCTGAGCAACTCCGGTGCGGTCGGCTGCGTGGTGGAGACCGCGGACCACGCCGCCACGGTGACCGGACTGCGGCCGGACCTGCCCGAGCTGCACCAGACCTGGCGCATCGACGCGGGTGACCTGATCACGTTGACGGCCCAGGGCCGCGCCGTCGAGGCCGACGAGGTGGACCGCCGCCGCGCGGCGGTGACCGGCCGGGACATCGCCACGATCGTCTATACCAGCGGCACCACCGGCGCGCCGAAGGGCTGCGTGCTGACCCACTGCAACATCTCCACCGACATCGGCAACGCCACCGCCGTACTGCCCGAACTGCTGCACCCCGGCGCGTCGACGCTGCTGTTCCTGCCGCTGGCGCACGCCTTCGCCCGGCTGATCCAGGTCGGCATGGTGCACAGCCGGGCCACCATGGTGCACAGCGCCGACATGTCCGGCGTGCTCGACCAACTCCGCCGCTTCCGGCCCACGTTCATCCTCACCGTGCCCCGGATGTTCGAGAAGATGTACGACCAGGCCCGGCAAACGGCGCAGGACGGTCACCGGGGCGTGCTGTTCACCCTCGCCGAGAAGGTGGCCGTTCGGTACAGCCGGGCCCTGGACCACTCGGGCGGGCCCGGACTGCCGCTGCGCCTGGCCCACCTGGTGTTCGACCTCGTCGCGTACCGCCGGCTGCGGGCCACCCTCGGCGGGCGGTGCCGGATGGCGATCGTCGGCGGGGCGCCGCTGGGGGAGCGGCTCGGACACTTCTTCCGGGGCGCGGGCATCACCGTGCTGGAGGGGTACGGGCTGACGGAGACCTCCCCGGCCCTCGCGGCCAACCTGCCGACCGCGATCCGGATCGGCACGGTCGGTCGGCCGCTGCCCGGGGTGCGCGTCCGCATCGCCGACGACGGGGAGATCCACGTTCGCGGCGAGGTGGTGTTCCCGGGGTACTGGAACAATCCCGAGGCCACCCGGGAGGCGAAGACCGACGACGGCTGGCTGCGCACCGGTGACCTCGGCCGGCTCGACGACGACGGTTACCTGCGTATCACCGGCCGCACGAAGGAGATCATGGTGACCGCGGCGGGCAAGAACGTCGCGCCCGCGCCGATCGAGGAACTCATCCGCGCGCATCCGCTGGTCAGCCAGTCGATGCTGGTCGGCGACGGTCGCCCGTACGTCTCCGCGCTGGTCACGGTCGACCCGCAGGCGTGGCTCCGGTGGCGGGACAGCCACGGGCACTCCGGCGCCTCGCTGGCGTCCCTGCGCGACGACCCGCGCCTGCGCGGCGAGATCCAGCACGCCATCGACAAGGCCAACCGCACGGTCTCCCGCGCCGAACAGGTCAAGACCTTCCGCATCCTGGTCCGGGACCTGACCGAGGCCGACGGCGAGCTGACCCCCACCCTCAAGATCAAAAGGAACGCCGTCGAGTCCCACTTCGCCGACGACATAGCCGCCCTCTACCCCCAGCCCTGACCCACCCCACCCCCAGCCCTCCACCCACCCCCGCCCCCAACCCCACCCCCAACCCCGCTCTCGCCTCGTTGATCAAGGAGTTTGGGTCCTGTCTCCTCGTGGATCGTGACCCAAACTCCTTGATCAACCCGGACGGGGGTGGGGTGGGGTGGGGGTGGGAGGGGAGAGGGGGTGGAGGGGGGAGTTGTCAAGCGGCGGATGGACGGATTCGGTGTCGGTATCTGACAGCCGGATGATCGTTTTCGGCCTACGGTTCACGCACCCGCTGCCCCGGAGGAACCAGAGTGTGCGTCGACACGGCCATCCGCGCCGAGATCAGAGTCTCCATCCAGGACCGTCGTGCGACCGACCGGGCCGCCGGTCACCTCGCCGCCGGTGTGTTGATCGACGGCGACCAGGTGCTCGTACCCGACCCGCCGAAGCTGCTGCTCGACCCGCACGCCGACCTCGAGGTCGTGATCTTCCCCGCCGGACTGGCCGAACACCTGCCGGTCGAGGTGGCGCCGGTGTGGAAGTGGCGGCGGTTCGGGCTGACCGACCGGGCGCCGCTGGCGCTCGTCGCCGCCCTCGGCCGGACCTCCGGCTATCGCACGCAGGTCGGTGCCGCCGACCCGGCCGCCCTGGCCGAGGCGATCGAGGCCGCCGGTGGTGACCTGTGGGAGGCGCTGCGTCGGCAGGAGATCGTCCGGGACGACATCCACCTGATCGACGAGGATCTGCTCCGTCGGGCCGGTGAGCTGGAGCAGGCCCAACGCGAGCCGCGCCGCGCCGAGCACCGGTTCGACTCGCTGCGGGAAATGACCGGCGGCTTCTGCATCCTGTTCTGCTTCTGCCAGCCGCACGGCCCCCGATGACCACCCCACCCAGACCTCCGACCGCCACCGGGTCCCCGCCCACGCAGGCCACCCCGGCACCCTCGGTGGCGACGACCGTGGAACCGTCGGCGGGTACCCGCCGACCGGCCGGGCGGGACGTCCTGGTCGCCGTGGCGGTCTGGGTGCTCGACCTGGCGCTCTTCTCCACCGCCGGCTCCGACCTGGGGCGGGCCGGACCCGACGGTTCGACGCTCCTGCTGGTGGCCTTCGCGGCGCTCGCCCCGGTCGCCCTGCTCTGGCGTCGCCGGGCACCGGTCACCGTGTTCGCGCTGGTCTGGGCGCTCGGCCTGGTCGGCACCGCGCTGGTGCCCGGCTACCAGCCGGTGCTCGGCGTGCTGGTGGCCCTCTACGCGGTGGGCGCCCACGCGCCGGCCGACCGCGCCTGGGCCACCGTCCCGGCGCTGGCGCCGTACCTGGTGATCGCCGCCAACGAGGCGTGGCTGGCGGGACGGGAGGACGCCGGTCGCCGTACCGCCGTCTTCGTCGGTCTCGCCCTGGTCTACGCCACGGTCGTCGCCGGGACGTGGGCGCTGGGCCGGTGGGCCGGCAGCAACCGGCGTCGGCTCGCCGCCGCCGAGCGGCTGCGGGTGGTCGAGGCGCAGCGGGCCGTGACCGACGAACGGGCCCGGATCTCCCGAGAGTTGCACGACATCGTCGCGCACAGCGTCACGGTGATGTTGTTGCAGGCCGGCGGCGCCCGCCGGATCGTGACGACCGACCCGGACCGGGCCGGTCAGGCGCTGGCCCACATCGAGCAGGCCGGCCGGCAGGCCGTCGAGGAACTGCGGCGGATGCTCGCCGTCATCGCGCCCGGTGACCCGCCCGCACCCGCCGAGGACCGGCATCCGGGGCCCGCCGAGGTCGACGAGCTGGTGGTCCGGATGCGGGACGCCGGACTGCCGGTCACCCTGACCGTCGACGGCCCGCCGCGACCGGTGGACGCGAGTGTGGGCCTGGCCGCCTACCGGACGGTGCAGGAGGCGCTGACCAACACCGCCCGCTACGCCGGCCCGCAGGCCACCGCCACCGTGCGGCTCACCTGGGGCGACGACCTGGAGGTCGAGGTCCGCGACACCGGCGGCACGGCGACCGGCGGACTGCCGTCCACCGGGCGGGGCCTGCTCGGCCTGCGCGAGCGGGTCGCCGTGGTCGGCGGCGAGCTGGCCGCCGGGCCGCTGCCGGGCGAGGGCTTCCGGGTGTACGCGCGACTGCCGCTGCGCGCCGCACCGACGGTGGCGGTGACCTCGTGATCCGGGTGCTGCTCGCCGACGACCAGCCGCTGGTGCGGTCCGGGATCGCCATGCTGCTCGCCGCCGAGGCGGACATCGAGGTGGTCGGCGAGTGCGACGACGGTGCCGCCGCAGTCGAGCTGGCCCGCCGGATACGCCCCGACGTGGTGCTGATGGACGTGCGGATGCCGGGCACCGACGGGGTGGCCGCCACCCGCCAGATCACCACCGACACCGCCGAGGTGCGGGTCCTCGTCCTCACCACCTACCACGTGGACGACGCGGTCCGCGCCGCGCTGCGGGCCGGCGCGTCCGGGTTCCTGCTCAAGGACGCCGTACCCGACGAACTGACCCTGGCTGTCCGCGCGGTCGCGGCGGGGGAGGCGTGGCTGGACCCGGCGGTGACCCGGACCCTGCTGACCGAGTTCGCGGCGCTCGGCGAGCACCGCGCGCCCACCACCGCCGAGCTGGACCGGCTCACCGACCGGGAGCGGCAGGTGCTGGTGCAGATGGCGCACGGGCTGTCCAACGCCGAGATCGCCGCCCGGCTGCACATCGGCGACGCGACGGTGAAGACCCACGTCGGCCGGGTGCTGATGAAACTCGGACTGCGTGATCGTGCCCAGGCCGTTGCCGCCGCCTACCGGGGCGGGCTGATGCCGCCGGTCTGAGCGGGCTCGTCGGCGCGCGCCGCCCAGCCCGTGGTGATCAGCAGCAGTGCCGCGCTGTAGGTCGTCATCACCAGCACCCCGTGTGCGGGCAGCGTGGTGCCGGCCGCGCCGAGGCCGATCAGCAGGTCCGACACGAGGAACAGCGCGGCGCCGACCGCGACCCGGCGGTTGACGCCGGTCGCGGTCGCGCCCATCAGACTCAGCGCCAGGCCGTACCCGAGCACCGGCCAGCGCAGGTCGCCGAGGCGCGGCCACAGCAGCGCGATCGCGCCTGCCCAGAGCAGCAGGTATCCGGCCAGCGCGGGCACCGGCGGCCGCCGATGCCGGACGAACGCGGTGATCAGCGCCAGTTGCGTACCGAGGAAGCAGCCCATCCCCACCAGGAACGCGACCTCGCCCGGCACCAGCAGCGCGATGTCACCGGCGGTGGCGAAGACCAGCGCGAGAGCGACCGGGCCGGTCTGTCCGCGTACCCGCCACAGCCACCCCAGCAGCAGCGGCGCGAGCAGCGGCTTGGCCAGCCACTGCACCACGGTTGCGTCGGCCGCCACGGCGACCAGCTCCACGACCGCCACCACCAGGAACGCCCAGAGCCAGGGCGCGCCGCGCCGGGTACGCGCCACCCGGTCCACCTGGCGCGTCGGGCCGGTGGTGTCCGTCGGCCCGTTCCTCCGGCCAGTGGACGCCCGAGTGACGGGGCCGAATGCCATGCCGGGCAGTGTGCCCAGTGCACATCCACTCGTCAACCGCTGGGAGTAGTCCGTCCGAAGTGTCACTGTCACGACACATCGAGCACTATGTGATCGGAGCATCGCTGTGGGTTAGGGTCGTTCGCGTTCGCCGGTCGTGACCGTACGGCACCGGCCTTCTCCGACGTCCGTGTCAGCGAAGCGGACCGGCCCGACGACACAGGAGCCCCCGTGCAGGTCACCCCGCCGGTCCACCGCGCCCGCTGGAGCGACATCGACTGGATCGTCGACCTCGTGACCGCCGCCGTCGCACCGACCGCCGCCGGGGCGTGGCTCGTACCCGATCCGCGACGGCGTCCCGCCGTCCTCGCCGCCGTGGCCCGGATCTGGGTCGAACACGCCCTCCTCTTCGGCGACGCGTTCCTGTTGGCGAACGGAGCGGCAGCCAGCGTCTGGTTCCACCGGTACCGGCCGATCCCGCCACCGCCCCGCTACGACGAGCGGCTCGCCGACGCCTGCGGCGGGCACGCCGGACGCTTCCGCCGGTTCGACGAGGTTCTCGCCGCACGGCGCCCCGAGGAACCCCACCAGCACCTGGCCCTGCTCGCCGCGCCGCCGGACACCGACCGGGTGGGGCAGGCGGCCACGCTCCTCGCCGGTAGCCACCGGTGGATGGACACGCTCGGGCTGCCCACCTACGCCGAGGCGCACCACGGTGCCGACCGCCGCCTCTATCGCCGCGCCGGCTACCAGGAGCGGTGTCGCCTCGTCCGGGTGGACGGGCACCCGGTGACCGGGCTCTGGCGGCCCGCGCCGCAGGCCCGCCTCGACCGGCTCTCCGACGTCCGGTCCGGCGCGGGCATCGCCGCACCCCGTGCCACCGCGCTCCCCGCCGCCGACGCGGACGCCCGGCTCGTGCGGTGACCGGGCTGTCGGAGGCGTTCGACCCCGGTCCTCGGAACTGCCCGGCCCGCGCCGCCCGAGGTCAGGGGTCGGGCAGCAGCGGCATCTCCGGGCCGGTGTCGCGGCCGAGCAGCGCGCCACGGGTCAGGGCGGTCGAGCCGAACCGGTCCCGGACCGCGTCGACCGCCGCGTCCAACTCCGCCGTGGGCGGCGCGGCGTGCCAGGGCAACGTGAGTTGTACGTGCCCGTCGCCGAGGTTGCCGACCGCCACGCCGATCAGCGTCACGCCGCGCCGCTCCATCTCGGGCAGCGCCGTCCGCAGCAACGCCCGCGCGGTGCCGAGCACCGTGACCGTGTCGGCGGTCGGCTTCGCCAGCGTGCGCGAGCGGGCGGCCCGGGTGTAGTCGGCGAACCGCAGCCGCAGCGTGACCGTCCGCCCGGTGCGGGTGCTCGATCGCATCCGCCGGGTGACCCGGTCGACCAGCCCGGCGAGGACGGCGTCCCACTCGGCCGGACCGTGCCCCGCCGCGCCCAGCGCGTGCTGGGCGCCCATCGAGCCGCGCCGTCGGCCCACCTGCACCGGGCGTGGGTCGCGGTTGTGGGCCAGGGCGTGCAGGTGCCGACCGACGCCCGCGCCGAGCAGGGACACCAGGGTCGCCTCGCCGAGCCGGGCCACGTCGCCGACGGTCCGGATGCGGTGCTGGCGCAGCTTCGCGGCGGTCACCGGCCCGACTCCCCACAATCGGTCGACCGGCAGCGGATGCAGGAAGGCGAGCTCACCGGCCGGCGGCACGACCAGCAGCCCGTCCGGCTTGGCCGCGCCGCTGGCCACCTTGGCCAGGAACTTCGTCCGCGCCACCCCGACCGTGATCGGCAGCCCGACCTGCTCCCGCACCACCTCGCGTAACCGTGCCGCGATGTCGGCCGGTGTCCCGGCCAGTCGCCGTAGACCACCCACGTCGAGGAACGCCTCGTCGATCGAGAGCCCCTCGACCAGCGGGGTGGTCCGCCGGAAGATCTCGAACACCGCCCGGCTGGCCGCCGTGTACGCCGCCATCCGGGGCGGGACGACGACCGCCTCCGGGCAGAGCCGGCGGGCCTGCGCCCCGCCCATGCCGCTGCGGACACCCCTTGCCTTGGCCTGATAGCTGGCGGCCAGCACCACGCCGCCGCCGACGAGCACCGCGCGACCCCGCAACCGAGGGTCGTCACGCTGCTCGACCGAGGCGTAGAACGCGTCCAGGTCCGCGTGCAGGATGGTGGCGTCGACCGACACGCCGCCATCATCGCACACATGTTCTAAAGCAGGCGATGAGCTGCGGTGAGGCGGTCGGTCAGCGGGCTCGGGGACTCATCTGCGGGCGGTGCGCGACGGGGGAGCGCTGCCGCCCTGGGGGGCCTCGGTGGACATCAGGTCCACGATCGCCTTCCGGTCGGCGGCCGAGGGCAGGCCCCAGTCGGGCTGGTAGCCGTACACCTCGCGCAGTGGGGTGGAACTGGTGCGGCCGCCCAGGATCTCGACGGAGTCGGCGTCGATGAGACCGGGGTGTTCCACCCCGCAGGCCTCGGCCACCTTCATCAGGTCGCGCCGCAGGGTCTTGATGTAGTGCGCGGCGCGGTCGGCCTTCGACGTCGGGTCCAGGCCCCGGGCCAGCCAGGCGTTCTGGGTGGCGACCCCGGTCGGGCAGCTGTCGTCGTGGCACTTCTGCGCCTGGATGCAGCCGATGGCCAGCATCGCCTCCCGCCCGACGGCGAGCATGTCGCAACCGAGGGCGAACGCGACCACCGCGTTGTCGGGCAGGCCGAGCTTGCCGGCGCCGACGAACACCACCTGCTCGTGCAGGCCACGCTCGGCGAAGATCGGATAGACCCGGGCGAAGCCCTGCTGGAACGGCAGCGACACGGAGTCGGTGAAGATCATCGGTGCGGCGCCGGTGCCGCCCTCACCGCCGTCGACGCTGACGAAGTCGACGCCCCGGTCGGTGTCCCGCATCAGGTCCGCCAGCTCGGTCCAGAACCCCAGGTCGCCGACGGCGGACTTGATGCCGACCGGCAGGCCGGTCTCGGCGGCCAGCAGCTCCACCCAGTCGAGCAGGCTGTCGCAGTCGGAGAACTCGGCGTGCCGGGACGGGCTCACGCAGTCCCGGCCGACCGGGATGCCCCGGGTCTCGGCGATCTCGGCGGAGACCTTCGCCGCCGGCAGCAGCCCGCCGAGGCTCGGCTTGGCGCCCTGGCTGAGCTTGATCTCCAACGCCCGGACCGGGTTGGCGGCCACCACGTCCTTGAGTCGGGCCAGGTCGAACCGGCCCCGGTCGTCGCGGCACCCGAAGTACGCGGTGCCGATCTGGAGGATCAGCTCACCGCCGTTGCGGTGGTACGGGGACACCCCGCCCTCGCCGGTGTTGTGCAGGCAGCCGGCGAGGGCCGCGCCCCGGTTCAGTGCCTCGACGGCCCGGCCGGACAGCGAACCGAAGCTCATTCCGCTGATGGACACCACCGACTCGGGCCGGAAGGCGCGGGCGCGACCCCGGGCCGCGCCGAGCACCTTGGCGACCGGCAGCCGTACGTCGTGGCCCATGGTCGGGATCGACGGGGGGACCGTCCGACCGAAGGTACGGTGCTTGATGATCGGATAACCGGCGGTGTACTCGATGTCGTTGTCGGTGCCGAACCCGAAGTAGTTGTTCTCCTGCTTCGCCGAGGCGTACACCCAACGGCGCTGGTCGCGGGTGAACGGGCGTTCCTCGTTGTTGCCGGCGACGATGTACTGCCGCAGTTCCGGCCCGATCGACTCCAGCAGGTAGCGTGCCCGGCCGAGCACCGGGAAGTTGCGACGCAGCGCGTGTTCGCGTTGGAGCAGATCGCGTGCGGCGAGCGCGGCGAGTGCGGCGACGGCGGCGGGTACGGCGTGACGAGCCCATCTCATCCCGCCACACTTTCCGGCTCCGGGCCAGGTCAAACGTCCCGGCTCAGCCACGGACCAGGGACTGCCGCACCACCCCGCCGACGATCGCGCACCAGGTGTCGGTGTCGACGGTGCCGGTGCGGGGCAGGCGGTGCAGCGCCTGGAGGTCGCGGACCGCTCCTCGGGTCGGCTCGTCGAGCACACCCGTCGGCGCCACGTCCGCGTACCCCTTGACGGCGAGCAACTCCTGCGCGGCGGTGACCGGCCGCCCGACGCCGCCTCGGCCCAGGCCCGGGGCGAGGGTCTCCCAGGTGGCGGCGGTCAGCGTGGCGTCCACGTCGACCGGGAGCCCCTGGCGGGCCTGCCAGTCCTGCACCGCCGCCACGGTGGCCGGGTCGAAGGTGCCGGTCGGCTCCACGGGGTAGCCGTGGTGGGCGAGCAGGTGCTGCGCCACGCGGACGGTGGGGGCGTTGACGAAGCGCCACACGTCCGGCCAACGGCGGACCGGCACGTCGCGCCGTGGCGTGCCCAGGGCGTGGAAGACCCGGCGGCGCAGCGTCGGGAACTGCCGGTAGAAGGCCGCGCCGGGACACTGGGTGGTGCGGAAGTCCCAGTGTCCGAAGATGTCGTGCGCGTGCAGACCGTACCGGCGGCAGACGGCCACGCAGAGCCGCACCAGCGAGTCCAGCAGCGCGGCCGGCGGGGTCTGGTCGACGTAGGTGCCCTCGTTCTCGATGCCGATGGCCCGCCCGTTCTCCCCGGGGCAGTGGGCGGCGATCATCTGCCGGTCACCGGCCCGTAGTCGGTCCAGACTGCCGTGCCGGCCCTCCAGGACGTACCCGCCCCGGCTGACCGTGAAGTGCTGGCCGGTGTCCGACCAGCCGTTGCCGTCGACGTGCAGGTCCTGGCACTCCCGGGCGAGCGCGACCGCCCGTTCCCGCGAGTGGTCGGTGACGTTGGGGAAGGCCATGTGGTGCACGATGATCTTGTTGGTGGGTGTCGCGCTGACCGCCAGCGGGCCGGTCGCCGGTCGGGCGCCCCACTCGTCGCAGCCGATGATCCAGTCCAGGTCGTCGCCGGCCCGGGCCGGCGCGGGGCGGGCGAGGCCGGTCCCGACGACGGCGACCGTGGCGGCGCCCAGGCCCGCGCGCAGTATCGTCCGGCGGTCCCACTCGGTGTGCTCGGCAGGCATGGCGTCTCCTCCGGGATGGGCGCGCGTGTGAAAACCAGCGCCACGAATTGATCCTGAGGTGGAGGATATTGCCGAAGCCGTGCCCGGCGCCAGAGGTCGACGGACGTCGACATCCGGACCCGCCGTGGCGATCGCGCCGCAGGTGTTGACCCGAGGTGCTACCTCTGACGGCGTGTCCGAGACCGACCATCGCGCGGCGACCGCCGGATCGTCCGGCGGTCACCTCGTCGATCGGACGAGCCGGCGGGCGGCCACCCGGCCGACGACGGCACCTGTCGGGCGGATGGTCCCGCCGCCACGGGCGGCCACAATGAGCAGCGTGCCCACCCTCACGCTGGGCGGAGCGCGGGGAGCGGCGACATGACCGGATGGCAGGTTCCCGGATACACCCTGGTCCGGCGGCTCGGTGCCGGCGCGTCCGGCACCGTCGACCTCGCCGTGCACGACGTCACCGGCACCCCGGTCGCGATCAAGTACCTGACCGGGCAGCTCTACGACGAGCTGTTCCGGTACGCCTTCCGGGACGAGGCCCGACTGCTGGCCGAGATCGACGACCCGTACGTCTGCCGCCTCTACGAGTACGTCGAGGCACCCGACGGCGCGGCCATCGTGATGGAGTTGGTGAACGGCGTCTCGCTGCGCCAGATGCTGCGCGCGCAGGGGCCCACCACACCCGAGTCGGCGCTCTGTGTCCTCAAGGGATCACTGGCCGGGCTGGCCGCCGCGCATGCGCACGGCGTGGTGCACCGCGACTACAAGCCGGAGAACGTGCTGGTCACCGCCGAGGGCACCAGCAAGTTGGCGGACTTCGGCATCGCCATGCCGGTCGGCGCCGACGCCGGTGGCAGCGTCACCGGCACCCCCCGCTACATGGCCCCCGAGCAGTGGACGGGTGCCCCGGCCGAACCGGCGTGCGACATCTACGCCGCCACCGCGACCTTCTTCGAGTGCCTGACCGGCCGCCCCCCGTACGACGGGGGCGACCTGGCCACCCTGCGCCGACAGCACGCGCGTGCGCCGATCCCCACCGACGGAGCCCCGCGACCGGTGCACGGGCTGCTGCGGCACGGCATGGCCAAACGTCCCGCCGACCGGCCGCAGCCCGCCCGGGTCTTCCTCGCCGAGTTGGAGGAGACGGCCATCGGCGCGTACGGGGCGGACTGGGAGGAGCGCGGGCTGCGCGAGCTGGCCCAGCGGGCCGCGCTGCTGGCCGCCCTGTTCCCGTTCCGGGACGGCAACGGTGGCACCGTCAGCGTGGCCACCACCGCGCTCGGCGCGAGCACCGCCGACGACGGCTCCGGCCGCCGACCGACGTCGCGGCGGACCGGCCGGGCCCGGGCCGCGCTGGTCGGTGGTGGCCTGGTGGCGGCCATGCTGGTCGGCGGCGCCGGGCTCGGCTACGCGATGGAGGAGGCGCCGGTGCCGACCGGTGCGGCGTCCGAGGTGACCACCGACCTGACCAGCTCACCCGTGCCGACCGAGGCCGCACCGACCCCCACGCCGACGCCCGGACCCACCGCCACTCCCACCCCGACGTCCGTCACGCCCCCCACCCCGACCGGCGGCACCGCCACGGCCGACCCGACCGACTCGCCGACCCCCACCGGCGAACCCACACCGTCCACGGCCGATCCGTCACCGTCGACGAGCACCAGCCCGCCGCCGCCACCGGACGTCACCGCACCCACCGTCGGTCGGGTCGCCGCGAGCCCGACCACACTCGATCCCGCCGGCTGCCCGTACGGGCCGACCACGAGCACCGTCACCGCACTCGTCCAGGACGACCGCACGGACGCCGACGACCTGCGGGTCCGCGTCCGCTACACGATCGAGAAGCAGACGTACGAGCGGCGGATGGCATCGGCCGGCGGCAACCGCTTCCAGGGCGTCCTCGCGGACCTGCCCCACCCCGGGAACACCGCCCGGATCCCGGTGACGGTGGTGGCGACCGACGCCGCCGGCAACACCACCACCGGTGACCCGACGTACGTCACCCTCTACTCCTACTGCACGCCGGGCTGACCGGGCGCGTGCACCACCACGACCCGGGAGACCCGCCGTGACCCAGCCCGACGATCCGACCCACGCCCTGCCGCCCCAGCCGGTGTCGCCGTCCGACGAACCGACGGTCCGGTGGGCCGACGGCGATCCGACCACCCGTCTCGGCGTCACGGCACCGTGGACCACCTCGGACCTCGACGCCACCCAGGGGGCGACCTACCCGCCGCCTGGCACGACCACCGCGTACCCGGCAGGGACCCCGACGGTGCGTACGAGCGCCGCGCGGGGTGCGCTCGCGGCACCGACCACCGGACCCGGCGGTGAACTGCGGTTCGGGCCCGGCGTGCCGGCCGCTCCGCCGTCGGCCCCCGCGTGGCCGACCCCCGCACCGGCACCACGCCGCAGGTCCCGCTGGCGTCGCTCGGTGTCGGTGCTGTCCACGCTGCTCACCCTCGCGCTGCTGGCGGCGGTCGGGCTCTGGATCTGGCAGCGGCTGCACCCGCTGGAGATCAGCGGCGTCAGCGTGGCGGTGCCGCAGCCGTCGGGACAGCGGTGCGACGTCACCGTCGACGTGGTCGCCACGGTACGCACCAACGGCCGCCCGGGCACCGTCGAGTACCAGTGGCTGCGGTCCGGGAGCGCGCCGGGTGCCCTGCTGACCGAGCGCGTGGGCCCGGGGCAGCGGACCGTGGAACTGACCCTGCGGTGGACGTTCAGCGGGGTGGGCAGCACCACCGAGACGGCCACCGTGAACGTCGTCTCGCCGTCGTCGGCGCAGGCGGTCACCGAGGTCGCGTACTCCTGTCCGGGCTGAGCGGCGGACACCCGCGACGTTTCTCGCGCCACGCCCGGGGGTAGGTCGGGCCGGAATAACCGACCGCCCGTGCAAAGGACCCTTGGATGCGAGACAACTTCGGCGATGCGGTGGGGGACACCCTCCGCGCCATACTCCTCTTCCTTCCCAAAGCCGTCGCCTTCGTGGCGATCCTGGTGGCCGGCTGGCTGATCGCCAAGGCGGTGCTGAAGCTCGTCGGCCGGCTGCTGGAACGCGTCGGCTTCGACCGGGCGGTCGAACGTGGCGGCATCCGTCGGGCGCTGGCCCGCTCCCGGTACGACGCCAGCGACATCGTGGCGCGGCTCGCGTACTACGGGATCCTGCTGCTCACCCTCTACCTGGCGTTCGGCATCTGGGGACCGAACCCGATCTCGGACCTGATCGCCGGGGTCATCGCCTGGCTGCCGAGGGCCTTCGTCGCCATCGTCATCGTGGTGGTCGCCGCCGCCATCGCCAGCGCCGTCAAGGACCTGATCTCGGGTGCGCTCGGCGGACTGTCGTACGGCCGGCTGCTGGCCACCATCGCCTCGGCGTTCATCCTCGGTCTCGGCATCATCGCGGCGCTGAACCAGATCGGCGTGGCCACCGCCGTCACCACTCCGGTGCTGATCGCGGTGCTCGCCACCGTCGGCGGCATCCTCGTGGTCGGGGTCGGCGGCGGGCTGATCCGTCCGATGCAGAGCCGCTGGGAGTCCTGGCTGTCCCGGGCCGAGACGGAGTCGCGGACCATCGCCGAGCACGCCCGCGCCTACTCCGCCGGCCGCCGCGAGCGCGAGGAGCAGGCCGCCCGGGAACGCGAGGCGGAGGCGGCCCGGGAACGCGAGGAGCAGCGGATCGCCGCCGAGCGGCGGCTGGCCGAGTCGGCGGCGGCACCCGTACCGCCCGCTGGGGCGACCTTCGGCGCGCCGGCCGTCGGCCCGCCGCCCGCCACGCCGGTGTTCGCGACCGGAACGTCGGCGGGTACGCCGGTGGCGGACGACCCGGAGGCGACCCAGGTCGTCACCCCGCCCCACGTCGGCTCCGACGCCACCACGGTGATGCCGCGTCAGTCCACGGCGAGCCACGACGACCCGGACGCCACCACGGCGTTCCCGCGCCAGTCGGCGGCGGCCCCTGAGGACCCCGACGCCACCACCGCGTTCCCGCGTCAGTCGGTGGCGGACTCCGACGACCCGGATGCCACGACCGCGTTGCCGCGCCAGTCCGCCGCGACGACCGACGACGCGGACACCACCCAGGTCACGTCGACCGGCCCGACCGTGCCGGCGCCGCGAACCTCGGCCGACGAGAGCGAGTCGACGATCATCCTGCCGAAGTCCGACGACCCGCCCGGTCGCTGAGCCGACGGCGTCACCTCGCGGGACGGGACCGATGGGTCCCGTCCCGCGACGCGTCCGGCAGTCCTCGTCTCCGGGCAACGGTCCGCCGGAGCCCGCAACGGGGTGGCACCGGGTGGTGCCGCCGCTTACGATCACCGCATGACCTGGCGACATTGATGCCTCGACCGAGGCCGGGGGCCGCCCTCGGACACCGTGCACACCGGTGTCCGTAATCGCCCCCACCCATCCGGACGGCCTCGATGACCCTCGCTTCCGCCGCCGGCCGTCGCCTGGCGGCCACTCTCTACGCGTACACGTTCCTCACCGACCTGATCCTGCTCTACCCGGTGTACGTGCTGCTCTTCTCCGACACCGGGCTGTCGGTCGGGCAGATCTCCTCGCTGTTCGTGATCTGGTCGCTGGCCGGTCTGGTGCTGGAGGTCCCCGCCGGTGCCTGGGCCGACGCGACCTCCCGCCGCCTGGTGCTCGCCCTGGCACCGCTGTGCAGCGCCGTCGGCTTCGGCCTCTGGACGGTCCTGCCGTCCTATCCGGCGTTCGCCGTCGGGTTCGTGCTCTGGGGAGCCGGTGGTGCGCTCGCCTCCGGCGCGCTGGAGGCGTTGGTCTTCGACGAACTCGACCACGTCGGCGCCGCCGACCGGTACGCCCGGACCATCGGTCGTGCCCGGACCGCCGGCACCGCCGGGGTGCTCGGGTCGATCCTGCTCGCCGGTCCGGTGCTCGGGCTCGGCGGCTACCCGGCGGTCGGGGCGGCCAGCGTCGCGGCCTGTCTGCTGGCCGCCGCCGTCGCGACCCGCTTCCCGGAACACCGGCGTCCCGCCGCCGAGCCTTCCGAACCGGACGAGCCCGGCTGGTGGCAGGGGCTACGGCTGGGCGTCGCCGAGGCGCGCGGCAACCGGCCCGTACGCGCGGCGGTGCTGCTGGTGGCGGTGGTCAGCGCGATCTGGGGCGCGCTGGAGGAGTACCTCCCCCTGGTGGCCCGGGACACCGGCGTCGCCCTGACCACCGTGCCGCTGTTGCTGCTGGTGGTCACCCTCGGGCAGATGGCCGGTGGGCTGCTCGCCCCGGCCGGGCAGCGGCTGCGCACCGGCGGGTACGCCCTGCTGCTGGCCGCCTCGGCGGTGCTCCTGGCGGCGGGGGCGCTGCTCCGCCGACCGGTGGGGTTCCTGCTGGTCGCGGCCGCGTTCGCCGGTTTTCAACTCGCCTCGGTGCTGGCCGACGCCCGCCTCCAGGCCCGGATCAGCGGCCCGGCCCGGGCCACCGTCACCTCGCTGGCGGGCACGCTCACCGACCTGACCACGATCGCGGTGTACGTCGGCTTCGGCCTGCTCGCCACGGCCACAGACACCACGTGGGCGTTCGCCCTGGCCGTCGTGCCGTACCTGCTGGTCGCGGCGGCACAGATGCTCCGTACGGGTCGGACCCGACGCGCACCGGTCGACGTGCCGTCCGCCCGGATCGACGCGTGAGCGTGCCCGGCTCAGGGCCGCTCGGCGTCCAGATAGACCCAGCGGCCGTCCTCCCGGACGAAGCGGCTGCGTTCGGTCACCGTGCCGGGATCGCGGCCCTCGCGGTAGTGGGCGCGGAACTCCACGGTCCCGGTGCTGTCGAACAGCCCGCCACCGCCGGTGCCGACGACCTCCAGCCCGGTCCACCGCTGCGCCGGGTCCAGGTGCAGCCGGGGCGGGCGGGTGCGGGAGTGCCAACTGCGCAGCAGGTAGTCCCGGTCACCGACGGCGAACGCCGCGTACCGGGAGCGCATCAGCGCCTCGGCCGTCGGCGCGTCCGCCTCGCCACGGTGCAGTCGCCCACAGCAGTCCGCGTACGGCATGCCCTGCCCGCAGGGGCACGCCCCGGTCACCTCGGTCCGCCTGTTCCGCTTCGCCACCTCGTCATCCTCTCGGCACCGGCCCCCACGGATGACGCCGGGGGCGTCGCGCGTCCCGGATATCGGGGGAGGTGGATGGTATGGTGCGCCGATGGCGCGGTCCGCCGCAGTGGCCATCGCCCCGGGTGTCTGGCGTATCCCCACCGTGGGCAGGTCCTTCATCAACTCGTACGCCCTGGTCGACGACGACGGCAGCGTCACCCTGGTCGACTGCGGGATACGTCGCGCACCGGCCCGGATCGTGCGCGGGCTGGCCGCCATCGGCAAGCACCCGGCCGACGTGACCCGGATCGTGCTCACCCACGCCCATCCCGATCACGCCGGTGGAGCGGCCGAGGTGGCTCGCCGTACCGGTGCGCCGATCGCGGTGCACGCCGCCGACATGCCGTACGCCGAGTCCGGCACCCCGCCGCCGAGGGATCCGACCGTCGCCGGTGCCCGGCTGTTCGGCCGCCTCGCCGGGGGCCGCTTCCCGGCCTTCGAGGTGGCGCAGCCGTTGACCGACGGGGACCTGCTCGATGTCGGCGGTGGACTGCGCGTCGTGCACACCCCCGGCCACTCGCCGGGACACGTGTCGCTGCTGCACGAGCCGACCCGGGTGCTGATCACCGGCGACGCGCTGTTCAACGTGGCGGGTATCCGGTGGCCGGTCAAGGCGTTCTGTACCGACTTCGAGATGACCCGGCAGACCGCCCACGTACTCGGCGAGCTGGAGTACGACGCGGTCGCCTTCACCCACGGTCCGGAGATCACCGAACGGGCCCGCGAGCAGGTCCGGGGCTTCCTCAGCCGGCTGTCCGACGGGTAACGCGCCGGTCAGCGGGTCCGTGCGCCGCGCCGACTGCCGAACGACTCCATCGTGGTCGCCCTCCGGGCCGGCCTCGGCGCGCTCGCCGCCCGGGACCGCGCGGCGGTGGCCTGGCTGGCCGACGTCTTGCGGGTCGCCGCCTTCTTCGTGGCGGTCTTCGTGGCCGGCGCCCGACCACCGGTGGCCTTGCCCGCCGGTGCCTTCCTCGTCGCGGCCTTTTTCGTCGCGGCCTTCCTCGTCGCGGTCTTCTTCGCTGCGGGTGCCTTCTTCGCGACAGCGGCCTTCTTCGCGGCGGTCGCCTTCGCGGTGGGCCGCCGGGTCGGACCCGCGGTGGCGGAGACGGCCTTCTTCCGCGCCGTCCGGGCGGAGGTCGCCGCTGTCGTACCGGTCGTGGCCTTCCTGCCGGTGGCCTTACCGGCCGCAGCCTTGCTGGTCGCGGCCTTGCTGGTCGCCGCCTTACTGCCCGCCGTCTTGCTGGTCGCCGCCTTGCGGGTGGCTGTCGTGCTGGTGGCTGCCTTGCTGGTCGTGGCGCTGCCGCCGGTCGCCTTGGCGGTCGTCTTCCTGGCGGCTGCCGTTCCGGTGGACCGCTTCGCCGCCGGGCTCGTCCGCTTCGCCGCCGCGCCTGCTCCGGTGCTCTTCCTGATCGCTGCCTGGGCCATCGTTGCTCCTCGGGTCTGCCGTGGACGCTCAGGTCTTCCCGGCGTCCGGATGGTCGAACGAGTGCCACCAGTCGCGCGGGCGCACGCGGTGCGGGCGCACCGTGTCGGGCTCACGCGGTGCGGGTGGCGAAGACGATCACGTTGTCGGCGTACTCGCCGCGTGCCGGGTCGAACCGGCCGCCGCAGGTGATCAACCGCAGCCCGGCCAGGCCGCCGGGGCCGTAGACCAGGTCGGTGGGGAACCGCTCCTTCGGGTACGCCTCGACGGCGTCCACGGTGAAACGGGCCACCGTGGCGTCGACCCGGGCGATGTGGACGGTGTCGCCGGGACGCAACCGCCCCAACTCGAAGAAGACGGCCGGGCCGTCCCGGGAGTCGACGTGGCCCACCAGGACCGCGTTGCCGATCTCACCCGGGCTGGCACCCGGCCGGTACCATCCGGCGACCTGCGGGCGGTCCAGCGGCGGCACCTCCAACGCGCCCGAGGCGTCGGCGGCGACCGGCACCAGCGGTGCGCGTACGCCGATGGCCTCGATCCGCACCTCGACGGGCTCGGCGCGCGGCAGCGGCGGCAGGCTCGGCGCGGTGCCCGCCCGCTGCGCAGCGCCGTCGGGCTGCGGCGGTCCGGCCGGCATCCGCCCGAGCCCCGCGCCGACCAGCGCCACCCCGACGGCCGCGACCAGCGCGAGCAGCACGCGTCCCCCGTGGTACGCCCGCACGGTCACCTCCGTTCACGGATGTCGGACGGTCGGCGGGACACCTGTTGTGCGGTGTCCCTCGGGTGCCCGCACCGTGGCGTACGGCGCGGGCACCCGTCGCAGGATGGGATGGAGTGCTGGCGCGTCAGAGACGCGCGGCGGCCTCGGCGTGCCGGCGGCGACGGGCCAGGATGACGCCGCCACCGAGCGCGGTGGCGATCAGGGTCGCCCCGGTGGCCAGGGAGCCCAGTCCGTCGTCGCTCGTGCGGCCCCCGGCCTGGGCGCCACCGATCGGGGTGACCGTGAACGTCGTGCTGCCGTCCGAGGTGCCGTCCCCGCAGGTGGCGGCCACCGTGTACGTGCCGAGGGTGAAACCGGCGGTGAACAGTTCGGCGCTCAGGCCGCCGCCGGCTGCGGCGGTGGTGGAGCGGACGTTCTGGTCCCGGTCGGGGCCGGTGACGCGGAACAGCGCGTCTCCGGTGCTCGGGTTGCAGGTGGTCGCGGTGAGCACGACGGTCCCCCCGACCGGGGTCGTCGCCGGTGACACCGTGATGTCCGCCCATGCGACTCCGGGCATGAGCAGCGCGCCCAAGGCGATGCTGCCCGCAGCCGGTACGAGAACTCTGGTTGCCTTCATACGCGTCTTCCCTCACTTTTCGTCCGCTGACTGCGTGGGACGTCGTTCGGGTGGCCAACTCCGCGACTAGCACCGGTGTGCCCAACACTAGGTGGGCTTGGGACCCGATCCGGTGAAAATGAGAAATCTTCGTTGCCGTCACGTGTCCGCCCGACCGACTCGGGCGTCGCGGAAGGTCCCGCCACGAGCCTGGCGGGCACCGGCATCCGGTCGATGTCCGCCTGCCGCACCGTGTGACCAGTGGGCGGAAGGCGAGGTCGGCGCGGTGTAGCGCCGATCGTGGCACCCGTCCGTTTCCCAGCGACCAGGTCTCCGACGTTCCCACCACCCGGACCCAGCCCCGGCCGCTCGGACCCGGACTCGTGCTCGGACCCGGACCCGGGCTCGGACCCCGACCCGGGCTCGGACCCGTGCTTGGGCTTGGGCTTGGGCTTGGACGAGTTGATCAAGAGGTTTGAGCTGTGGATCCTCCGGCATTTGCACCAAAACTTCTTGATCAACGGGGAATGGGCGGGGGTGCGGGTGGGAGGCCTGTCGACCCTGCGGCAAGCGAGGAGGGGTTATGCGTCGTTCGTTATTGAATGTCCGCTTTCGTGTGTGCCGGTGGGTGGCTGCGGGGCGGAATCGGGGTGGGGTCGGTGGCGCTGTAACCCGGTGGCTGACCGAGCAGGACCTCACCCCGCTGGTGGGTGGTGGGCGGATGCCGGAATGACCTGGGCCGGTCGGTCGTTATACCTGGTCCCGGCGCTGCGAGGGCTCGCGGATATCCCGGGAATGATGCGGGCCGGTCGGTGGTTGTGATCCCGACGCCGCGAGGGCCTTCCCGATATCCCCCCGGGAATGGTCCGGCTCGGCAGGTGGTTGTGTCCCTACCCGACGCCGTGAGCTTGGTCCGGTGAATCCCCCTCGGATTTGGTGCGTCGGTTCCCCTCTCTTGTTCTTGGCGCCTGACGGCGTTCGCGTTGCCTGTCCGTCCCCCCTTGGGCTGGTGGCGTCTACCCCCGAATGGAGCTGTCTCATGAACTCGAAGCTGCTGCGTAAGAGTGTTCTCGGTGTTGCTGGTCTGGC
>NZ_JBSFSO010000030.1:0-80434 GCF_053589795.1 Micromonospora sp. NPDC003241 | reverse complement strand
AAACACAACAACAAAACAAAAAACACAAATTACCTGTGTTGACTTGTCCTTCCCGGTGGCCCCCCCCCCCCCCCCGGGCCCCCCCCCCCCCGGCCCCCCCCCCCCGCCGTCGTGCGCGGCCCGGGCCTCTCGGGAGGTCGTGGCGCGGGCGACGAGCACCGCTGGCGTAGCATCCGGCAGGATTGTGCTGACCAGAACCGACGTCACAGGAGAATCCGCATGAACCAGGCAGCGAGCAAGCCCGAGATCGGTCCGATCGAGGGTGCCCCGCCCGCCGACCTCGTGATCGAGGACATCACCGTGGGCGACGGCCCCGAGGCCCAGCCCGGCCAGCGCGCCCGCGTCCACTACGTCGGGGTCTCGCACTCCACCGGCGCCGAGTTCGACGCCTCCTGGAACCGGGGGGACGCCTTCGAGTTCCCGCTCGGCGGTGGCCGGGTCATCGCCGGCTGGGACCAGGGCGTGGTCGGCATGCGGGTCGGTGGCCGGCGCAAGCTGACCATCCCGCCGCACCTGGGCTACGGCAGCCAGGGCGCCGGTGGCGTCATCAAGCCCAACGAGACCCTGGTCTTCGTGGTCGACCTGCTCGGCGTCCGCTGAGCGCCGCGTCCGGCGCCGGCCCCCGTACCCGGCGCCGGACGCGCGGTCGGCGTCGGACGCCGACCACCGCACGCCCCGGCGGGCGAACCCGCCGTAGCGGCGTCACACGCCGGCCAGCATCCGATCGGAGCACGAGCCGACGACCGGGATGACCCGACGCAGGCCGGTGGCGCGCAGCACCCGCTCCACCACCGGCGGCGGGTCCGTCAACACCAGTTGGCCGCCCTGCGCCCGCACCCAGAGTCGGGCCGCGATCAGCGTGCGCACCCCGGCGGCGGAGAGCACCCGCACCTCGGAGAGATCCACCCGCAACTCCGGCCGGGCCGGTGCCGCCCAGAGGGCCGCGCGGAACGCCGCGACGGTGGCGATGTCGACGGCACCGACCACGCGGACGCACACCGCGTCGTCGAAGACCGTGGTCTCCACGTGGAACCGCTCCTCGCGCTCTGGCATGAGTTGAACCTATCCCGCACCACCGACACTCACACCCTGCACAAAGGGGGTTCCGGGTAAGCCCAGGGCATGACCCGCAGGCCCGGTGTATCCACCCTAGGGACGATCCCGGGCACCACCCTCCGCCCGCCCACGACGGAGCACCGGGCCGGTGACGACCCGGTGCCCGACGTCGGTGTGTCAGCCGCCGCTGGCCGAGGGCTGCGGCTCCGGCGAGCCGCCGCCGGCCACCGCCCCCGGGTCCGCGGACGTGGTCGGTGCCGGTGCCAGTCCGGCGGGTACGGGCAGCGCGCTGCCCTTGGCGAACTGGTCCCAGCCGACGTTCCAGGCCGTCCAGCCGTTGCCCTCGCCGAGTTCGACCTCGGTGCCCTTGACGGTGACCAGGTCACCGACCTGGGTGACGCCCATCAGCCAGTCGGCGTTGGCCGCGGAGAGGTTGGTGCACCCGTGCGACACGTTGGCGTACCCCTGGTCCCCCTCCGACCAGGGCGCACCGTGGATGAACTCGCCGCCCCAGGTCAACCGCTGCGCGTCCTCGACGTCGACGACGTACGGGTCGGCCGAGCCCGTGGTGTCGAACGTGGTGAAGTCGTGCTTCTCCATGATCACCATCTTGCCGCTGGAGGTCGGGGTGCTCGGTTTGCCGAGGCTGACCGGGAGCTTGCGCAGCACCTTCCCGTCCCGGATCACCGACATCTGCTTGGTCGCGTTGTCGATCTCCAACGCCACCTGCCGGCCGATCTTCGACGTGGCCCGCCGGTCGGCGTCGCCGACGTTCTCCTTGCCGATCGGCAGGCCCTCCAGCGCGGCACGCACGCTGATCGACGTGCCGGGCCGCCAGAAATCGGGCGCCCGGTAATAGACCTGACTACCGTCGGACACCCAGGACCAGGTGCCCGGCTGCGGCGGATCCGTCTTCACGAACAAACGACGCTGCACATCCGCCCTGGCTTCTTTCGGAATGGGCGGGTCGAACGCGACGGTTACCGGCATGGCCGTGCCGTACGTCCGATTACCAGCAAAATAGAGCGTACTGGTGATCGCCGGTTTGGACGTTTTCGGCTGCGTCGTGAAGGTCGTCTTCCGGGTGACGGTCTGCCCCTTCTCGCCGGTCACCGTGACCTCGGCGGTGTAGGTCCGCTTGGGCTGCAACACCTCGGTCGGCACCCAGCCGGTCCCGTCCTCGCGCGGCTCGGCCTCGACCCTCCCGCCCTTGTCGTCGGTGATCCGCACGTCGGTGACCCGCCCGTGCTTGACGGTGGTGCCGATCTCACCGCTGACCGGTACGTCCCGCGCGCCCTCGGCCGGTGTCACGGCGAGCTCCGGAGCCGCCTGCCGCCCCTCGCCGACGACCTTCCGGTCGCCCGTGCACGCGCCCAACGCCAGCGGCGCCGCTGCCACGGCCACCGTCAGCAGCGCCAATCGCCCCCTCAGGTTCATGATGCGTCCCCCCGTTTATTTCTCGCCCTCCGCCACATTCTGACCGGCTACCCGCCAGCGGCTTAGCAATTCTCCGAAACCGCGCCCTTATTGCACCGGGAACATTTCCGCGCCACTGCGACACAAAATGCCGGGAAATGCCCGAGCGGGTTATCCCGACCGTTAGCCGGCGAACTGCGACCGATGTCCGCACACCCGTTGGTCCCCAACGGTTCGTCCGATCTCAGGCACATCCGGACGCCCATGGGCCCGGCGTCCACTCCCGGGAACATGGTTGATCAAGGAGTTTGGTCCGAATCCGCCGCCCATCCAGACCAAAACTCCTTGATCAACGGGGCGATCTTGGGAGGCGGCCTTGGGGGCACCCTCGTGTGGCGGCCGGGGCAGCCGCGCGTGTTCGGGCGCGATCCTTCGGGCGTGTGGTCGGTGGTCGGCAAGAGAACTGCGAGCTGCGAGACACCTGGGCGGTCGGACAGGACAGGCATCGGCCGCATGGTGACCTTACGGCCAGCAGGAGGTGGAGTTGTCCACGTCCGCGTCCGTGTCCGCGCCGATCATGGACTTGTCATTCCCGTCCGCGCCGATCATGGAGTTGTGGCCCCGCCTGCGCCGATCATGGAGTTGTGGCTGGCAATTCGACCTCTATACGCCGTTATGCCCTCTGCACAACTCCATGATCGACGCCTGCGGGGCGGGGACGGCGGGACGGGGGCGGACGGGGCTCAGACGGCGGCGATCAGCAGGGCCGGTTGCTCGACGCAGTCGGCGACGTGCCGTAGGAAACCACCGGCGACTCCCCCGTCGCACACCCGGTGGTCGAAGGTGAGGCTGAGCTGCGTCACCTTCCGCACCGCCAGTTCTCCGTCCACCACCCACGGCTTGTCCACGATGCGGCCCACCCCGAGCAGCGCCGCCTCCGGGTGGTTGATGATCGGGGTCGAGCCGTCGACACCGAACACTCCGTAGTTGTTCAGCGTGAACGTGCCGCCGGTGAGGCGGGCCGGCGGCAGCTCACCGGCGCGCGCTGCGGTCGTGGTCGCCGCCAGCTCGGCGGCCAACTCGGCGGTGGTGAGCCGGTCGGCGTCGCGCAGCACCGGCACGAGCAGGCCACGATCGGTCTGGGCGGCGATGCCCAGGTGCACGGCGGCGGACTGGACGATCCGCTGACCCTCGGTGTCCACCCGGGCGTTGAGCTGCGGGTACCGGCGCAGTCCGGACAGGCAGATCCGGGCGAGCAACGCCAGGATGCTCACCGGCTGGCCCGGTCGGGCGGCGTTGATCGCGGCCCGGGTGCTCAGCAGTCCGGTGGCGTCCACGTCGACCCAGATGGTCACCTCCGGGATCTCCCGCCGGCTTCGGGAGAGCTTGTCGGCGATCACCCGGCGGATTCCGGTCAACGGGATCACCTGGTCCCGCGCGTCGGCCGGTGCGAGTCCGACGTGCGCCGACGGGGACGCAGTCCCGGCGCCCAGGTCCGGCGCGGCGAGTCCCGTCACGGGCGCGCCCGCCGCCGACCGGTCCGTCGTGATCGCATCCGCCGTGGTCATGCCCGCCGTGGTCATGCCCGCCGTGGTCATGCCCGCCGTGGTCATGCCCGCCGTGGTCATGCCCATCGTGGTCACGCCCGTCGTCGAGCGCTCCATCGTGATCGCGTCGGCCGCCGCCTCGACGTCGGCGCGGCGGACCACACCGCCCGGCCCGGTGCCGCGCAGCGTGGTCAGGTCGACGCCGTGCTCACGGGCCAACCGCCGCACGATCGGCGAGATGACCAACGCCGGAGTCTCGGACGGACCCGCACCAACGACGCCCGAGCCGACAGGAACAGCAGGAGCCGAACCAACCACGGCCTGGGCCGAGCCGACAGGAACAGCAGGAGCCGAACCGACGACGGCCTGGGGCGAGCCGACAGCAACTGCCGGAGCCGCGTTGACCGGCACAGCCGGAACCGAGGCGACCGGGACAGCCGGAGCCGAACCGACAGGTACAACCGGGGGCGAGGCGACAGGGGCCGAGGCGACATGGGCTGCCGGGGCAGCACCGTTCGTCACCACCGTGCCGGTGACCGACGCCCCAGCCCGCGCGGTCGGGGCGAGGCGGGGACGCCGACGACGGCGCGTGGCACCGTGCCCGGTGCCGTACCCGATCAGCACGTTGCCGGATCCGGCCCGCTCCTCCTCGCGGTAGACCGCGTGTCCGGTGGGCTCGGTCGGGCCGGCGGCACCGTCGGCGACCGGCCCGGCCACCGTGATCAGCGGCTGGCCCACCGGACGCACCTCACCCTCGGCGCCGTGCAGGGCCACCACCCGGCCGGCGTACGGGCAGGGCACGTCCACGACCGCCTTGGCCGTCTCCACCTCGACCACGGTCTGGTCCACGGTGACCACGTCACCCACCGCGACCCGCCACTGCACGATCTCCGCCTCGGCGAGCCCCTCACCGAGGTCGGGAAGAAGAAAGACCTGCTCGCTCATGCCGGTACTCCGCTCCGCCGCGTGCCGCCACGAGACTCCACCGCACCGGCCCCGATGATTCGCACACTCATGCCGGCACCTCGGTGAGCCAGCGGGAGTCCGGCTGGTCGTCCCACTGGAGGCGGGCCACCGCGTCCAGCACCCGGTCGACGGAGGGCAGGTGGGTGTGCTCCAGCATCGGCGCGGGGTACGGGATGTCCAGCCCGGAGACCCGCAGCACCGGCGCGTGCAGGGCGTGGAAGCACCGTTCCTGCACCCGGGCGGCGATCTCCGCGCCGACCCCGGCGAAGCCCTGTGCCTCCTGCACCACGACACAGCGGCCGGTGCGCCGGACCGAGGCGGCGATCGTGTCGTCGTCGAACGGCACGATGGTGCGTACGTCGACCACCTCCAGGTCCCAGCCCTCCTCGCGGGCGGCCTCGGCGGCCTCCAGCGCGACCGGCACCGCCGGCCCGTACGCGACCAGGGTGGCGTCCCGGCCGGGGCGCCGGACCACCGCCCGGCCGAAGGGTGCGGTACGCGTCGGCAGGTCCGCCTCGGCGCTGGTGAAGTAGAGCTTCTTCGGCTCCATGAACACCACCGGGTCGGGGTCGTCGATCGCCTCCCGCAGCAGCGAGTACGCGTCGTCGACGGTCGCCGGGGTGACCACCTTCAGGCCCGGGGTGTGCGCGTAGTACGCCTCGGAGGAGTCGCAGTGGTGTTCCACGCCGCCGATGCCACCGGCGTACGGCACGCGGATCACCATGGGCACGCTCAACGCGCCCCGGGTGCGGTTGCGCAGCTTCGCCACGTGCGAGGCGATCTGCTCGAACGCCGGGTACGCGAACGCGTCGAACTGCATCTCGACCACCGGGCGCAGCCCGGACATGGCCAGTCCGACCGCGAAGCCGACGATGCCGGCCTCGGCCAGCGGGGTGTCGAAGCAGCGCTTGTCGCCGAAGCGGGCCTGTAGTCCGTCGGTGATCCGGAAGACGCCGCCGAGTTGCCCGACGTCCTCGCCGAAGACGACGACCCGCTCGTCGTCGAGCAGCGCGTCGGCGAGCGCCGCGTTGAGCGCCTTCGCCATGGTCATGGTGGCCATCAGGCCTCCTCCTCCTGCGCGGCGAGCTCGGCGCGGACCTGGTCACGCTGTTCGACGAGCTGCGGGGTGGGCTGCGCGTAGACGTGGTCGAAGAGGGTGAGCGGGTCGACGGTGGGCTGGACGTTCATCCGCTCGCGCAGCCGCGCGGCGTACTCCTCGGCCTCCTGGGCGATCGCGGCGACGGCGTCGTCGTCGAGGACCTCGCGGGAGCGCAGGTACGCCTCCAGTCGGGCCACCGGGTCGCGGTCGCGCCACGCCTCCACCTCGTCGGCGTCGCGGTAGCGCGTCGCGTCGTCGGCGTTGGTGTGCGGTTCCATCCGGTAGGTGTGCGCCTCGACCAGGAACGGTCCCTTGCCGGCGCGGGCGTGCGCGACCGCCTTCTCCAGCACGGCGAGCACGGCCACCGGGTCGTTGCCGTCGACCTGCTCGCTGGGCACGCCGTAGCCGACGCCCTTGTAGGCCAGCGACGGGGCGGCGGTCTGCCGGGACAGCGGCACGCTGATCGCGTACCTGTTGTTCTGCACGAAGTAGACCACCGGGGCCTTGAACACGGCGGCGAAGTTGACCCCCTCGTGGAAGTCGCCCTCGCTGGTCGCGCCGTCACCGATGTAGACCAGCGCGACCGTGTCCCGCCCCTGGTACGTCTCGCCGTAGGCCAGACCGGCGGCGTGCACGCACTGGGTGGCCAGCGGCGTGCACTGCGGGGCGGTGCGCCGCACGGCCGGGTCGTACCCGCAGTGCCAGTCGCCGCGCAGCAGGGTGAGCACCTCGACCGGGTCGATGCCCCGCGCGGTCAGCGCCATCGACTCGCGGTAGGTCGGGAAGACCCAGTCGTCGTCGCGCAGCGCGAGCACGCCGCCGACCTGGCACGCCTCCTGGCCTCGGGAGGACGGGTAGACCGCGAGGCGGCCCTGCTTGGTCAGCGCGGTGGCCTGCGCGTCGAACCGGCGGCCGACGACCATCCGGCGGTACATCTCGCGCAGGGCCGCCAGGGGTGGCTCGGGATAGTCGGCCCGGGACGGCAGCAGGGTGCCGTCCGGGTTGAGCAGTCGGACCGGATCGGCCTGGGGAAGCAGGGCGGCGGCCGGGTCGGGCGCGGTCGGGGTGGCCGACCGGCGCTTCCGCGGGGTTGCCCTGCGGGCCGCCTGAGGGGTGGTCGTCACGGCGGTACCTCCTGGACGTGTGGTGGACCTATGCTCCTTTGGTCGGATGATTGACTCAAGATGGCCGGTGAACGCGGGATGTATGGCACTGATGGGAGGCTCGGGTGAGCCAGGAGACCGCTGACACAGTGCCCCTGCGGGGTGGCACGGGACGAACGGCACCAGGATTGGACGAGGTGGACCGGCGGATCCTGGACGAACTGACCCGGGACGGGCGGATCTCCGTCCGGACGCTCGCCGAGCGGGTGCACGTGTCGCGCACCAACGCGTACGCGCGGATGGAACGGCTGCTGCGCGACGGGGTGGTCACCGGGTTCGCCGCGCGGGTCGCGCCGGAGCCAGCCGGGCTGGGCACCTCGGCGTACATCGCCCTGACCATCCAGCAGAACACCTGGCGGGAGGTGTCGGCGGAGCTGGCCCGGGTGCGCTACGTCGAGCACGTGGCGCTGCTCAGCGGCGAACACGACGTACTCGCCCTGGTCCGGGCGCCGGACAACGCCACCCTGCGGGACGTGGTGCTGGACCGGGTCCAGCGCATCGCCGGGGTGCTGTCCACCCGGAGCTGGCTGGTCTTCGAGGAGTACGACGGCGTCCGCAGCCCGTGGGCCTGACCGCCGCTCAGCGCTCCGGCGGCGCGGCCAGCCCCTCCCGGTCGGCCAGCTCCAGCAGCGGGTCCAGCGAGAACCGTCGCCCGTCCAGACCGGCGTGCGGGTCGCCCCGCTCGGCGAACCGGGCCGGCATGGTGGTCACGTCGAAGTCCTCCGGCCGTACGTCGTCCAGCTCGGCCCAGTCGAGCGGAGCGGAGACCAGCGCCGCAGGCGTCGGCCGGATCGAGTACGCCGAGGTCATCGTGTGGTCCCGGGCCATCTGGTTGTAGTCGACGAAGACCGGCCGGTCCCGCTGGTCCCGCCACCAGGTGGTGGTGACCAGGTCCGGCCGACGCCGCCGCATCTCGCCGCCGAGCGCCAGCACCGCCCGCCGGCAGTCGCCGAAGCTCCACCGGGGTTCGATCGGGACGTACACGTGCAGGCCGCGACCGCCGGTGGTCTTGGGGTAGCCGGTCAGGCCCAGCTCGTCGAGGAAGCCGTGCACCTCGTGCGCCACCGGGACGACCTGGTCGAACCCCACCCCGGGCATCGGGTCCAGGTCGATCCGGAGCTGGTCCGGCCGCTCCACGTCGGCCCGGGTCACCGGCCACGGGTGGAACCGCAGGGTGCCCAGGTTGACCGCCCAGATCACCACCGCCAGCTCCCCCGGCGCGACCTCGTCGGCGCTGCGCCCGCTGGGGAACGTGATGTGCGCGGTGCCCACCCAGTCGGGCGCGCCCGCCGGCACCCGCTTCTGATAGAAGGCGTCGCCCCGGTTGTCCTGCCGGGTGGCGACCGTCGCCCCCTCGAACACGCCGCGCGGCCAGCGCTCCAGCATGGTCGGCCGGTCCCTGAGCGCGCGCAGGATCCCGTCGCCGACGGCGAGGAAGTAACGCACCACGTCGAGCTTGGTCAGCCCGCGCTCCGGGAAGTACGGCTTGTCCGGGCTGGAGACGCGTACCACCCGCCGCCCCACCTGGATCTCCTCGGCCGAGGTCGCCATCTGCCGAGCGTACGACGCGTACGGCCGACGCGGGGGCGACCTCGCGGGCCGGTCGGGACCGGTCCGACCCGGTGTGCGTGGGGCCGGGTAGCCGACCCGCTAGGATCGGCGGGGGCCGTGACTGGCGCGTCGAGATGGAGCACCATCGGGAAGCGGCCCCGTCATGAGGACGCACGCCGAGCGCCTGGGCCTTCCGTACGTCACCAGGAGGTCGCATGCCGCCGAACGCCGAATCCGCCGCCTTCCGCAGCGCGCTGGAGGTCATCCGCGCCGTCGAGCCCCGGGTGGCCGACGCCATCGGTGCGGAGCTGGCCGACCAGCGCGAGTCGCTCAAGCTGATCGCCAGCGAGAACTACGCCTCGCCGGCCACCCTGCTGGCGATGGGCAACTGGTTCAGCGACAAGTACGCCGAGGGCACGGTCGGGCGCCGGTTCTACGCCGGCTGCCAGAACGTCGACACGGTCGAGGCGCTCGCCGCCGAGCACGCCCGGGAGCTGTTCGGCGCGACGCACGCGTACGTGCAGCCGCACTCGGGCATCGACGCGAACCTGGTGGCGTTCTGGGCCATCCTGGCCGACCGGGTGGAGTCCCCCGCGCTCAAGCGGGCGCAGGCCCGGCACGTCAACGACCTCACCGAGCAGGACTGGTTCGCGCTCCGCCGGGAGCTGGGCGACCAGCGGATGCTCGGCATGTCGCTGGACGCGGGCGGTCACCTCACCCACGGCTTCCGGCCCAACATCTCCGGCAAGATGTTCGACCAGCGCAGCTACGGCACCGACCCGGCCACCGGGCTGATCGACTACGACCGGGTCGCCGAGGCGGCCCGCGAGTTCCGGCCGCTGGTGCTGGTCGCCGGCTACTCGGCGTACCCGCGCAAGGTGAACTTCCGGATCATGCGGGAGATCGCCGACTCGGTCGGCGCCACCTTCATGGTGGACATGGCCCACTTCGCCGGTCTGGTCGCCGGCAAGGTCTTCACCGGCGACTTCGACCCGGTGCCGCACGCGCACATCGTCACCACCACCACGCACAAGTCACTGCGCGGCCCGCGCGGCGGCATGGTGCTATGCGGCCCGGAGCTGGCCGACCAGGTGGACCGGGGCTGCCCGATGGTGCTCGGCGGCCCGCTGCCGCACGTGATGGCCGCCAAGGCGGTCGCGCTGGCCGAGGCGCGTCGCCCCGACTTCGCCGACTACGCCCAGCGGATCGTCGACAACGCCCAGGCGCTGGCCGACGGGCTGCTGCGTCGGGGCGCCACGCTGGTCACCGGCGGCACCGACAATCACCTGGTGCTCATCGACGTCACCGGCTACGGGCTGACCGGTCGGCAGGCCGAGCAGGCGCTGCTGGACTCGGGCATCGTGACCAACCGCAACGCGGTGCCGCAGGACGCCAACGGCGCCTGGTACACCTCCGGCATCCGGATCGGCACGCCCGCGCTGACCACCCGTGGGCTGGGCACGGCCGAGATGGACGGCACCGCCGAGCTGATCCACACGGTGCTCAGCCAGACCAGCGCCGGTGCCAACCCGGACGGCACCGCCTCCAAGGCCAAGTACGTGCTGGACCCCGCGCTCGCGGACAAGGTCAGCCGGCAGGCCGGTGAGCTGCTCGCCGGGTTCCCGCTGTACCCGAACGTCGACCTGAGCTGACGACGGACGCGCGCCGGGCCGGTGTCCGGCTCGGCGCGCGCCGGGCGGGGATCAGGAGTAGTCGAACGTCCAGAGGAACCACTGGGCGCTCTGCGGGGCGGCGCTCTGCTCGCAGTACCACCAGTCCCATCGTCCCTCGGCGGCGCCGGTGAAGCCGTACGAGCGGCAGAAGTCGTAGCTGTAGTAGACCCCGCGCAGCGTCCCGCCGGGCGGATCCGCCGCAGCCGGTGCCGCACCGACCACCAGTGCCGCGCCCACCGTGGCGAGCACCGCCACCGGCGCCAGCATCCTGCGTTTGCGCATGAGTACCCCCTGCAACAGACCGGCCGACGCACACGCATCGACATCTGACGATAAGCGTGACGACGCCCGGGACGCGCCGTCAACGCGTTCCCGGGCGATGGTCGACCGACGGTCGGGTGGACTCAGTTCAGCGGACGCTTGAGGTGGTATCGGTGCACCTCGGTGCTGCCCTGGACGTTGTTGACGTCCTCGGCGGCGGTGACCAGTTCCCAGCCCTCCCGGCCGTACCGGTTGAGGTGCGCCACGGCGGTGTCGCCGTACGCGGTGATGTCCTTACGGGATCCGTCCGGGCCGTACCAGACGAACGACACATGGAAATTGCGGCCCTGTCCCTGGTAACGGCGAACCAGCAGGGCGTACTCCCAGGCAACCATGCCGCCCATTATGACCGTCCACGCAGGAGCACGATACGGTGAAGGTCACCGTTCGCTTTCCGGCGAACGCGGTGTGTCGCCGTCGAGGTGTGCAGGCACCGTGTCCGACACGCCGTACGGGACCGGTGCGTGCCCCCTGCCGGCCTCGGCCGGGGCGTATGGTCGGGCGGTGGCCAGTTGGGATGACGTCCGCCGGATCGCGTTGAGCCTGCCGGAGACCGGCGAGCGCCCCTCCTACGACGGGCTGCCCGCCTGGACCGTACGGGACAAGTCCTTCGTGTGGGAGCGCCCGCTGCGCCGCACCGACCTCGACGCGCTCGGAGCGGCCGCGCCGGACGGCCCGATCCTCGGCGTACGCGTCGCCGACCTCGGCGTCAAGGAGGCGCTGCTCGCCGACGACCCCGTCGTCTATCTGACCACGCCACACCTCGACGGCTACCCGGCGGTGCTGGTGCAGTTGGACCGGATCGACGAGGCCGAACTGACCGAGATCATCACGGAGGCGTGGTTCGCCCGCGCGCCGAAGCGGCTCGCCGCCGCCCACCGGGCCGCGACGGCACCGCCCGAAGCCTGACAGCGCACCCACCACACCGCGCCCACCCCGACCGCCAACCCTCTTCGGCCGCCCGCCCGATGACCGCCGGACGTACCCCGCCCGTCCCGCCGATCATGGAGTTATGGTAGGCGAAATGCCACGGTTCGCGGCTTTCGCGAGGGCCACGACTCCATGATCGGCGGGAAGGGCGGCCGGGCATCACGGATGGCGGGTCTGAAGTGCCCCGGGCCCTGTCCCGCCGCTATCGCTTCTCGCAGGCAACGCCGTCCTTGTCCCGGTCGAGTTTGGTGTTCGCGTGGTAGATCGCCGTCGAAACCTTGAAGTTCGTGACCGGCTTCGTCCTGCCGCGCACCTTGTCCCGTGCGCCCTTCTTGCCGACGCCATGCCGGTACTTCTTGTTCAGCGCGGTGCAGTTCTTGAACTTCGTCGGGGCGGCCTGCGCGGGCGACACCACGGCCACGGTGCCCCCGGCCAGCGCCAAGGTGACGACGAGTGCCATCCGGACCAGTCTGGAAACCAATCCGTCCTCCATATCGGATAGTGGGTGGAGAAGGCACGCTACCGCCACATGAATCGGCACAGCGCCCTCCACCCGACTCGTCCGGCAGGGCTTACGGCGGCACTTCCATCACCATCCAGGCAGCACCTCCGACCCCACGCCAGCCGAGGTCTGACAGCTCGGATGACACCGAGCTGGTCACCGGCACAGATGTCCCACCGGCCGCCGACGAAGCCCCTCGCTTACCGAGAATCACGCTCGATCCTGGATCGAGTGGTATCCGAGCGCGACGATGACCACTCGATCCCGCATCGAGCGTGATCTTGCGGTGAAGGCGGAAGCATGGGCCTGCTGCGGGCCGCCCGTGGAGCGGGCGGAGCGGGTGGGCCGCGTGGAGCGGGTGGGAAGGGCGGAGCGGGCCGCCGGTGGAGCGGGTGGGAAGGGTGGAGCGGGTTACCGTCGCATCACCCAGACCGGGATCGGGTCGGTCAGCGTGTCGACCAGTTCCCACCCGGCACGCCGATAGATCTCGACGTTGACCGGGTTGCCGGTCTCCAGCACGGCCGGCAGGCCGTCGTCGGCGGCCCGACGCAGCCCCGCGCTCATCGCGGCCCGCCCCAGGCGGCGACCGGCGTGGGCCGGGTGGGTGCCGAGTATGCCCAGGTACCAGTGCGGATGGCGGGGCAGGACGGCACGCAGCGCCTGGTCGTAGGCGTGCACCCGGCGTAGCGCGTCGTCGGGCAGGGCCGGGCGGCGTCCGTCGTCGAGGACGGCCGTACCGGCGACCGGCGGCTCCCAGATGGCGGTCGCGGCACCCCGCTCGACGGTCCAGACGGTGCCCTTGACCACCTGCTTGTCGAAGAGGTGACCGAAGAGGACGGCAGCCGACCGTGCGTAGCTCTCGTCGTCGGGGAAGAAGAAGCGCACCACGGGATCCGTGACGAACGTGGCCACCAGGGCGTCGACCACCGGCGTCCGGTCCGCCGGACTCGCGACACCGACCTCGGGAGCATGCACGAAATCGGACTCTAGTCGCCCGGGACCCGCCGCACTGACCGGTCGACGGCGTGGCCCGAGACCGGGCCACGCCGCCGCGCTCTGCCCGGCGGCCGATCGGGACGCGGTCCGCCGGATGGGCCGACTCAGTCGGCGGGCAGCCAGTCCTGCCAGACGTCCGGGTTGGCGTCCAGCCACTTCTTGGCGGCCTCGTCGTGGGACAACTCGTCGACCGTGAGGTAGCGGGCCACCTCGTTCTGCTGGGCGTTGGTCCACTGGAAGTTCTTGACCAGTTCGGCGGCCGGGTTGCCGGACTCGGCGAACTCCCGGTTGGCGATCTTGTCGAGGTCATAGGGCTGGTAGTCGCAGGCCACCTTCTCCGGGTCCACGTCACAGCCCGGGGTGTAGGGCGGCAGCTTGACGTGCACCAGGTCGACCTCGGCGAGGAACCACTGCGGCGCGTAGAAGTAGCCGATCGCCGGACGACGGTCACGCTCCGCCTCCCGGAACGCCTCGATGAGCTTGTCCTCGCTGCCTACGGTGGTGACCGTGTAGTTCAGCTTCAGGTTGCGGATCAACGCCCGGTCGTTGGTCTCGTACGAGGGGTCGCCGTTGAGCAGGACGCCCCGGCCGCCGGAGGTGGGCGTCCGGAACAGGTAGGCGTAGTCGTTGAGGTTCCGCCAGTTGGTGATGTTGGGGTGCTGCTCGACCAGCCACGGCGTCACGTACCAGCCGACGACGCCCTTGTTGCCGGTCATGCCGTGCTCGACGGCCTTGCGTTCCTCGTCGATGTACTTCTTCTTCAGTCCCTCACGGCCCCAGTTCTCCAGGATGACGTCGGTGCTGCCGGCGGCGACCTCCTCCCACGCCTTCTCCGCGGTGAGGTCCTTGACCACCACCGTGCAGTTGAGCCGGTTCTTGGCCAGGTAGCCGATCACCGCGAGGTTCGCCTCGTACCCGATCCACGGCAGGTTGGCCAGCGTCAGCGTGCCGCACTCCGTCCGCTCCGGCGGCCCCGGCGGCGCGACCCGGGGCTGGATGTCGGCCGCGCAGCCGGTCAGTGCCAGTGCGGCCACGCAGGCGAGGGCCGCCGCCCTGGTCCACCCTGATCTCTGCATCGCTGCCTCTTCTCCTCTTCGTCGTTGCGCCCGGCCGCAGGGCCGGAGGGGTGCGGCCGCGCTGGGCCGGAGGGGTGCTGGGCGTCCGCTGGTCAGCGACCGGCGCCGGCCCGCGCGAGGCGTTGCGCCAGCACCACCTCGGTGAGCGCGACGAGCACCTGCTTGACCGACTCCCGCTGACGCGCGTCGCACTCCACCAGCACCACGTCGTCGGCCACGCCGAGGGCCTCGCGCACCTCGGCCAGCGCGAAGCGGCGGGTCGCCTCGAAGGTGTTGACGGCCAGCAGGAACGGGATCTGGTGGTCCTCGAAGTAGTCGATGGCCGGGAAGCAGTCCTCGATCCGCCGGGTGTCGATCAGCACGACCGCACCCAGCGCGCCGTCCACCAGGTCGTCCCAGAGGAAGGCGAACCGGTCCTGTCCGGGCGTGCCGAACAGGTACATCAGCAGGGACTCGTCGAGACTGATCCGACCGAAGTCCAGGGCCACGGTGGTGGTGGTCTTGCCGGCCACCACCGAGGTGTCGTCGACCCCCACCGAGACCTCGGTCAGGTCGGCCTCGGTGACGAGCGGCTCGATCTCCGACACCGCGCCGACGAAGGTGGTCTTGCCGACGCCGAACCCCCCGCTCACCACGATCTTGACCGCGGTGGGTGTGGGCGGCTGGCTAGAGAGCGCGGACACGGTCCCTGATCCTCTCGATCATGGCGACGGAGAGCTCGCCCTGTTCCTCACGGCGCAGGTAGCCCTCGCTGAGCAGGTCTGCCACCAGCACCCGGGTGACGCCGAGCGGCACCCGCAGCGCCACCGCCAGGTCGGCCACGGTGATGGGCCGCTGGCACAACTCGACGATCCGGCGGGCCTCGAAGCGCAGCGGCGCGGAGAGCGCCGCCGGTTGGGCGGAGAGCAACGTCTCCACCCGTAGCCCGTCCTGGACCGGGCGGGTACGTCCGCCGGTGAGCAGGAACGGGCGTACCGCCTCCGCGTCGGACGGCTCCGGTGTGGACGGCGGCGGCTCGGGGGCCGGGCCGACGGACGCCGGGGCAGCGGTCCAGTACGGGATCATCCGCGGGTCGGGCAGCCGCGGTCCGGCACCGCTCACCGGGGCAACACCCGTCTCGACTCGGAGATCAACGCCGGTGTCAGCATGCCGCCGAACCGGTCGGCGAGCAGCGAGATCTCATAGCCGACCAGGCCCAGGTCACAGTCCCCGTCGGCGAGCACCCCCAGGCAACTGCCGTCGCTGATCGCCGACACCAGCAGGAAGCCGCGTCTCATCTCGATCATGATGAGTTTCAGCCCGTCGAAGTCGTACTTGCGGGAGGCGGTCCGAGCCAGGCTCGCCATGCTGGACACGATCGCGGCGAGTTGGTCGCCGGCACCCCGGTTGAGACCTGCGGAGACGGCGATGAGCAACCCGTCGGACGAGACGGCCACCGCGTCCCGTACCCCGTCCGTCTGCCGGACGAAGTTCGCCAGCAGCCAGTTCAACTGGTGTGGATCGCTCTGGATGTCAACCTTCACGGGCCCCCCAAGGCTCGGTCGTGGTGTCGTCGCTGGACCGGGTCGGTGATGCCGGCCGGTCGACCTGGCCGCGGAGCGTTCCGGCCCGCAGCGCGGTCAACCGGTTCCGGATCTCCATCGGCGAGTCGTCCATGGCGGCCGGACGCGGCGCGGACGCGACCGGGTCGGCGGCCGGGGCGGGCGCGCTGGCACGCCGCTCGCGGGGCAGGCGTTTGCGCAGCCCGTTGGTGGTGCGCTCCTCCACCGGGCCGACGGCGGACACCTCACCGGCGATGGTCGGCGGCCGACCGGCGACGGGCCGGTCGTACCCGCGCGGGGCGGGCGCGACGCGGGTGGCGGGCGGCGGCGCGTCGATGGCGGTGCGCGGACCGACCCCGGCGATGCCGACGGCCGGCGTCGGACGGGCGGCGGGCACCGACGGCAACACCGGCGGCGCGGCTGGTTCGGCGGCCACCCGGGCGGTGGTGGAGGTGACCGTGATGGCCGTCTGCGTGGTGCCGACCGCGTCCGCCCCGTCGTCCGGGGCGATCGCGTTCCGGCTGGTCAACACCGTGGCGGGCAGCAGCACCCGGGCGGTCACCCCGGTCACCGGGGAGGGTGCGAGCTGCACGTCGATGCCGAGGTCCCGGGCGAGCTGACCGACCACGTGGTGGCCGAGGTAGCGGGTCGGGGCCGAGACGTAGTCAACCTCACCGCGCAGGCGGGCGTTGGCCTCGGCCAGGTCCTCGGGCGACATGCCGATGCCCTGGTCGGTGATGGCCACGAGGTAACCGTCCCCGCTGCGCCGGCCCTGGATCTCCACGTCGGAGTCGGGCGGGGAGAAGGTCAGCCCGTTCTCGACCAGCTCGGCGAGCATGTGCGCGACCGCGCTGACGTTGGCGCCGACCACCCAGGCGTCGTCGATCCGGCGGATCTGCACCCGCCGGTACTCCTCGACCTCGGAGATGGCGGCCCGGATGACGTCGGCGATCGCGAGCGGCCGGGTCCACTGGCGAGGACCGCCGGCCCCCACCAGGACCAGCAGGCTCTCCGCGTTCCGACGCATGCGGGTGGCCAGGTGGTCCAGCTCGAAGAGGTTGGCCAGCCCGGCCGGGTCGGTCTCCTCCCGTTCGAGCTTGGTGATGAAGCTGAGCTGGCGGCGGAGCAGGTTCTGGTTGCGTCGGCCCAGGTTGGCCAGCGACTCGGTGGTGCTTCGCCGCAGCACCGCCTGCTCGGTGGCGAGGCGGAACGCCACCTCCTGGACCTGGTCGAGGGCACCGGCCACCGAGCGGACCTCGGCGCTGGAGCGGGTCGGCACCTGGACCGGCTCCGGGGCCCGTGGTTCGTTCTCCTCGGTGCCGTCCTGGAGCTGCCGCACGGCGACGGGCAGTCGGTTGGCGGCCAGGTCACGCGCCTCGGCGGCCAGCATCGCCAGCGGCCGGGTGATCGAGCGGGAGGCGAGCACCAGCAGGCCCACCGCACCGGCGAGGAAGAACGCCACCAGCGCACCGAGCACGAACAGTCGTCGGGTCGACTCGCCCTGCCGTTCGGCGGCCCGCGCCTCGATCTCCGCGCCGACGTACTCCTGCATGTGGCGCATGCCGTCCAGCACCGTGGTCAGGGCCGACCACCAGGCCTGCGGGTTGACCTGCACCCGGCGGCCGTCGGCGGAGTCGAGCGCGACCTGCTCGAAGAAGCCGGCCACCCGGGCGGCACCGGTGTCCAGCACCCAGTCGTTGGCGGCCCGCTGGCCCGGGGTGGCCCGCTCCTCGAAGTCGGCCAGCGCCGTGTCGCGGGCCGCGCGCATCTCGGCGAACTGGAGGAACTCGCCGTCGGCGAAACCGCCGGCGGAGAAGACCCCGTTGAGGAAGGCGCGCTGCTGGGCGGTGCTCTCCTTGATCCGGCTCAACGCGGTCAGAGTCGCCACGTGCCGTTGCAGTTGCGGGTCCTGCGCCTGGTCCAGGTCGTAGTCAAGGCGGTTCAGGGCGGCGATGCGTTCGGTGAAGAAGTCGAAGGTGGCGGCCCGACCGGCGCTGCCGCCGTCGGTGGCGGAGCGGACCACGTCGAGCCCGTCGAGTTCGCGCAGCGCGGCGCCGACCCGGTCGGCCACCTGTCCGCCGCCGGAGATCGCCTCCTCGACCGCCCGACGGCGCTCGTCCACCCGCTCGCGGGCCGGGGCCACCTCGTTGCGGAAGCCCTCGTTACCACCGAGCAGTGCGGCGCTGATGCCACGCTCGACCTGCAGCTCCTGGGTCAGGTCCTGCACCTGCAGGGCCAGCGACACCGACTCGCTGGCCTTACGGACGGCCTGGTAGGACGACACCTCGACGACCGTCACGTAGCCGAGCAGGAGCAGCACGGCCGCCACCGGCAACGCGATGATGGCGGCGAGTCGACTGCGGATGCTGCCGCCGCCGGTCACCACAGGCTCCTCGGCGCCCGGGCCGGGCTGTGGTCGAACGCCGGCACGGCGCATCGGTCGGGAACCTGTGTGGACACGCGGTCTCCAATCACCGGCATGGCCACGCAGGCCGGTGTGAGGCATCAGGGGAATTGATCACAGCAATATCCCGGCATACCCGGCCGCCCACAACCCTCAGGCGGAATCGTCACGGCCGGAGAGCTTGGGTTCTACCCAATCGGTCAGCGTCGGGCGACCGAACGACCGACCCCGGTTTCGGGCATTGTGAAGTGATCGGAAACCGAACGAGTCCCGGATCGTCGGCATCGGAGGAACCACCCTCACCCGACCCGGTCGGGTACCCGGGTGGACCGATTCGGCACCCCGGCCGCAGACCGGTCGGCACCCCGACGAGCCCGGTGCGCGACCGCTGGTCCGAACTGTGTGGACGGCCGGTGACGCCGGGTGGCCGGTGGCGGGACAGGCCCGTCAGGCGAGCGTCACTCGTCGCCCGGGACCGCTCCCACGGTCGGGCCGACGTGCCGCGCGGCCGACTCCGCACCCGCCACCTCACCGCGGCCACCCCGGACCCGGTCCGGCCGGCACTCGTCGACGGGACGCCCGAACAGGTCGGCGGGCACCTGCCGGCTCGACTCGGTCGGGAGGTACAGCGGGCCCGTCATGTGATCGCCACCGTCCTGTGTCGACGTGGGCGACCGCCCACGTGCCGCGTGCCTCGGAACGCTGCGGGAACCCTACGGCAGCCGGGACGAGCATTGCCAGATGCAAATGGCTCACGGAGAAAGGGCGGCTGGCGGGATTGTCGACACCCCCTCCGACGGGCAGGATCGGATCCGTGTGTCGACTCCCGGTACACGTAAGGTGACCGAAAGTACGATCCGATGTGGTCGGTCAGGCCGGGACCGGGGTCTGGGCGTGCACCTGGAAGCGCAACGAGCGCGCGTCGGTGAAACACTCCCGCATCGGTCGGACCAGGTCACGGTGCTCGGGACTGCGCTCCCACGCCTCGAAGTCGGCCAGGCTGGCCCACTCGCTGGTGATCAGCCACTGCTCCGGGTCGGTCGCCGAGCGGCACACCTGGTCGACCAGGTGCCCCGGCACCCCGTCGGCGACCAGATGGCGCACCGCCTCGTACGCCCGCAGGAAGTCCTCGGTGCGGTCGACGGGGACCCGGACCAGGAACACCACCCGGCCACGCTGCGGGCCGGGCCCGTCCCCGCGCTCGATCGCCGTCATCACTGCTCCGTTCCGCTCGGTGGCGCGCCGCGCAGCACCAGCGCGCTGTTGAATCCGTCGAACCCTCGGGCACAGACCAGCGCCAGTCGGTGGCGCGGACGCCGGGCCGCCCGCAGGAAACCCAGCTCACAACCCGGTGCCACGGTGTCCGGACCGGCCGAGGCGGGCAGCGTGTCGTGCGCGAAGGCGAGCAGCGCGGTGGCCACGTCCAGCGCCGAACCGCCCTGATGCGCCCGCCCGGTCAGCGACTTGTGGGTGGTCACCGGCGGGGCCAGCGCACCGAAGACCGACCGCAGCGCCTCGGCCTCGGACCGGTCGTAGCGGGGCACCCCGAGCGCGTCGGGGACCACCACGTCCACCTCGTCCGGTTCGACCCCGGCCCGGCCCAGGGCCAGCCGCATGGCGCGGGCGTACTGCCGAGGGTCACCGGCGGACTCGGCGGTGGTGTGCGCGCCGTCGTGGGTGGCACCCCACCCGGTGACCTCGCCGTAGATCCGGGCTCCCCGGGCCAGGGCGTGACCCAGCTCCTCCACCACGAAGACCGCCCCGCCCTCGGCGGGCAGGTAGCCGCTGGCTCCGGCGTCGAACGGCCGGTACGCCCGCTCCGGGTCGGTCTCCGCGCTGAGCAGGCCGGACCGGAGCTGACAGGCGAGCGCGTACGGGCTCAGCGGGCACTCGGTCGCCCCGGCGAGCACCACGGAGGCGCCCCTCCGTACGGTGCGGACCGCGTGGGCGAGGCTGTCCAGGCCACCGGCCGACTCGGCCACCAGCACCCCGCACGGGCCCTTGGCCTGGTGCCGGATGGAGAGCTGGCCGACGCTGGCCGCGTAGAACCAGGCGATCGACTGGTACGCCCCGACGGTGCGGCTCGGCGACGACCAGAGCCGTTGCAGCTCCCGCTGGCCGAACAGGTTGCCGCCGGAGGAACTGGCCAACGTGACCGCCCACGCGTACGGGTCGGGAGCCTGCTCGGGCAGGCCGGCGTCGGCCAGGGCCAGCCCGGTGGCGGCGAACCCGAGGTGCGTCCACCGGTCGGTCTGCACCAGGGCGCGGTTGTCGGCGTACCGGGCCGGGTCGAAGTCGGCCACCTCGCCACCGAGGCGGGTCGGGTAGCCGGCGGCGTCGAAGAGCGTGATCGGTCCGGTGCGGCGCTGACCCGCGAGCACGGTCCGCCAGTGCGCGTCGGCGCCCACTCCGCTGGGCGCGACCACGCCGATGCCGGTCACCACCGCGCGGGCCACCGTGCCGTCGCCGGACGGTCGGGCGGTCGTCGTGTCGTCGTACGCGGGGGCGGTCATCGCGTCACCTCCCGGCCGAGTCGGCGGAACAGCATGGCCGACTGGAACCCGCCGAAGCCGCTGCCCACCGAGAGCGCCACGTCGACCGGCACCTCCCGCGCCTCGTTCGGCACGTAGTCCAGGTCGCACTCCGGATCGCGGGTGGTCCAGTTGGCGGTCGGCGGCACCACTCCGAACTCGATGGCCAGCGCGCACGCGGCCATCTCGATCGAGCCGATCGCGCCCAGCGAGTGCCCGACCATCGACTTGATCGAGCTGATCGGCACCCGGTACGCGGCCGGCCCGAGGGCCCGCTTGAACGCGGCGGTCTCGTGCCGGTCGTTCTGCCGCGTGCCGGAGCCGTGCGCGCTGATGTAGGAGACCTCCTCCGGTGCGAGCCGCGCCTGCCGCAGCGCGTCGGTGATGGCCAGGCCCATCTCCACCCCGTCCGGACGCAGCCCGGTCATGTGGTAGCCGTTGCTGCGGCTGGCGTAGCCGGCCACCTCGCAGTAGACGTGCGCGCCGCGCCGCCGGGCGTGCGTGGCCTCCTCCAGCACCAGCACCGCCGCCCCCTCGGCGAGCACGAAGCCGTGCCGGTCGGCGTCGAAGGGCCGGGAGGCGTGCGCCGGGTCGTCGTTGTCCGGGCTGGTGGCCTTGATCGCGTCGAACGAGGCCACCGTGACCGGGGAGATCGGCGAGTCGGCCGCGCCGGCCAGCACGATGTCCGCCTCGCCGTCGGCGATGAGCTGGTGGGCGTACCCGATGGCGTCGATGCCGGAGGTGCAGCCGGTGGAGACGACCTGCGCCGGGCCGTGCAGCCCGTGGTGGCAGGCCACGTCGGCGGCCAGGCTGCTGGGCACCAGCGCCGGATAGAGGTACGGCCCGCCGAGCGCCGCGTCGACCAGCCAGCGCCGTCCACTGTCGCTGACCGTGACGTACTCCTGTTCCAGCGCCATGGTGCCGCCGACGGCGGTGCCGAGCACCACGCCGGTGCGGTCCCGCTCGGCGTCGGTGAACTCCAACCCGCTGTCGGCGACCGCCTCGGCGGCGCAGGCCAGCGCGAACTGCACGTACCGGTCGGCGCGCTGTCGTTGCGCCGGGGTCAGCCGGGCGGCGTCCGGGTCGAAGTCGCACTCGGCGGCGATCTGCGAGCGGAACGGCGACGGGTCGAAGAAGCTGATCCGCCGGGTCGCGGTCCGCCCCTCGGTGATGCCCTTCCAGAACCGGTCCCGGGTGACGCCCCCCGGAGCCACCACGCCGATCCCGGTCACCACCGTGCGCCGCCCCGTCACGACCCGTTCCGCTCGTCGGCCACCTCGGTGTCGACGTGACCCAGTTCCGGACGGGGGGCCAGCGGACCGAGGTGGAACACCACCTCGGCCGGCTCGTCACCGGTGTTGCGCAGCCGGTGCCGGACGTTGCGGGCCACGAACAGCGCCTCACCGGCGGTCAGCAGCACCGGCTCGTCGTCCAGGTCGACGGTGATCGTGCCCCGGGCGACGTAGAGGAACTCCTCGCTGTACGGGTGGTAGTGCTCGGCGATCCGCTCCCCCGGACCCATGGTCGCCACGCCCATGAACCCCGAGGTGCTGCCGACGGTACGCGGGCCGAGCAGGACGCGCAGCTCACCGCCGCGACGGCGGTCGGCGGGTACGTCCCGGGCGGCCACCAGTGCCAGGTCACTCATCGTCGTCTCCGTTCGTCGGGGCGGTCGCCACCGCTGCGGCCCGGTCCCGGGCCAGCCGCTCGATCCGGTCCTTGATCACGGCGAGCTGCACCACGCTGTTGGTGTTGATCCGCTCGGTCATCCCGGCGTTGTCCACCGGGGCGGTCGGCTTCATCGCGAAGTCCTGCATCCAGGTCATCCGGACGCCGTCGGGCTCCTCGGTGTAGGTCCAGTGGATCCGCATGTACTCGAACGGTCCGGTCTCCACCCGACGCGCCCGCACCTGCCGGGTCGCCGGGTCGGGGGTGCGTTCGCTGACCCAGCTCCAGGCCACCCCGTTCTCGTCGGGGTGCATGGTGAGGCGGAACCGGACGGTGTCGCCGTCCCGGCCGAGGATCTCGGCCTTGGCGTACTCGGTGAACAGCTCGGGCCAACCGGCGACGTCGTTGGTGACCGACCAGACCAGCTCCAGCGGCGCGGCGATGACGATGCTGTTCTCGGTGTGCCCGGGCGGATCGGCGGCCGGCGCGGGCGGGTCCGTCTGCTCGGCGACCAGTTCGGCGACGGCCGGGATGGTGAGCTGCGCGGCCTGCTCCGGGATGCTCACCCGCCACCGGTCGGCGACCACGGCGGAGAGTTCGAGCAGCGCGAGCGAGTCCATCCCCAGTTCCTCCAGGGAGGCGGCCGGGGCGCGGGCGGCCGCGTCCGGGTCGAGCCCGCAGTTGGTCACCAGGATGTGGGTGATCTCCGCGGTCAGCGAACGGCCATCGGTGACGGTCATCGGTTTCTCCTCTGCTGAACGGGGGTCGATCCGGCGGTCATCCGGTCGACCAGGCCGGTGGAGTAGCGCCCCTTGCAGAAGTCGGCGTCGTCGAGGACCCGCCGGACGAAGGGGATGGTGGTCCGCACTCCCGGACCGGTGATCTCGAACTCGCGCAGGGCCCGGTCCAGTCGGCTCAGGGCCAGATCACGGTCGGGGGCCCAGACGGCGACCTTGGCCAGCAACGAGTCGTAGTGCGGACCGACCAGGTAACCGGCGTGCCCGTGGGTGTCGACCCGGGTGAACGGGCCGCCGGGCGGCACGAAGCGGTCCAGCCGGCCGGGGGTGGGGACGAAACCCCGGTCCGGATCCTCCACGTTGACCCGGCACTCGACGGCCACCCGGTCGTCGCCGAAGGCGGCCTGCGCGGCGGCGCGGGTGCGGGCGTACGCGCGGGGCAGGTCGGCCGGCACGCGGACCACCGTCATCCCCCGGCCGCCCCCGCCGGCCGCCGCCTTGACGATCACCGGGTAGCCCACCTCGGCGGCGACCAGCGCGGCCTCGCCCACCGTCGGCACCGGTTGCACCGCGCCCGGCGGCAGCGGCAGCCCGGCCCGGCGCATCAGCGCCCGGGCCGAGGACTTGTCCGCCAGCGCGGCCATCACCTGCGGCGACGGGCCGACGAAGGTGAGCCCGTTGTCCGCGCAGATCTCGGCGAAGTCGGCGTCCTCGGACAGGAAGCCGTAGCCGGGATGGACCGCCTGCGCGCCGACCTTGCGGGCCGCCTCCACCACGGCGGCGGCGTTGAGATAGCTGCGGCGGCTGGCCGACGGTCCGATCCGGACGGCCTCGTCGGCCAGCCGCACCGCGGCCGAGTCGGCGTCCGCGGTGGAGTAGACCACGGCGGTACGGATGCCCAGCTCACGGCAGGCTCGCAGGATGCGGAGGGCGATCTCGCCCCGGTCGGCGATGAGCACCTTCTCGAACACGGTCCACCACCTCAGGCCGGGTCCAGGGCGACCAGCGGCTGGTCGTACTCCACCGGCTGGCCGTCGGCGACCAGCACCTCGGTCACCCGGCCGGCCCGGTCGGCGGTGATCTCGTTCATCAGCTTCATCGCCTCGACGATGCCGACCACCTGCCCGGGTCGTACCAGGTCGCCGACGGTCACGAAGGGCGCGGCGCCGGGCTCGGGCGCCCGATAGAAGGTGCCGACCATGGGCGAGCGCACCGCGCTGCGAGGGACCGGCGGCACCGGCGGCACAC
Source organism: Micromonospora sp. NPDC003241 (assembly GCF_053589795.1). NCBI lineage: Bacteria > Bacillati > Actinomycetota > Actinomycetes > Micromonosporales > Micromonosporaceae > Micromonospora > Micromonospora sp. NPDC003241. The sequence goes on along the minus strand of NZ_JBSFSO010000030.1, from coordinate 56,009 downwards.
CGACTCCGACCGCGACGGTGGGTACGGGCGACGCGGGGTGTACGGCCGACGCGGCGGGTGCGGTCGGCGTGCCGGGTGTGGGGGCGAGCGGGATGGTTCCGGCCTCGTGCTGCCATTCCACCTCCAGCTCGGCCCCGCCGGCACACAACCTGAGGCGGCGCAACGGACCGGGCAGCTCGGCGACGAGTCGGCCGGCGTGCCGCCGCAACCCGGTCAGCGTGGCCTCGGTGTCCGCCTCGTCGCGCGCTCCGGACTCCGATCCGGCGAGGTCCGGCCGGTGCGGGTCCGATCGGTGTGACTCCGGCCGGTGCGGGTCCGATCGGGGCGGGTCCGTCACGCCGGCCGCGGCCGGTGCGGGTGGCGGGCAGGTGGGCTCCGGAACGTGCTCGTCCCTCGGCGTCGGGGCGGGCGCCGGCTGCCTCACGGCTGCCGCTGGCCGGTCGACCGGTGCCGCGACACCGGGCCCCGGCAGTCCGCCCTCCAGGCCGCCCGGCACCGGCGGCCGGACCGTCGGGGTACCGGCGACGGCGGGCACGGTGCCGCCCGGGGCGCTCACCGGGCACCCGCCCGCAGGCCGGTCCGGGCCGCGCCGAACCGGCGGAACCGGCGTCGGCGGCGCTGCACCAGCGTGGCGACCGGCAACTCCAGCAGCGGCAGCAGGTTCGTCAGCACCGCCTCGCGGACCGCGTGGGCCACCGCCTCCGGGTCGTCGGCGGCCGAGCCGGGTGGTTCGGGCACCACCTCGTCGACGATGCCGAGCCGGATCAGGTCCGGGGCGGTCAGCTTCAGTGCCCGGGCCGCCTCCGGCGCGGCGGTCCGGCCCGGCCAGAGAATCGCGGCGCAGCCCTCCGGGCTGATCACCGAGTAGACCGCGTGCTGGAGCATCAGCACCCGGTCGGCGACCGCGAGGGCGAGCGCGCCGCCGCTGCCGCCCTCGCCGGTGACCACGGTGACGACCGGGGTGGGCAGCACGCTCATCGTCAGGATGTTCTCCGCGATGGCGGCGGCCTGGCCGTGCTGCTCGGCGGCGATGCCGGGGTCGGCGCCCGGGGTGTCCACCAGGGTCACCACCGGCAGGCCGAGCCGGGCGGCGAGTCGCATCAGCCGCAGCGCCTTGCGGTGCCCGGCCGGGCTGGCCATGCCGAAGTTGCGGGCCACCAGTTCGGCACTGGTGTGTCCCTTCTGGTGCCCGATCACCATCAGGTGCCGGCCGTCGAGCCGGGCCAGTCCACCGACCACGGCCGGGCAGTCGCCGCCGAGCCGGTCGCCGTGCAGCTCGGTGAACCCGTCGAAGGCGGTCTCCAGGTAGTCCAGCGTGGTCGGGCGGGCGGGATGCCGGGCCAGCCGTACCGTCGCCCAGGCGTCCCGGGTCGTCGACTCCGGGTCCGCGACCGGGCCGACGGGACGCGTCGACGTGGGCGCGACGCCGGGTCGACGCCCGCCGGCCGCGGCGGCGAGCAACGTCGTCAGCCGGGCGCGCAGCGCGTGCCGGGGCACCACCATGTCGACCTGGCCGTGCCGCAGCAGGAACTCGGCGGTCTGGAAGCCCTCCGGCAGGTTCCGTCCGGTGACCTGGCGGATCACCCGGGGGCCGGCGAAGCCCATCCGGGCGCCGCTCTCGGCGATCACCAGGTCGGTGCAGGTGGCGAACGAGGCGGCCACTCCCCCGTACGTCGGGTCGGTGAGCACGCTGACGGTGAGCAGCCCGGCCTCCCGCAGTGCGGCGATCGCCTGGCTGACGGTGGCCATCTGCATCAGGGACAGGGCGCCCTCCTGCATCCGGGCGCCCCCGGAGGCGGTGACCAGGACCAGCGGGACGCCGGCCGCCAGCGCCTCCTCGGCGGTGCGGGTGATCAGTTCACCGACCGCGCTGCCCAGACTGCCGCCGAGGAACCGGAAGTCCATCACGGCGAGCGCGCACCGGTACCGGCCGACGGCGGCGGTGCCGCAGAGCACCGCCTCGGCGAGGCCGGTGTCGGCGCGGGCGGCGGTGAGCCGGTGCGGGTACGGCAGCACGTCGACGAAGCCGATCGGGTCCACCTCGGCCGCGCGGTCCGGCAGCGGCTGGAAGGAGGACGGGTCGACCAGTTGACGTACCCGCTCGGGTGCCGCGAGTCGGGCGTGCCGGCCACACTCGGGGCAGACGTCGAGGTTGCGCCGCAGCCGTTTGCGGTACAGCAGGGTGGCGCAGCCGCCACAACGCGACCAGAGCGTCCCGTCGGCCGGCGCGCTGGCGGTCACGACCGTGGCCCGTCGAAGTGGTAGAAGCAGCGGGCCATCGCGTCGCGGGGGGACCGCCAGGTCGGCAGGTACGGCGAGACGTACGGACTCAGTCGGGCGCTGACCCGCTGGAACTCGGGATGGTCCCGGACGGCGGCGACCGCCTCGTCGCCGGGTGACTCGGTCTCCAGCAGGTGCACGTACAGGTCACCGAGCCGGTAGAGCGACCGGTGCCGCACACCGACCAACCGGGGCAGTTCGGTGGTGTCGGACTCGGCGAAGATCTCGGCGACGGTGGCCTCGGCGGTCGGGTCCACCTTCGCGACGATCAGCGTGCGGTCCATGCTGGACCTCCCCCCATGGCCGGTGGTGACACCACCGGATGCCCGGACGACTGCGGCCACGATGCGCCGCCGCGCGTCACCCGAGCGTCACCGGAAGCTCGGCCCACAAGAACGTTTGGTGACGTTCCGTTGACGCTTGCTGTGCCTCACCTGTGTGCCGCCGAACTTCATGATCATCGCAAGTGTGCAGTTCAGAGCCGTGTTCATGAAGCGAGTTTGGTTACTATGCCGACAGCAGCGTTGACCCAGAGTAACTGCGATTGATAATCTTCACGACGGAACCGACCCGTCCCGCAGGGGGTACCGCCGTGGCCGCCGAACCACCCGCGCCGACCACCGGCGAGCACCGCACCGCCGAGGTACGACTGCACTTGCTGGGCGGTTTCCGGCTCACCCACGACACCGCACCGGTGGTGGTGCCCCGAGGACTGCAACGGATCATCGCGCTGATCGGGCTCCGGCCCGACGCGACCCGCGCCCACCTGGCCGGGCTGCTCTGGCCCGAGGCCGGCGAGGACCGCGCACTCTCCTCGCTGCGCACCGCGCTGTGGCGACTGCGGCAGGATCCGTACTGCCCGTTGACCACCACCGCCGACACCATCCGCCTCGACCCGCTGGTCACCGTGGACGTCGACCGGCTGATCGAGACCGCCGCCCGGGTACGCGACGGCCAGGCGCCCGAAGACGCCGCCGAGGCGCTGGCCGCCGGGCGGCACGACCTGCTGCCCGGCTGGTACGAGGACTGGGTGCTGACCGACCGGGAACGGCTGCGCCAGCTCGGGCTGCACATGCTGGAACAGGTCGCCGCCCAGCATCTGGCCGCCGGCCGGCACGGCGAGGCCCTCGAGGCGGCGCTGGAGGCGATGTCCGCCGAACCGCTGCGCGAGACGCCGCACCGGCTGGTGGTCCGCATCCACCTCGCCGAGGGCAACGCCTTCGAGGCGGTACACGCCTTCTATGTCTACCGCGACCTGCTGCTGCGGGAACTGCGCCTGGAACCGTCCCCGGCGATGAGCGCGCTGCTCGACGAGACGCTGGAACCGATCCGCCGGGCCACCCGGGTACCGGCGGAGACCGGCCACCCGGGCGGCCGGGCGCGGTTCCGGACCCGCTGACTCACCGGTACCGCTGACTCACCGGTACCGCTGACCCGCCGGACCCGCCGACCCGCCGGTGGCGTCACCGGCCCGACCGGTCGCGTTGACGGGCAGGTGACAGTCCGCCGGACAGGGTGACACCGGACAGCCGTCCGTGGCCCGGCCAGATGCCCGGGCGGGAACACCGGTGAAAGGGGTCCGATGAGCCGTCTAGTGATCGTGAACAGGATCATCCCGGGAGCGGAGGGACGGGTGGCACAGATATTCGCCGAGTCCGACGCGACCGAACTGCCCAGCCTGACCGGGGTCCGTCACCGGTCCCTGTACTGCCTGCACGACCTGTGCGTACACCTGATGGAGACCGACGACGTCGGCACGGACGCCCTCGCGGCGGCCCGCAACCACCCGCTGTACCGCGAGGTCAACGAGCGGCTCTCCGCGCACACCTCGCCGTACCTGCCGACCTGGCGCTCCCCCCGCGACGCGATCGCCAGCTGCTTCTACCGCTGGGACGCCGCGGACGTCCCGGCGCCCCGCGTGGCCGGCTGACCGGCGGTCGGCTGATGTCCACCCGAGCACCGCACGTGCTGGTCATCGGCGCGGGCACCGGCGGTCTCTGCCTGGCGCACGGGCTGCGCCGGGCCGGGATCAGCGTCGCCGTGTACGAGCGGCACCGGACCCGGGCCGACGGGCTGCTCGGTTACCGGGTGGGCATCGGGCCCACCGGCAGCCGGGCGCTGCGCGACTGCCTGCCGCCCGAGCTGTTCCGGATCTACCTGGCCACCTGTGCCCGCTCGCCCCGCTACTTCAACGTGCTCACCCAGCGGATGCGGCACACCGCGTCGTTCCCGTTGCGACCGGACACCGACCCGGTGGACACCGAACGGTCGGTGGCCCGGATGACGCTGCGTCAGGTGCTGTTGACCGGCATGGAGGACGTGGTGCACTTCGACCGCACCTTCACGCACTACGAGCAGCACGACGACGGTACGGTCACCGCGTACTTCGCCGACGGCACCAGCGCGGTCGGCGACCTGCTGGTGGCGGCGGACGGCACGCACTCCGCGGTCCGCCGGCAGTACCTGCCGCACGCCACCGTCCGGGACGCCGGCACCGTCAACATCGCCACCCGGATCCCGCTCACCGCACACACCCGGGGACTGCTGCCGGAGACCGTCCGGCGCGGCATCTCACTGATCTTCGGGACCGGTGGGGTAATGGGCGTCCTGCACGTGATGGAGTTCAAGTGGGACGGCGACGGACGACTCAAGCCGGACGTCCCGCCCGCCGACGCGGCCCTGCTGGCCGACTGGCCGGGGCTGCGACACGACCCGACCCGCGACAACATCAACCTGGTGGTGTGGAGCACCGCGCGGCGCTTCCCGGTGGACGTGCTGCGCCGTCGGGGCGGGGATCTGGTCCAAGTGGCGCTGGAGTTGACCGCCGACTGGCACCCGACCCTGCGCGAACTGCTCAGCCGCGCCGACCCGGACAGCGCCCTGCCGATCCGGGTGTCCACATCGGAGCACGTGCCACCGTGGAAGAGCAGCACCGTCACGCTGCTCGGTGACGCGATCCACACCATGACGCCGGGTCGGGGTGTCGGCGCCAACACCGCGTTGCGCGACGCCAACCTGCTGCGGCGGCACCTGGTCCACGCCGTGGCCGGCGAGAAGACGCTGGTGCAGGCGGTGGCCGACTACGAGGCGACCATGCTGCCGTACGGCTTCGCCCGGGTGGCCGACTCGTTGAACCGCAGCGGCACCAACGGTGACGACCGGATGTACAAGCCGGTGTTCGGCCGACTCGCACTACTCGGCGCACGCGGATACTTCCGGGTCACCAGCCGGGTACCGCCGCTGCGCCGCAAGTTCGTCGACGACTTCTACACCTATCGCGGCGAGGAAGACTGATCCGTCCCCACCCGACCCCCGGCACGACGACCCCGTGCCGGGGGTCGCCGTGCCGGCGTCGTGGTGTACCCACCGTGTCCACACCGTCCGTTCCGCCTCGGACACCTGCGGTGAACCCCGTCCCGCGAGTACGGACTGTTACATGGCCTGCCTGTTGCCCCGGCCCCACGTGTGCGAAGCTGCGGCGAGCTTTTTTCGCGACGATTCGGACGTAGGACTTCAGGGAGGTTTACCGTGGGCGACTCCTTCGGGAGCTGGCTGATACTGCTCGTGGCGCTGCTGGCAGGTCTGGCGGTGGGCTGGGTGCTGCTGCGCGGGCGACGGGGCGAACCTCCCGCGTCGACCACCGCGAGCACCACCACCAGCGAGCCGACCCCGGCCGCCACCGTCAGCGAGCCGACCCCGGCCGCCGTCGAGACCGAGCCGACCCCCGCCGCCGTCGAGACCGCGCCGGCCCCCGCCGCCACCATCGCGGAAGCGGCCCCGACCGCAGTGGAGACCGAGCCGGCTCCGACCGCGGCCGAGAGCGAGACCTCCGCCGCCGCGACCGAGGCGGCGCCGACCACCGTCGAGGCCGCGCCCGTCGCTGAGACCGCGCCTGTCGCCGAGCCCGAGACCTCCGCCGTTGTCGAGGCCGAGCCGGCGTCGACCACCGTCGAGACCGCGCCTGCGGTGGACGTCGAGCCGGCCGCCACCCAGCCGGTGGTCGACGCGCCGGTGAGCACCAACACCGCCCCGGCCGGGGACGTCGTCACCGCGCCGACGACCGTCGACGCGACGGCGGCAGCCGAGCCCGAGCCCGTCCCGGCGGTGTCCGCCACGCCGGTCACCACCGAGCCGGTCACCCCTGAGCCGGTCACCCCGGACCCCGTCGCCGAGCCGGCCGTCACCGAGTCCGCCACGTCGCCGGTCGCCCCTGAGCCCACCGCGTCGCCGGTCACCACCGAGCCGGTCGCCGCTGAGCCGGTCACCACCGAGCCCGTCGCCGCTGAGCCGGTCGCCGCTGAGCCGGCCACCACCGAGCCGGTGGCATCCACCGAGCCGGTGGCATCCACCGAGCCGGTGGCAGCCACCTCGGTGGCCGCGCCCGCTGCCGGCGCGGCGGACGACTTCCGGCGTATCCAGGGTGTCGGGCCGAAGATGGCCGCCGCGCTGCAGGGCGCGGGCATCCTCACGTACCGGCAGTTGGCCGAGCTGGACGAGGCCGCGCTGCGGGAGGTCATCAAGGGTGCCGGGCTGCGCGCCACCGCGAGCCTGGTCACCTGGCCACAGCAGGCGAAGGTGCTGGCGGCCGGCGGCACCGACTGACGGCACGCCCCCACACGGGCCGCCGACGCGGACGGGTCTTCGGACCGTCCCGGGTCGGCGGTCCGTTCCGTTGCGGTCACCGTGTTGCCGGTGATGGTGTCCGGGGACACGGCCCGTCGACGGGGACGCGCCGGCCTCCGTTTGGCCGTTCGGTCCGTCTGGGTACAAGGCCCGGCACCGTGCAACCCACCGGACCGTGGAGGAAGCCATGCGTGGCACGTCGATATTCGGAGTCCTGGTCGTGATCTGGCTCATCATCGGCGCGGTCGCCGCCGGTCAGCGCGGCTACTACGACAACGAGGAGACCAACTGTGCCGAGTTGGGCACCATACTGGTGACCATCGTCGCCGGGCCGCTCAACTACGTCGGCGCCAACCCCCAGGTCGAATGCGAACTGCCGCAGCCCTCGCAGTGACTCTTCCCGGGTGGCGCCGGGTGACCCCCACCCGGCGCCCCCAACACCCCAACACCACCCGACATCACTCGTCGGCGCACACCTCGCACGAAGAAGATCACGCTCGATCCAGGATCGAGTGGCCTCGTAGCGCGACGCCAGCCACTCGATCCCGGATCGAGCGTGATCTTGCGGAGAGAGCGACGGTCACCGGCCCAGGACGGGGGTGCCGGGCCCAGGACGGGGGTGCCGGGGCGGACGTGACCGGCCCCCCGCGCCCGGTCACGAAGGACCAGGCGGCGGAGGGCCGGGCGGCGGAGGGCCGGGCGTACGGGTGGGTCAGCGGAAACAGTGCGCCACGGGCACACGGCTCCCCTCGCAGTTGGTGGGGTTGTTCTCGATGACGACGGTGTCGTCGTCGATCTTGATCTGGGCCCGCTCGACGTGCACGCCGCCGGCCTGCACGGTCGCCCGGTTGCCGGTCACCTGGCTGCGATAGAGCGAGGCGTTCCCGGCGGTGACGAACAGCCCGGCACCCAGGGACTGCGGCCCGACCGCCGCGTTGGCCTGCACGTCGCTGCCGCGCACCAGCAGGTTGGACTTCTCGGCGTAGATGCCGCCACCGTTGCCTCGGGTGGTGTTGTCCTGGATCACGCTGTCGTCCAGCGGCAGCAGGCCCTGGACGGTGGAGATACCGCCACCGGCCACCGCGGCCAGGTTGTCCCGGATCGTCATCTGCCGCAACACCAGCACCGCGTCCGAGTTGGCCAGGCCACCGCCGGTCTGGGCGCTGTTGCCGATCACCGCGCTGTCGAAGACCTTGGTACGCGCGGAGAAGCTGGCCAGGCCACCGCCCTGCCCGGCGTTGTTCTGCACGAAGGTGGAGGAGTACACGTCACCGGCGGCCCGGAAGTTGGCCAGGCCACCGCCGTAGCTGACCGCGCTGTTGTGCCGGAACTCGGTGCGGTGCATGGTCATCACACCGCCGTTGAGCAGGCCCCCACCCTTGCCCTGGGCGCCGGCGGCACGGTTGCCGATCAGCCGGCTGTCGCTGATCTGGAGGTTGCCGTCGTTGAAGATGCCTCCGCCGCCGCCCTCGGGGGACAGCGAGGTGCTGTTCACCACGGTGACTCCCTCGACCACCGCGGTCGCGCCGTGCACCACGAAGAGGCTGCCGCCCTCCAGCTTCGACCGACCGTTGCGCAGGGTCACGTCACGCAGGGTCAGCTCGCCGCCGTCCCGGACGGTGAAGAACCGGAACTCCTCGGCGTCGGCGGCGCGCACGATGGAGGCGCCGGAGCCCTCGATGGTGATGCCGTGATAGATGACCGGCAGTCCGGCCTTGTCGTCGGCCGGGTCGCGCGGCGGCGCCTCGGCGTCGCCCGGGGTCTCGGCGGCGTCCGCGGCCTCCCGCGCGTCGCGGATACCACCGTCGTACTCGTCGACCTGCGCGAAGGCGTGGGTCAGGGTGTAGGTGCACTCCTCGGCCAGGCGCAGCGTCGCGCCGCCCTCGGCGTTGGCGCGGACCAGCGCCGCGATGAGTCGGGCGGAGTCGCACGGCACCTTGATCGTCTCGGCCCGCGACGGACGACCGTTGCGGGCCGGTCGGTCGGCGGACGCGTCGTCGCCACGCCCGGAGGCGGCGCCGTCGCGGCGGCCGTCCCGCGCGCCCTCCGGTTCGCCGCCGTCCCGCGCGCCCTCCGGTTGCCCACCGTCGTGCCGCCACTCGGGGCGCTGCCGGTCCGGACGTTGCCGCGCGGAGTCGGGATCGGGGCCGGCGTCCGGGACGCCGGGGACGTCGGAGTACATCGCGGCGGGCCGCTCCGGGCTCGGCGCCGGTGTGTTGCTCTCGGTGGCGGAGGCGACGGCGGTCACGCCCGCCGCTCCGACCACCAGGGTTCCCGCCATCAGGCCGCCGGCCAGCAGCCAGCGGGACCGCCGTCCGGGTCGACCCGACCCGGGGCTGCCTCGGTAGGTGGACATCAAGGTTCCTGCCTCTCGTGCATGCGAAGACACGGCCGCGCCGAACCGGGCGCGGGGTGGCGGACGTCGCCTCCGCCACCAGAGGTCACCGTACGGCGATCAAAGGTTCATATCCGGCATACGTGAATAAGTACGCCACTCGCGTTCATGTTGTCTCAGAGAGGACCCGAGTCATCCGCCGACGTGGATGCCCGGCCGCCGGGCCGGGTCCGGCTCGGACTTGCGCAGGATCTCCCGGACCACCGGCGGCGTGTCGCCCCGTCCCAGGATCAGATAGCGCAGCAGGTGCGCGATCGGGTTGCCCTCGGACCACTCGAAGTGCGCGTGCGGACGTACGCCGGTGGCGTCACGCAGCGCCAGCAGGATCGCGGCGATGGCGTTCGGCGCGGCCGGGCTGCTGGCCCGCAGCACCCGGTACCCGCCCACCTCGACGCCGCACACCCGCAGCACGTGCCGGAACCCGGACGGGTCCACCACGTCGATCTCCAGGAACAGCACGTCGGTCGCGCCCGGCACCGGGTTCAGCCCACGCTGGGCGCGCTCCTTGATGGTGTACTCCTTGACCGCGCCGCTGCGCCGCTTGTGGGCGATCACGTGCAACCGGCCGTCGTGCGCCACCGAATCGGCGACGAAGCGCCGCGCCACCTCGTCGAACTCGACCCGCTCGGCCCGCAGCTCGGTGGTCCGGCTGACCCGGGAGACCAGCGAGACGGCGATGATGCCGAGGATGAACAGGCCGGAGATGGCGATCCCGTCCGGCTTCTCGATCACGTTCTCCACCAGGGCGTACACCAACACCAGGGTGAGCACGGTGAAGCCGACGGAGGCGGCGCGCTGCCGCCGGGCGACCGCGGCGATGGCCACCGCCACCGACGCGGAGACCATCATCGCCAGGATCCCGGTCGCGTACGCGCCGGCCTGCGCGTCCACGTCGGCGCGGAAGAGGACGGTCAGCACGATGCAGACCAGCGTGTAGACGATCACCACGGGCCGTACCGCACGCGCCCACTCGGGCGCCATGCCGTACGAGGGCAGGTAGCGCGGCACGATGTTGATCAGTCCGGCCATCGCCGAGGCGCCGGCGAACCAGAGGATCAGCACGCTGCTCAGGTCGTAGACGGTGCCGAACGCCTCGCCGACGTGTTCGTGGGCGAGGTAGGCCAGCGCCCGCCCGTTGGCCGCACCGCCCGGCGCGAACTGCTCGGGCGGGATGAGCAGCGTGGTGACGAAGGTGGTGGAGAGCAGGTAGACCGACATGATCAGCGCGGCGACGGTGAGCAGTCGCCGGGTGTTGCGGATGCGCGCGGCCAGCCGGGCCTCGGCGTCCCGGCCCTCCCCGGCGACCAGCGGCATCATGCTCACCCCGGTCTCGAAGCCGGAGAGTCCCAGCACCAGCAGCGGGAACGCCAGCGCCGCGGTCAGCGCCACGCCGCCCGGTCCGCCGCCGCCCGTGGTCAGCGCCGCCGTCCAGTCCGCCAGCGGGGCGGGATCGGCGGCGAGGTCGGTCAGCGACACCACCACGATCACCGCGTTCAGCGCCAGGAACACGGCGACCAGTGGCACCGCCACCGCCACCGCCTCCCGGAAGCCGAGCAGGAACACCCCGCCCAGGATCAGCAGCAGCACCACGGTGACCGTGACCGCCACGGCGGTCCCGCCGAACGCGTCCGGCAGGTACGGGTTCTGCAACATGTGCACCGTGGCGTCGGCCGAGGAGAGGGTGATCGTCACGATCCACGAGGTGGCGACGAAACCGAGCAGCACCAGGACGAAGACCTTGCCCCGCCAGAACGGCAGCAGCCGTTCGAGCATCGCCACCGACCCCTGGCCGTGCGGGCTCTCCCCGGCCACCCGGCGGTACATCGGCAGCATGCCGAACAGGGTCAGCGCCACGATCAGCAGCGTCGCCAGCGGGGAGAGCGCCCCGGCGGCCAGCGCGGCGATGCCGGGCAGGTACGACAGGGTGGAGAAGTAGTCGACGCCGGTCAGGCACATCACCCGCCACCAGGCCTGCGACCGGGTCTGCCCCTCGGCCGTCTCCGGTCCGACCGGCTGCACCTGGTGCACGAACAGCCACTGGCGCAGCCGGCTCTCCGGCCGGGCCGGGCCGGCCGGTACCGCGACCCGGTCGGGCACGGTGACCCGTCGACCGGCCCGTTCGCCGGGGCGGGTGGGGTCCCGCGCGGCACGCAGCGACGGTTCCGGTGTCCCGGACGCCGGGCGGCGCCGGTCCCGGCCCCGTCGCGCTCTGGTCCCGTCCCCCATCGCGGTCAGCCGCCGGGCGGTGTGGCCAGCGCGCGGGCCAGGGCGGCGGGGTCGTCGACGGTCACCGTCAGCCCGGGATGGCGCGGACGGCCGCCCGGCAGCAGCGCCGGCACCGGTCGCGCGAAGCGGACGCAGAGCCCGGTGGCGGTGGAACTGCCGAAGGTGACGCCGAGGTCGGCGGCGGACAGGCGCGGACCGACCACCCGCCACCAGCGGTAGGGGCCGGTGGTCTCGGTGTCCAGGACGTTCGCCCGATCGGTACGCAGCCGCCAGGGCCCGAACCGCACCGTCAACGTGTCGCCGTCGACCCGTACCCAGGCGGTGGAGGGCCGTACCCCGAGCAGGGCCAGGAGCGGACGCAGCGGCGGGTCGAACCGGAACGGGAAGCGGTGTGTGGTCATCCCCGGACCCGCCGGCCGACCCGGTCCCCCGGCCGACTCGGACGAGGCGGTGCGGCGGGGCGCGGGCGGGGCCGTGCGGCGGGACGCCGGAAGGCAGCGGTCATGGGCGCCGCGTACCCCGCGAAGGCCGGCCGACACCCCCCTGGCCGGCCGGCCTCCTGTTCCCCCCGTGCTCACATACCGGGCGACGTCGCCCGGGCGGGTCGGATGCCCCCGTGCCTCGCCGTCGGGCGAGACGCGGGGACCCCCCGTCCCGGCTACTGCAGGAATGCCCCGAGGGGCGACAGCAGCAACCGACCGAGCGCGGAGGCCGTCTGGTCCAGCCGCGCGCGCTCGCGCTCGTGTCGATGCGGGTCGTGCCGGCATCGCCAGATCCGTTGTGCGTTGCGCCAGGCGACATCCCGGGTGTACTCGATCAGCTCACCCTGGTACCAGTCGTCGATGTCGCCGTTGACCATGTCGATGAGCAGCTGCCACTGCTCAAGGTAGCCCCGGCGCAGGCCGGGGATCTTGTCGGCGAAGATCCGGTTGATCTCCAGGTAGTCGCGGTGCTGGTCGCTGCCCTCGACCGGCTCCGACTCCAGGTAGTCGAACGTCGTGACCAGGGCGAACGGCAGGTCGAAGTTGATGTGCGCGTTGACGCCGGCCGCCGCCGACGGCAACGGCCGGGCGTCCGGGCCGCGCATCCGCTCGAACAGGCAGGCCCACGCCTTGGGCGTACCGGGGCTGGAGTCGCTCCACATCCGCAACGCGTCGAAGTAGCGGGCGGCGAACTCGACGTCCAGCCGGGACAGGAAGACCGGGTCGACGAACCGGTCGGCGTAGAGGCCGTCCAACACGCTCGTGGTGATGGTGAGGTAGAGCTTGTTGAAGTCGGCCAGCGGGCAGCTCTCCAGCAGCGGTGGCAGCCGGACCAGCATGTCCTGGAGCTTGGTCAGGTGGTCGACGACGGCGGGCACGTCGGCCGGGTGATCGGCGAGCAGGTCCACGATGTCCCGGTGCACTGGCCCCCAGACCGGTTCACTCACGCTGCCCCCTCGCTGCTCCCGGCGTCGCGATCCGACGCCGGGCACAGCCTTTCAGGCGGGGACACCGCCGACATCAGTAGAACTACGTATCCGACACCGACACGCGACTACGCAGGAAGATGGCGCTCGCCTGCACCCGGGTACGTACGTGGAGCTTGTCGAAGATGTGCGAGACGTGCACGCCGATGGTCCGTTCGCTGATGAACAGCCGCTGGCCGATCTCCTTGTTGGTCAGCCCCTCGGCCACCGCGGCGAGCACCTCGCGCTCCCGCGCGGTCAACGCGGCCAGCTCGTCACCGGTGCCGGGCGGCGGCTCGACCCGACCGGCGGGGCGTTCCTCCAGCTCCACCCGGGCCCGGCCGGCGAGGGTACGGATCTCCTCGGTGAACGGCACCGCGCCGAGGCCCTGCGCCGCCTGGTACGCCTGCCGGAGCAGTCGGCCGGCGGTCGCCGTTCGGCGGCGGCGGGCCAGCAACGCCTCGGCCTGGCGCAGTCGCGCGTAGGCCGCCGGATACGGATGGTTGCGGCGATCCCACTCGGCTGCCGCCCGCCCCCACAGCTCCGGGTCGCTGTCGTCGAGTCGGCTCACCTCGGCGGCGCAGAGCGCCAGGTAACCGTCGACCACGTCGCGCACCGGACGGGCCGCGGGCACGCTCCGCCCGGCCACCCGGTCGGCGATCTCCCGCAGCCGGCGTACCGCGCTCTGGTCGACCGCGACGGTGCGGCTGGCGTGCGCCTCGGCCTCGGCGCGCAGGCCGTGCCAGACCAGCACGGCGAGGATCACCAGGTCGTCGGAGCGGGTCTCGGTCAGACCGCGCTGCACCGCGTGCCGGGCCACGTCGTGCCGCCCCTGCCACATCGCCAGCCCGGCGCGCAGGGTGAGCAGCGGGATGACGTGCCGGGCTCCGCCGCCGGCCAGCATGGTGGCCGCCGCGTCCAGGTCCCGGGCGGCGGCCTCGACGTCGCCGTACCCGACCGACAGCTTGCACCGGGCCAGCAGCAGCTCCACCGCGTCCGCCCCGGACGGGCGGTGCCGCAGCGCCGCCGCGATGACCTTCTCCGCCTCGGCCCACTGCCCCACCCGGAACAGCCCGTTGGTGGCGACGGCCAGCAGCCGGGTCTCGTAGGCACGACCCAACCCCAGCTCGGCCACCCGCTCGGCGCCCCGGCGGGCCACCACCACCCCCTCCTCGAGGATGTTCAGCGGCCCGGTGAGCAGCTCGGCCAGGTGCAGGTAGGCCCGTGCCACGTCCTCCGGGCGACCGGCCCGCTCGGCGGTCTCCAGCGCCCGCCGCAGCACCGCCAGGCCGGCGTCCGGATCCTCCAGGTACGCCTCGGAGAAGCCCAACGCCGCGCTGGCCAGCACCACTTCGGTGGTGGCTCCGTCGACCTGCTCCGCCAGGGCCAGCGCCTCCCGCGCGCGCTGGCCCGCGTCGGCGTACCGGCCCAGGTAGACCAGCAGGTCCGCCAGGTGTGCGGCGGCGGCGGCCCGCTGGCGGGGTGTGCAGTCCGCGGTGTCCAGCGCCTGCTGGTACTCCACCTCGGCCAGCGCCGACCGTCCGGCGGCGGCCAGATATCGCGCCCGCCGGATGTGCAGCTCGCAGGCGGGCAGGTCGGTGTCGGTGTCGGCCAACTCCTCCAGCAGAGCGAGCGCCCGGGCGTACTCGCCGCTCTTGTGCGCGGCCTCGGCGGCCTGACCCAGCAGCGCCGCCCGGTCGACCCCGTCCCGCCCCTGGCTCAGCTCCACCGCCACCGACCAGTGCCGGTGCGCCTCGGCGTAGCCGTACAGCCGCTCGGCCTCCTCGGCGGCGGCCACCGCCGCCGGCAACGCCCGCTCCGGTTCGCCGGCCAACCGCCAGTGGTGCGCCAGCCGGGCCTGGTGCAGCTCGCCCGGCGCGGCGGTCAGCGCCTCGGCGTAACGCCGGTGCAGCAGGGCGCGTTCGGCGGGCAGCAGCTCGTCCTCCAGCACCTCGGCGACGAGCCGGTGCCGCAGCCGGTAGCCGTCCTCGGAGCCGACCAGCAGCCGGTGCGCGACGGCGGCCTTGACCGCGACGAGCAGGTCCTGCTCCGGCAGCCCGACCACCTCGGTGAGCAGCCGGTGCTCGACCGGCTCCACTCCGGCGGCGACCGCGTGCACGGCCTGGTGCGCCGGTTGCGGCAACGCGTCCACCCGGGCCAGGAACACCTCGCGCAGCGTGTCGGACAGGTCGTCGCGGCCGTCGCGCAGATCCCGGGACAGCTCCTCCACCACGAACGGGTTGCCGCCGCTGCGTTGCCACAGCCGGTCGGCCGCCTCGGGCGCGAGCGGGGCCCGGACGATCGCCCCGGCGAGTTGCTCGGTGGCGGCACGGTCCAGCGGCGCCAGGTCCAGCACCCGCACCGACCGCAGCCGACGCAACTCGGTCAGCACGCGGCGCAGCGGGTGCGCCCCCTGCAACGACTCCGATCGCACCGCCGCCAGCACCGACAGTTGCAGGTCGCCCAGACCGGCGAGCAGATAGAGCAGCAACTGGCGGGTGGTCCGGTCGACCCACTGGAGGTCGTCCAGGACGAGCACCAGCGGGCGACCACCGGCGATCACGCCCAGTCCCCGGGACACCCGTTCCAGCAGCGCCCCGGCACCGTCCGGCCCGGTCGCGTCCTCGGCGAACACCCCGAGCAACGCGCGCACCGACGCGGTGGCGGCCGGCGGGAGGTCGGCGTCGAGACGCCGCAACGCCTGCCGCAACGGATGCAGCGGTGAGGCGTCGCCGATGTCCAGACAGGATCCGGTGAGCACCAGTGCCCCGGCGGCGCTCAACTGCCCGCCCACCTCGTACAGCAGCCGGGTCTTGCCCACGCCGCTCTCGCCGGTGAGGAAGACCCCGGCGGTGTTTCCCGGCGGAACGTCGTCGAGCAGCGCGGCGCGTACCGTCGCCACCAGGTCGGCCCGACCGACGAGCGGTGTGGTGTCCACGTCGCTGGCCATGGCTCGCAGCCTAGTCACAGCCGCCGCCCCCGTTCTACCGCCGCCGCGCCGCCCCTCCCCCACTCGCGTCGACATTGCGACCGAAGGTTGCGCTCGGCCGACATACGTCGTTCTGCAGATCCGCCGTCGGACCGGGGATGACAGTCTCCGGGACATCGTTGGCACGTACGGGGGGAGAGGCAGGTGCGATCTCGATGCCCATGTCGATTGTCGCAGGTCAGCCGGCCCAGCGAAGGCGCTGGCCGGTAGCCGAGGAACGACGGACGGTCACTGTCCTCTTCGTCGACATCGTCGGGTCGACACGTCTGGTCGACCGGCTCGACCCGGAGGACGTCCGCACACTGCAACGCGTCTACTTCCGCACGGTCGCCCGGGTGCTGCGGCGCTGGGACGGCGTGGTGGAGAAGTACGTCGGTGACGCGGTGATGGCGCTGTTCGGTGCCCGGACCGGGGACGGCTTCGAGGCGTACCGGGCGGTGCGGGCCGGGTTGGAGGTCCAGCGCGCCCTGGACCGCCGGCCGCTGGCAACCGCGCCCGGGCTGCGGGTCCGTGTCGGGGTGGCCACCGGCGAGGCCGTGGTGGACCTGGCCGCCGGGCGCGACGGCGGGCACGGCATGGCCAGTGGCGCGGTGATCACGCTCGCCGCCCGCCTCCAGGAACACGCCCCGCACGGCGGGGTGGCGGTCTGCGCGGCCACGCACCGGGCCGTCGCCGGACTGATCGCGCTGCGCCCGGTGCCGGCGGTGACGGTCAGAGGCAAGACCCTGCCGGTCGGCGTCTGGCACGCCGTGGGCACCGTGGCGCCCCGGCCGCCGCGCCACGACACACCGCTGGTCGGCCGGCACCGTGAGCTGGCCGCCGTCCGGGAACAGCTCGCCGAGGCGGTACGCGGACGCGGCGTACGGCGACTGGTGCTGACCGGTCCGCCGGGCAGCGGACGGAGCCGGTTGCTGCGCGAGCTGGCCCGCAGCACGCCGACGCTGGACGGGGTACCGGTGCGGTGGTGCCTGACCGCCTGCCCGCCGTACCCGGACGGGCCGCTGGCACCCGTCGTGGAGCTGGTGCGGACGCTGGCCGGCAGCCGTACCCCCGCCACCGACACCGACGTGCTCCGCGACCGGCTGGCCGCCGCCCTGGGCGGATCGGTGTCGGGCGAGCACCTGGCGGCGGCATTGGACACAGTGGACGATCTGGTGACCGGCGGCGGGGCCGCCGGTGCCCGAGCGGCGATGCGCTGGCGGGACGTCCTGCTCGGGCTGGCCCGCCGACAGCCGGTGGTGGTGGCCGTGGACGACCTGGACCGGGCCGCCCCGGCACTGCGCCGGCACCTGGACGCCCTGGTCGACCTGGCCACCGCGGACGGGCTGCCGCTGGTGCTGGTCGGCACCGGGGCGGGCGTCGACTCCGCCCGGCCGACGGCCCGGGTCCGGTTACGTCCGCTCGACACGGTGACCGTGGGTCGGCTGCTGCGTCGCCTGCTGCGCCGGGCCGGCCAGCCGGGCGGTCTGGTGGGGCGGCTGATCCCGCTGGTCGGCGGCAATCCCGGGCGGGCGGTGGCGTACGTGCGCTCGCTCGCCGGGGCGGACCCGGCGCGGCTTGCCGTGCCGGAGAGCATCCGGCGGGCCGCCGAAGCCCGGCTGGACCGGTTGGACGGCCCCCGGCGGGCCGCTCTGATGGCGGTCGCCGCCCTTCCGCCCGGCTGTCCCGTCGCGGACCTGGCGCGGGCACTCGGCTGGGCGGCGGCGCAGGTGGAGGCGGCCCTGCGCGCGTTGACCGGGGCGGGCCTGCTCGTCCGGCTGCCCACCGGCGGGCACGCGTTCGTCGACCCGGCGCTGCGGGAGGTCGCCGTCGCCCGGCTTCCCCGGGCGACCCGGGCCACCTTCACCCGCCGGGCCGGTGTCCCGGCCACCGACGCGCCGCCACCCGAGCCGGCAACGGCACGGCCCACGGTCGCGCGGGCGGCATCGACGCATCCAGGATCGGTTCGTTCGGGACCCGCCCGCTCGCAACCGGCCGCGCGGTCGGCGCGGTCCGCATCGGCGGCGCGGTCCGCATCGGCGGCGCCATCGTCATCGACGGCGCGGTCGGCACCTGCCGCGAGGTCGGCGTCGGCCGCAGGGTCGGTGCGGTCGTGGTCAGCGAGCGGCCAGGAAGGACAGCGCGCGCTCCCAGGCGAGCGCGGTGGAGGCCGGATCGTGGTCGGCCTCGGCCGGATCGGTGAACAGGTGACCCGCACCCGGGTAGCCGTGAACGGTGACGTGGGCGCCGGCGGCGGTCATCTCCCGCCGCCACTGGTCGACCTCGTCCGGCGGGTCGTACGGATCCGGGTCGGCCAGGTGCAGCTCGACCGCCAGCCCCGGCCGGGCGTCGGTGGGCGCGCCGCCGGTGCCGTGGAACAGCAGCAGGCCGCCGCTGTCGGGGCGTTCGGCCAGCATCGCGCCGGCCACCCCGGCGCCCATCGAGAACCCGGCGAGCACGGCGTCGGGCGGGAGCCCGTGCAGCGCGGCCCGGGCGCGGTCCAGCACGGTCTGCTGCCCGATCCGGTCGAGCAGGGCGAAGCCCTCCTCGACCGTGTCGACGGCGGGTACCCCGTACAGGTCGGGCGCGTGCACCTGGTGTCCGGCGGCGCGCAGCCGCTCGGCGGCGTCCCGCACCGCGGGCCGCAGCCCGTACACGGAGTGGAAGAGTGCGACATGTCCCATTCGCTCATCGTGCCGGACGGCACCGACACCGTCGGACCGCCGCGCGCGGGTGGCGCGGTCAGTCTCGGCCGGCGCCGTCCGGTCCGCCGGCCGGCGCCTCCGAGCCCGGTCCGTCGTCCGGCCGCGCCGGAGCCGTTACGCCGTCCCCGGCACCGGCGTCCGGCCGGAGGACCCGGCTGTGCCCCCGGAACTCGGCGATTACCTGTCCGTCCGCGCGGCTCACCGTGACGTCGTAGATCCCGCTGCGGCCGTACCGGGTCCGTTCCGTGGCCCGGGCGACCAGCACGTCCCCCTCGCGGGCCGGACGGACGAAGGTGATCTCGCCGCCGGCTGCGACGGTGGCCGGGCCGTGGCTGTTGCAGGCCAGTGCGAAGGCGGTGTCGGCGAGCAGGAAGACGAAGCCGCCGTGGGCGATGCGGTGGCCGTTGACCATGCTGTCGGTGACCCGCATCCGGGCCGTCGCGGTGCCGTCCCCGGCGCTGACCAACTCGATGCCGAGCCGGTTCGACGCCATGTCGGCCTCGAACATCTCGTGCGCGGCGGTGCGGGCGTCCACCTGGCTCCCGACGGTGGTCGGCGGGGCCCTGCGCCCCGGGGACCGCCATCATGCCACCGTCGACCGGGGCGTCCGGCGCGGTGGGTCCGCGACGACGACCGGGCCGGATCGGTGTCCCCGATCCGGCCCGGCGCTGATCATCGCCCCGCCATTGTCTCGCAGTTGCACATTGTTGGCAACAAGGCTGGACAACGACCCGTCGATGTAACTAGCCTGCTCGCCATGAGTCCTTACATCACCGATGCCGCCGCATGGCAGGAGAGCTGGGACCGGCAGCAGGAGGCGTACCTGCCGGACCGGGAACACCGCTTCACCGCCATGCTCGACGCGGTCGAGGCGGTCCGCGAGACCACCCCGCCGCGACTGCTGGACCTGGCCGGCGGCACCGGCACCATCTCGCTGCGCGCGCTGCGCCGCTTCCCCGACGCCGAGCTGACCCTGGTCGACCTCGATCCGGCGCTGCTCGCCCTCGCCACCGCCTCGCTCGGCGACCGGGCCACCATCGTCACCGCCGACCTCACCCGGCCGGACTGGGTGGACGCCCTGCCGCATCGCGGTTACGACGCGGTGCTCACCGCCACCGCGCTGCACTGGCTGCCCGCCGACCGGCTGACCGGGCTCTACACCGAGCTCCGCGAACTGCTGCGCCCCGGCGGCCTGCTGGTCAACGCCGACCACATGCCCGACGACACCCTGCCCGAGCTGACCAAGCGCCTGCTCGCCAAGGCCGAGGCGCGCCGGACGGCGCGGTACGCGGCGGGTGCGGTGCCCTCCTGGGCGCAGTGGTGGGAGCACGCCGCACAGGACCCGGAGCTGAGGCCCCTCGTCGAGCGTCGCCACGCCATCTATCCGACCGGGCACAGCCAGGAGTGGAGCCCACCGGTCTCCTGGCATCTCGGCGCGCTCTCCGAGGCCGGCTTCACCGAGGTGGGCACGCTCTGGCGCGGCGGCGCGGACGCGGCGGTCGTCGCCGTCCGGTGACCGCAGGCGGCCACCGGACGGACCGGTCAGCGGGCCCGGCGTTCCGGGTGTGCCCGGTTCCAGGCCCGCATCCGTTCCGGGTAGCCGACCTTGGTCGCCTCGTACAGCGGGATCGCGTGCTTACGGGCCATCTTCCCGGCGGCCCGGGGCGTCCCGGTACGCCGCCGGATCCACTCGCCGTCGTGGGCGATGGCGACCACCGTGGTGTCGGTGGCGGTGGTCTCCGGTTCGAGATAGAACTCCACCCCCTGCCGGCTGGTCGCGAACTCCTCCAGCGAGGCGAGGTCCTCCGGGGTCGCCTCGCGGTCCAACTTCGTCGGGGTGCCCTCTGCGGCCCGGGGCCGCCGGCTGAACCAGCCCATGCCCGGCTCCTCTCCTCGGCGTACCTCCCAGTGCAGCACCCGGACCTGGCAGTTGCCTGGACGGCCGGTGTACGGGCCCTGGTCGCTACGCCTCCGGTCGGGGAGAACTGGCCCGCTCCGGCTCCCCCGTGGCGCCGGAGACGGGCGGACGGGTGACGCGTACCAGCAACAGGGTCGGCAGCAGCAGCAACGGCACCACCAGCAACGCGTGCAGCGTGCCGATCCGGTCGCCGAGCAGCCCCAGCAACGGCGGACCGGCCAGGAACGCGGTGTAACCGATCACCGCGACCACGCTGACCCGGACGTGGGCGTGCTCCTCCTCGTCGGCGGCGGCGCTCATGCCGACCGGGAAACCGAGCGAGGCGCCGATCCCCCACAGCACGACACCGACCACCGCGACCGGACCGGAACCGGCCAGGATCGCCACCCCGGCGCCGACGATGGCGAGCAGGATCGTCACGGTCAACACCGGCACCCGCCCCCACCGGTCCAGGGCCACCGTGCCGAGCGTGCGGCCCACGGTCATGCCGGTGACGAAGACGGCGAAGACCGCCGCGCCGGCCGCCTCGCTGAAGCCGTACCCGTCGATGAAGGCGACCGCGATCCAGTCGTTGGCGCTGCCCTCGGCGAACGCCGCCGCCAGCACCACCAGACCGATGAGCAGGGTGCGCGGTTCCCGCCAGGCGGCGAGCAGAGACTTGCGACCGCCACCGGAGCCCTCGCCCTCCGTACCGGGCACGGCGGGCAGGAACGCGCGGGCACCCAGCAGCGTGCCGGCGAGCACCACCGCCGCCAGCACCCCGAGGTGGACGGCGACCGGCAGGCCGAGCCGGGCGGCCCCGGCGCCCAGACCGGCGCCCGCCACCGAACCGAGACTCCACGCCGCGTGGAAGCGGGGCATCACCGTCCACCCCAGGCGGCGTTCGACGATCGCGCCCTCGATGTTCATCGCCACGTCGCAACTGCCGGAGCCGTACCCGAGCGCGAACAGGCCCACCGCCACCCCGGGCAGCGAGCCGGCCACCGCCGACACCCCCGCCACGCTGAGGCCGAGGGCGACCACGGTGGTGGAGAACACCACCGCGCGGGCCGCGCCGAGGCGTTGGGTGAGCAGGCCGGCGGTGGGCATCGCGACGATCGCGCCGATCGACATGGCGAGCAGGAGCAGGCCGAGACGCCCGGGGCTGAGCTCCAGCCCGTCGCGGATCGCCGGCACCCGGGAGAACCAGGTCGCGACGGCCAGCCCGTTGAGTGCGAACACCACCGCCACGCCGTTACGGGCGGCCAGCACCCCACGAGGCGGACCCGAGGTGACCGGCGGTGTGGCGGGCGTGCTTATGGCGGGATCCATGGAACTTCCCGGTCCTCTCGACGGTGGTGAAGGCGCAGGCAACGATCACACACCTGGGAGCGCTACCACCACAATCCACCTCCGGTCCTTACCCCTGGACCTTCGGCGAGGCATGATGCGGGTGGGAGCCCGCGCACCAGGCGGGCCGAAGCAACAGGGAGACACCATGACCACGGCACGCCGGCCGGCAACCCTGGACGACGTCGCCCGAGCCGCCGGAGTCTCCCGCTCCACGGCGTCCCGGGTCATCGCGGGCAACGGGTTCGCGTCACCGACCGCTCGGGAGCGGGTACGCACCGCCGTGGACGAGCTCGGCTACGTACCCAACCCGGCCGCCCGGGCGCTGGTGCACGGCACCGGCGTACGGCTGCTGGTGGCGGTGGCCGGCACCGACCCGGCGGTGCTCGACGACAGCTATGTCGACCAGGTCCTCGGCGCCACCGCGCGGGTCTGCGCACCGCACGGGCTGGGCGTCACCGTCGACTGGGTGCCGCTGCACGCGCCGGAGCGACTGGTCCGGTTGACCGACGACCGGGGAGTGACCGGCCTGATCCTGGTCAACACGACCGCGGAGCTGTTGGAGCTGGTGCCGCGCCGGCTGCGCGGGCGGGCCGTGTCGATCGGAGTCGGCTCGGCCACCGTGCCGTCGGTGGACATCGACAACGGCGGCGCCACCGAGGCCATCGTCCGCCACCTCTACGCCAGCGGTCGCCGACGGATCGCGATGGTCACCGGTCCCCCCTGGCTGACCTGCGCCAACCGCTCGGTGGACGCGTACCGGGGGTTGTTGCGTGACGCCGGCCTACCGGCGCGCGAGGTGGTCGGCGACTTCTCGGTGGAACGGGGCCGTGCCGCCGCCCGCGAGGTGCTGCGCCGCTGGCCGGACACGGACGCGATCGTCGGGATCAGCGACGCGACCGCGCTGGGCGTGATCGGTCGACTCCGCGCCGACGGCGTGCAGGTGCCCGGTGACGTCGCGGTGACCGGCTTCGACGACATCCCGCTGGCCGCCGTGACGGCACCGGCCCTGACCACCGCCAGCCACCCGGTCCGCCAGATCGCCAGCGCCGCCGCCACCATGGTGCTGGAACACCGGCACGCCCCGATGTGCACCCGCTTCCCGTCCGCACTGGTACGCCGCGACAGCGCCTGACGGCACAACCTTTCAGGATATCCATTTCCGGGGTGTGCGACCTCGGTCGAATGTGACTGGTGAGCGGTAAGATCGGCGACTGCCATCTGACTGATCGCTGACTGATGACTCGGGTCGCGAACGCACAGACTGAGCCCATGAAATCGGGGCTCGGGCGCACCAGGATACTCCGCGGCGCGGCGTGTCTCGTCCTTCTGGCGGTTCTTTCCGGCTGCATGCAACTCAACACCGGACTGACCGTCAACGCCGACGACACGGTCAGCGGACAACTCCTGCTGACCGCCGAACGCAACGTGCTGACCGCGAACAACAAGACGGTCGAGGCCGGCTTCGCCGAGCTTCGGCAGAACATCCCGGCCCTGCCCGAAGGCACCGAGAGCCGGTACGAGGACACCACCCACTACGGTTCTCAGATCAACTACCGGAACGTTCCGCTCGATCAATTCGACAGCGAAAGTCTGAGCATCGTCCGGCAGGGTGACGACCGGTACGTGTTCACTCTTCCGCTCGACCCGAAGAAGTACGGCGGAAAAGTCGCCGAACAGGATCCGGCGAATCAGGCGCGATTCATGACGCTGATGTCGTTCGAGATCTCGGTGACCTTCCCCGGACGCGTTCTGGACGTCAGCGCGGGCGGTCAGGTCAACGACCGTACGGTCACTTGGCGGGTCGCCCGCAACCAGCCGAAGCCGCCCGAACTACGGGCCGTCGCCGAGGCACCGCCCCGACCGTCCGCCCCGGCGGACGAGGAGGACACCGGCGGGGGCTTCCCGTGGTTGCTGGTCGGTGCCGGTGCGGTGATCCTGCTGCTGGTCGCGGTGATCGTCGTACTGCTGCTGCGCCGGTCCGGCACGGGCCCGGCGGGTGACGGCGCGCCGACGTCCGGCGGACCGGGCCCCACCGGTGGTCCGCGCACGCCCGGTCCGGCACCGCACACCACCGGCGGTGTGCCGGGCTCCGGCTGACCCGGGTCAGCCGGCACCGTCGCCCGCCCGGCGGGCGGCACCACATCCCACCCCGCACCACGCGAAATCGAAGGGGGATCGGCGATGAACGATCTCTTCACCTGGGCGGCGCTGGGCAGTCTCACCGGCGCGAGCGCCGCGACACTGCTGGCCACCAACGTCATCGGCGGGCTGATCGGCCCGAGTGCCGACACCGCACGCAAGTGGATCGCGCTGGGTATCGCCCTGCTGCTGTCGTACCTCACCGCGGCCTTCGCCACCGACGCGGGCGCCGAGAAGTGGATCATCGCCTTCTTCAACGGGCTGGTCATCTTCTCCGCCGCCCTCGGCGTCAACCAACTGCCTCCCGGCAACCGGCAGGCGACTCCGACCCGGCTGGCGCAGGGCAACGAGCCCCGCTTCATCCGCTCCTGGGCCTAGAGGGGAACCGTCATGGCCGTCTTCGGAGTCATCAGCGCCGCCGTCCACGTCGCGGCGGGCACGGTCCTCGGCGGGCTGCTCGGCGGACCCGTCGGGCTGCTCGTCGGCGCGGGCGTCGGCCTGCTCGTCGGCGTCGTCTTCGGATGGTCGATCACCTCGGCCCGGGTCTACGGGGCCGACGCCCGAGGGATCTTCCTGTTCGTCGTCGACCACACGTGGAGCCTGCTGAACACGGTGGTGGGCGCGACCTACCTCGCGGTGCACCTGGTCTTCGGCCACTCGCTGGACCGGGCCACCTCGCAGCACAGTTGCCGGGTCAACGTGGTGGAGGGCGTCTCGCCGCGCTACGCCACCACGCTGGGCACGGTCTGCGCCGGCTCCGGGCCGGGCATCCAGCGCCACGAGGACGTGCACATCTTCCAGGCCCGGCTGCTCGGGCCGCTCTACATCCCGCTGGTCCTGGCCAACTACGTGCTGTTCACCATCGCGCCGGTGTGGCTGCTCTACCACGACCACACCGGTGCACCGATCAACCGCTTCACCCGGTACTTCGAGATCGGCGTCTACCCGCACGTGTGGAACGAGGCCATCGCGTACCGGATCCAGGGGACGCCGCCGCGATGACCGGAGGCGGTCCGATCGAGGCGGCCACCGCCGAACTGGCGCGGTGGCTGGCCGGGGCGGCGGGCGACGCCGTCCCGGTCGGCCCGCCCGCGCCCGGACCGGCGGCGGACGGGTTGACCCTGTGGCCGCTGGAGTTGCGCCCGGCCCGGCAGACCCGGGGCAGCGGCGGACCCGAGCCGTACCGGCTCATCGTCCGCTACCTGCTCGCCGCCGACGGACCGGAGGCCCTGGCGAAGCTGGACCGGGTGCTGGTCGCGGCCACCGGTCCGAGCGGACACACGCTCGTGCTGGAGGCGGGCGACCCGGCGCTGTGGGTGGCACTCGGCGTGCCGCCCCGGCCGGCCCTGCTGATCGACGTACCGGTGCAGGTCACCCATCCGCACGAGCCGGCACCGCCGGTGCTGCGCCCGCTGCGGCTGCGGCAACTGGAGATGCTCACCTTCGACGGCCGCGTCGTCGGTCCCGCCGACCAACCGCTCGCCGCGATGCGGGTGGAGGTCGTCGGCCAGCCGTACGCGACCCGGACCGACCCGGCGGGACGGTTCCGGGTCGTCGGCGTGCCACACGACCCGGAGCAGCCCGGACCGGTACGGCTCCGGCTCACCGGTCGGGGTCAGGTGCTCACCGCCGAGGTGGACCCGACCGACCCCGACATCGTCATCGTCTGCGCGCCACCGACCCGCTGACCCGACCCGTACGGGAGGACCGATGCCCAGCTACTTCTCACCCGGGATCTACGTCGAGGAGGTGCCTGCCGGTGCCCGGCCGATCGGACCGGTCGGCACCAGCACGGCAGCCTTCGTCGGCGTGGCACCGGACCGCACCGCCCGTCTCGGCGAGGCCCTCGCCGTGAACAACTGGACCGAGTTCCTCCGCCTCTACGCCGACGGCGACGAGTTCGAGAGCACCCCGTTGGCTCGCGCGGTCTTCGGTTTCCTCGACAACGGCGGCACCCGCTGCTGGGTGGTCAACGTCGGCGAGGGCGGCGCGCTCACCGGCAGCGGCCGTCAGCGCGGCGGGTTGGACCTGCTGGAGGCGATCGACGAGATCTCCATCGTGGCCGCGCCCGGTTTCCACGACGCGGTCGCGCACGAGGCGCTGCTGAGCCTGGCCGAGCGCACCCGCACCATGGTCGCGATCTGCGACCCGGCTCCCGACATCGACGACATCTCGACGCTGACCCGGGTGGCCACGGCCGGCTCCGGCCGGGCGGCGAAGCCCAGCGAGGGCGGCGACACCCCGGCCAGTTCGGGTGGCTCGGGTGGCTCCGGCGGTGGGTCGACCGGGTCGAGCGGGTCGAGCGGTAACCCGACGGCGCACCGGCCCCGGCAGTCGGACTTCGGCGCGCTGTACTTCCCCTGGCTGCGGGTACGCGACCCGCTCAGCGGCGACCTGGTGCTCACCCCGCCGAGCGGGCACCTGGCCGGCATCTGGGCCCGCACCGACGCCCTGCGCGGCGTGCACAAGGCACCCGCCAACGAGCCGGTACGCGGCGCCGTCGACCTGGGTCACCTGGTCACCCGCTCCGAGCACGACGTGCTCAACCCCAAGGGCGTCAACGTGATCCGGTACTTCCCCGGCGAGGGCATCCGGGTCTGGGGCGCGCGTACGCTCGCCGCCGAGGCCAGCGAGTGGCGGTACCTCAACGTCCGGCGGCTCTCCATCGCCATCGAGCAGGCCATCGCCAACGGCACCCGGTGGATGGTGTTCGAGCCGAACGACTACACGCTGTGGCGCTCCATCCGCCGGGACATCGGCGCCTTCCTGACCCGCGTGTGGCGCGACGGCGCGCTGCTGGGGCGTACGCCCGAGGAGGCGTTCTTCGTCAAGTGCGACGAGGAGACCAACCCGGCCGACGTCCGCGACGCCGGGATGGTGGTCGCGCACATCGGCATCGCGGTGGTCAAGCCGGCCGAGTTCGTGGTGTTCAAGCTGAGCCAGTGGGCCGGCGGCACCGAGACCGAGACGATTGGAGGCTGACATGCCGACCACGGCCACTCCGCAGCCGGGCGCCCCGGTCGACCCGTACCGGGCGTACAACTTCAAGCTGCTGGTCAACGGGGTCACCAACGGCCACTTCACCGAGGTCAGCGGCCTGGAGGTGAACATCCCCGCGCAACCGTACCGGGAGCAGGGCAACGACCGGATCCGGATGATCCCCGGCCAGGTCGAGTACGGCCCGGTCACGCTGCACTTCGGCCTGACCGCCTCCCGGGAACTGTGGGACTGGGTGCACACCATCGCCCGGGGCACCAGTGACCGCCGCAACGTCTCGGTGGTGCTGCTCGACTCCGCCGGCACGGCCGAGGTGCTGCGCTGGAACCTGCTCAACGCCTGGCCCACCCGGTGGCGCGGCGCGCACCTCAACACGCTCGGCCAGGAGATCGCCATCGCGGCGCTGACGCTGCGCTACGAGAGCCTGGAACTGGAGACCGGCGGTGCCGCGCCCACGCCCGCGTAGCTGGGTCGCCGGTCGGCTCCGGTCCGCCGCGCGCGCCGTGGACCGTGTCGCCGGCCTGGTGGACACCACCCCCGACGGCGCGGCGGGCGGCGGCCTGCGAGACGGCGTCGGCGGCAACACGGTCGGCGGCCTGCGGGGCGACGTCCGTGACAGCGCGATCGGCGGCCTGCGGGGCAACGTCCGTGACAGCGCGATCGGCGGCCTGCGGGGCGACGCGGTCGGCGGCACGGACCACGGCACCGACGCCGCCGCGTCGTCGGACGGGTGGGAGGCGGTCGCGTACCGGCATCCGGACCGTCCCCCGGAGCACTGGCTGCGGCTGATCGCGGCCCACGCCCCGGGGCTGCTCCGCGACCTCGCGGCCGAGTCGCCGGCCGGCGCTCTGCCGGCCGAGCGCGAGGAGTACGCCGACGACCCGCACCGGGCGGCCGAGGGCGCGGTGGAGGGGACCGATCCGTGGGCCGGGCGACGGCCGCCCGGCGGCGGTTGGGGCGACGGATCGTCGCACTACGCCGGGGTGCCGGGGACCGACCGGTCCTCCCCCGCCCCCTTCGCTCTGCTTCAACCGACGCAACCCCCCGGACACCGCAGCTCAGCCGTTGCGTGGAGTGAAGCAGAGCAGAGGCGCGGCGCAGGGATACCTTCCGGTGCGGCGGACACGCGCCGGGCCACTGCGGCGGCGCGCCATCACGACGCGCCGGGCGGCCGGCGCGCGGTGAGCGGGGCCGGCGCACCCCGGACCGGCTCCACAGCGGACAGCGCGGGCACGCCGTCTGCGGTGCGTGGGGCGGACACACCCGGAGCAGCGTCGACCGTCGACGGGTCGTACCCACCCGGAGCAGCGTCGACCGTCAGCGGGGCGCCCACACCGGGGGTAGGGGCGGTCGCCAACGGGGCGCCCACACCAGGGATCGTCGGCGGGACGGCCACACCCGGGGCAGGGCCGCTGGTCAGCGAGGCAGGCACATCGGGGACACGGTCGACGCCGGACGGCGCGGGGGCATCGGCGGCAGGGGCAGGGGCGGTGCCGAGTGGGGCGGGCGCGGGTCCGGCGGCGGGCGACGCGACGACGCCGTGGGCGGGCGGACGTGGGCGCCCCGCGGATTCGGCCCGGGGGCGGGCGGACACAGCGCCCACCGGCACCGGGGTGGCGGGCGTGTCGGGCCGTCGGCTGGTCGAGGGAGCCGACCGCCAGCGCGCGGACGCCGCTCCGGACGCCACTGCGGACGCCGCCGCGTCGTCGCCCGGCTTCGGATCGGCGACGGATCGCGCACGACCGGCAGCGGATCGGCGGCAAGCGCCGGGATCGGTGCCGGGCCGGAACAGGGCGGTGCTGCGGCTGGTCGACGCCGCCCCGGACGACTCGTCGTCGCCGGGAGCGGGGCGGGAGGCGTATCCGGCGCGGGCGTACCCACGGACGGCCGGCACGGTCGGCGGGATCGGCAGCGGCCCGGACGTCGACGGGCTGCGGCATCCGGCGCGGTCGAGTGTGCTCGGGCCCGACGGGGCTCGGCATCCGGGGCGGTGGGGGGCGGCAACGGGTGGGGACGAGGCGTACCGGACGGCGGGTGGGGACGGTCTGTCCGGGAGGGGCGGCGAGGTCGGGCGGCGGCGCGCGGACGGCGCGTTCGGAGACGGGCTCTGGCCCGGCGCGGGGCTGCCGGCCGGTGCCGGTCGTCGGCCGGTGCTGCCGCGCGGGCCGTGGCCGGACCTGACCGGTGCCGGTGCTCCCGACGTCCGGTCAGGTGACGGGCGGGACGCGTCGGACCCGTGGCCGGCGTTGCCGGACGACCGGGCGCTGTGGGTGGTTCCCGATCCGGAGGACGCCGCCGCGGCCCACCTGCGTCGCCTGGACCGGGAACAGGCGGGCGGCTGATGGAACGGGTCGCCTTCCTCGTGGACGCCACCGGTGAGCGGGTGGACTGCCTGCTCAACCCGGAGACCGTGCAGGTCAGTCGGCTGGCCGGGGTACGGCACCGGGGCAGCGCCGGCAGTCAGCTCACCGGCGTCGGGCTCGCCGACGATCCGCTGGTGTTCACCGGGGGTGGGCGCACCGAACTGGTGCTCGACCTGCTCTTCGACACCGACTTCGCGGAGGGGCAGGTCCGGCCCACCGACGTACGCGCGCTGACGCGTCCACTGTGGATGCTGGCGGAGAACTCGGCGGTCGAGCACGGCTGGGTCCGGCCGCCGCTGGTGCGGCTGGTCTGGGGCAAGACGTGGAACGTGCCGGGGGTGATCGTGGCGGTGGCGGAACGGTTCGACGCGTTCACCGCGACCGGTTCACCGCGCCGCTCCTGGCTGCGGCTCAAGCTGGTGCGGGTAGCCGAGGACGCCACCCGGGCCGAGGAGGGTTTCGCCGAGGAGCTGGCCGAGGCGCAGACGCCGGCCGTCGCGCCGGGCACGGCCCTGGTCGCCGCCGGTGACGGCACCGCCACGGCCGACTCCACCGGCGTACGTTTCGACCTGCTGGCCCACGACGCGCTCGGCTCGCCGCTGCGCTGGCGGCTGCTGGCCGAGCACAACCGGATCACCGACCCGCTGGCCGTGCCCGCCGGCACCGCGCTGGCCGTGCCGCCGCTGCCGGGGACCGTCGCCGCCACGGGTGACGGGGCATGAGCGGCGGCGCGCCCCGGGCGCTGACCGTGCTGCTTGACGGCGGCCCGTTGGCCGGCCGTGGGAGCGGACGGGTGCACTCGGTGCGGGTGGCCGCCCGACTGAACCGGCCCACCCAGTGCGAGGTGGCGCTGGCCGCCGGGCCGGGCAGCGCCGCGCCGGTCGCCTCGGCGCGGGTCGGCGCCCGCCTGGCGGTCCGCCTCGACGGGCACCCGACGGCGTTGTTCGACGGCGAGGTCACCGCCGTCGAGGTCGAGTACGCCGCCGACGGCGCGGCGACCCTGCGGATCCGGGCGTACGACGCGCTGCACCGCTTGCGCAAGCGGCAGCGGTTGCGGGTGTTCGAGTCGGTGACCGCCGCCGAGTTGGCCGCCGACCTCTGCGCCGACCTGGGCCTGCGGGTCGACGCCGAGGCTGACGGGCCACGGCTGGACCGGCTGCCGCACCACCGCCCGAGCGACCTCGACCTGCTGCTGGAGGTGACCGGCCGGGCCGGGCTGCACCTCAGTGTCGACGAGGAGGTGCTGCGTCTGCTGACGCTCGACGGGTACGGCACGCCGATCCCACTCGCGCTCGGCCTCGACGTGCACGGCCTGCGGCTGTCGGTGAACGTGGACACCGCCGCAGGCGAGAGCGCCGCGCTGGGTTGGCACCCGCAGCGAGCCGAACCGTTCACGTCGCAGGCCGGGGTGGCCCGGTGCGGGCGGGACACGCCGGTGGACCCGGATCCCGCCGACGTCGGCGCGGACGGCGCCCGGACCGCGCTAGACCAGCCGGGCCGCAGCGACGACGAGATCGCCGCGCTGGCCCAGGCCCGACTGGACGTACGGGCGGCGGCGCTGGTCACCGCCGAGGGCACCGCCGAGGGTGATCCCGCGTTGCGCCCCGGTCGCCGGATCCGGCTGACCGGGGTCACCGAGTCGATGGCCGGCACGTACGTGCTGACCGAGGTGGTGCACACCGTCGACGCCGACGGATACCT
The DNA here is from genome assembly GCF_053589795.1 of Micromonospora sp. NPDC003241. Classification (NCBI taxonomy): domain Bacteria; kingdom Bacillati; phylum Actinomycetota; class Actinomycetes; order Micromonosporales; family Micromonosporaceae; genus Micromonospora; species Micromonospora sp. NPDC003241. Next base: position 24,915 of record NZ_JBSFSO010000030.1, on the reverse strand, counting down.
GAGTCGGTTCTCCACCGTGCCGCCGCCGGCACCGCCGGCCGGGCCACCCGCTCCGGCGGTGGTCACGCTGGGCACCGTCACGGATGTGGCCGACCCGGACGGGCTGGGCCGGGTGCGGGTGGAACTGCCCGCCTACGGCGGGGCGGACGCCGGGTGGCTGGCGGTGCTCTGCCCGGGAGCGGGCCGGGGCAAGGGACTGGTGGCGCTGCCCGATCCGCAGGACGCCGTGCTGGTGGCGCTGCCCGGTGGCGAACCCGCCTCCGGTGTGGTGCTCGGTGCGCTGTTCGGCGCCGTCACGCCGTACGACACCGGGGTGGACGACGGGCGGGCCCGGCGCTGGTCGCTGCGGACCTCGGGCGGGCAGCAGGTGGTGGTCGACGACGTGGCCCGCAGCCTGCGGCTGAGCACCGACACGGGTAGCTGGCTGGAGCTGACCCCGGACCTGGTCACCCTGCACGCCGCCGCCGACCTGGTGCTCTCCGCGCCGGGCCGGGCGATGGTGGTGCGCGCCCGCAGCGTCGACTTCCTGCACGCCGAGGCGAGCGAGGACCCGGGCACCGCCGCCGAGCGGGCCCGCAGCCTGGCCCGCACCCATCACCAAGGAGGTGGCTGATGCGCTGGATCCATCGCGACTCGGTGATCAGGTGTGACCACGACGGCCGGGTCCGCAACGAGGAGTCGCAGGGGTGGGTGCGGGTGGTGGGCGTACCGGTGCTGGTGGCCGACGACCCGAAGGGCCGCAAGATCGTCGCCTGCCCGAACTACGGCGCGACGGTCAAGCCGTGCACGAAGACCGAGCCGGTCCGGGTCGGCTACAGCGACTTCGTCCGCGTGGACGGCCACCGGGTGGTGCTGTCGCACCTGGAGGGATTCACCGACGGCAGCCCGCCGGGCCAGTTCCGATATCGGGTGCGCGATCCCCGGCAACGGTTCCTGGGGGCCGACCGGTGAGGGCCATCCGGTTCCTCGGCGCGGGTTTCGACGCCGGTCGCAGTGGTGGGCTCGGGCTGACCGCGGCCGGCGGGCTGGCCATGACCGACGGCGACGAGACGGTACGCCAGGCGCTGTTCCTGCTGCTGTCCACCACGCCGGGCGAGCGGCTGATGCGTCCCGGTTACGGCTCCCGGCTGCACCGGTTGGTCTTCGCACCGAACGACGACACCACCGCCGGGCTGGCCATCCACTACGTCCGTGCGGCGGTCACCCGCTGGGAGCCCCGCATCGACGTGCTCGACGTGGACGCCGGGCCGGACCCGGACGACCCGTGGCGGCTGGTGATCCGGCTGGACTACCGGATCCGGGCCAGCCTCACCCCTGGGCAGCTGGTCTTCTCCGTGGACCTGCTGCCCGTCGACGACGACCCGCCGGGGCCGACCCCCGACCCCGGCGCCGACGCTGAGGAGGGGCGATGACCCTGCCCGTGCCGCACCTGGACGACCGGACCTTCCTCGACCTGGTGACCGAGGCCCGGGAGCGGATCCGGCAGTCCTGCCCCGGCTGGACCGACCTGTCCGCGCACGACCCGGGCATCGCCCTGCTGGAGGCGTTCGCGCACCTCACCGAGGTGATGATCTATCGGCTGAACCAGTTGCCGGAGAAGGCGTACGTCTCCTTCCTCAACCTGCTCGGGGTGACCCGGCACGCGCCGTCGGCGGCCTGGGCGGACGTCCGGTTCACCCGGACCGGCGCCGACGACGAGGCGCTGCGCATCCCCGTCGGTACCCGGGTCGCGGCGGCGCGCGGGGCGGACCCGCGCCCGGTCGTCTTCGTCACCTGCGAACCGGCGCTGCTCGCCGCCGGCCAGCGCGAGGTGACCGTCCGGATGCACCACTGCGAGCCGGTCGAGGCCGAGCTGCTCGGGGTCGGCACCGGCGCGCCGGGGCAGGTGCTGCGGGCCGGGCGGGCTCCGCTGGCCCGGACCGCCGAGCCGCTGGACCTGCTGCTCGGCGTCGAGGTGCCGACCGGTTCGGTGGAGTTGGGCGCGGCGGCCCGCGAGCACGAGGGACGCACCTTCGAGATCTGGCGGGCGGTGGACAGCTTCGCCGGCCTCGGGTCGCAGGACAAGGCGTACCTGGTGGACCGCTGCTCGGGCACGGTGACCTTCGCCCCGGCGCTGGACCTGCGCGGGCCGGACCCGTCGGGCGACGACGCCCCGGTCGCGGCGGTGCCACCGGCCGGGCGGCAGGTGCGGCTCTGGTATCGCGCCGGTGGCGGCACCGCCGGCAACGTGGCGGCCGGGACGCTGACCAGCCTGCGGGACCCGCTGCCCGGGGTGAAGGTGGTCAACCCGTCACCGGCGGCCGGTGGCCGGGAGATGGAGGCGATGGAGTCGGTGCTGCTGCGCGGCCCGTACGCCTTCTTCGCCCAGCAGCGCGCGGTGACCGCCCGCGACTTCGAGGTGCTGGCCACCGGCTCCGGCGGGGTGAGTCGGGCCCGTGCCTTCACCCGGGCCGCCGTCTACAGCTTCGCCCGACCCGGCGAGGTCGAGGTGGTGCTGGTGCCGTACGTGCCGGACGACGCCCGGCCGGGCGGCCGGCTGCCGGTGGCGGTGCTGCGCGGGCACGAGGTGGAGGAGGCCCGGCTGCGGGTCGAGGCGGATCTGGAACGCCGCCGCTCGCTCGGCACCACCTGCCGGGCGAGCTGGGCGCGGTACAAGGCGGTGTCGATCCGGGCCCGGGTGGTGGTGCGCCGGGAGGAGGACGCGGAGGCGGTGCGGAGGCGCATCCACGACCGGCTGCACCAGACGCTGAGTCCGCTGCCCACCCCGCTGAACCCGGCCGGCTGGGCGTTCGGCGAGCCGCTACGCGCCTCCAACGTGTACCGGCTGCTGGAGCACGCCGAGCCCGGGGTGCGCTACGTCGAGTCGGTGCGGTTCGTCGTCGACGAGGCTCCCGACCAGCAGGTCCGCACGATCGCCGCGGACCAGTACCAACCACGCACCTGGTACGCGGGCAGCGGCCCGGTGCTGTTCCGTTCCACCAACGCCGGTGCGGGGTGGGAGCCGGCGGGCCGGTTCGACGGGGAGACCGTGCAGCGGGTGGCGCCCGCGCCCGCCCCGGTCCGGCCCGGCATCGTGCCCCGGCCCGGGTCGGTGGCGGTGGCCACGGTCCGGTCCGGCGGCGGTTCCCGGGTGCACCTGAGCGCCGACCTGGGCGAGACCTGGTCGCTGCTGGCCGACCTGGACTCCCGGATCAGTGACCTGGCCTGGATCGACCGGGACGGGGCGGGCGCGTTGCTGGTCGCCACCGACACCGGCCTGTACGAGGTGTCGCTGCTGCCCGGCGCGGTGCCGTTGCAGATCCTGGTCGACCCGGCCGACGCCGACCGGGGCTTCTACGCGGTGCGGGCGTTCGTCTCCGAGCGTGGCGTGCCCGGGGTGGCGGTGGCGGCGCAGGCCGGGTTCGGGGTCTATCTGTCCGGCAACGCGGGCCGCCCCGGCAGCTTCACCCACGTCGGTCTGGCCAATGTCGACAACCGGCTGCTCGCCGTGCAGTACGACGGTCCGGCCACGCTGCTGTGGAGCGGCGCCGGGGAGCCGGACCCGAAGCGGCCCGGGCAGGGCTGCTTCCGGGCCCGGCTGTTCGAGTCCGACGTGAAGTGGCAGGCGATGCAGTCCGGCTGGATCGGCGGCACCTGCCGGGACCTGGCCTTCAGCGGCACCCTGGCGCTGGCCGCCACCCAGAGCGGCGGGGTGTTGCGGCTGGACACGGTCGCGGCGCAGCCGCAGTGGTCGTCGGTGTCGGTCAACTGCGGGCTGCCGCTGCGCGACCGCACCCGGTTCGTGCCGGTCGACGCGATCGCCGCGACCGCCGGCACGGACCGGCTGGTGCTCGCCGGTGGGGAACGCGGCGTGCACCGCAGCGGCGACGCGGTCGACTGGTCGGCCAGCGCCAACCAGGCCACCGCCGACGTGGTCACCGTCCCGGACACCTGGCTGCTCTGCTCCGGCGAGCACGACATCGAGGTGGTGCGGCAGGATGCGTCGACCGGCCATTGAGCGGCTGCTGCCCGCCGCCTACCAGCGCGCCTGCGTGCCGGGCAGCGTGCTGTGGGCGTTGCTGGACGTGATGGAGGCGCTGCACGCGCCGGACGAGACGGTGCTGGCCGAGGTCGACGCGCTGTTCGCGCCGTACCGCGCGCCGGACGGCATGGTGGCGTACCTGGCCGGGTGGGTGGCGATGGACCACGTGGTCGCCGCGCCCCGGCGGGACGCCCCACTGCCGTTGCCGTCCAGCCGGCTGCGTGACCTGGTGGCGCACGGGGCGGCGCTGGCGACCTGGCGGGGCACTCCGGACGGGTTGCGGACCGCCCTGGAACTGGCCACCGGGGTCACCGGCTTCGTCCTCGACGAGCCGACCGACCGGCCCTTCCACCTGGTCGTCCGGGTGCCGTCGACCGCCGCCGACCAGCTCGCCCTGGTCAGCCGGATCGTCGCGGCGGAGAAACCGGCCGCCGTGACCGCCGAGGTCACCGTCGTGGCGGACGCGCCGGCGGTCGGCCGGGCCAGTGTGCCGTCCCCCTCCCCCGTTCCCACCCCGCCCGATCCCGCTCCGAAGGAGCCGTCATGACCACCGAATGGACCGTCGTCGCCGCAGCCGAGCAGTTCACCCTGGACGTCCGGAACGCCGGGGAGCTGACCTTCACCGTCTCCAATCCGGGACTCGCGCCGGACACGGTGGTGTTCGACGTGGCGCCCGGCGAGGGCACGCAACGTTCCTGGTTCACCGTCACCGAACCGCAGCGGGTGGTGCCCGGGCAGGGTTCGGTGTCGTTCCTGGTCCGGCTGGCCGTGCCGGCGGGGACGCCGCCGCGTCGTTACGACATGACCGGGTTCGCGTACTCGGCGAACACCGCGCCGGAGGAGAGCTCCCGGTCCAGCGGCCGGGTCACCTACGAGGTGCGGGCCGTGGCGCCGCCGAAGCGTACGCCTTGGCCGTGGATCGCCGCTGCGGCGGCGTTGGTGCTGGTGGTCTCGGCGGTGGTGGTGTTCCTGGTGGCGCGCGACGACGACCCGCCGCCGCAGGCCCGGGTGGTGACCGTCGAGGCGGAGACGCTGGTGACCGGCGCCCGGGTCGAGTCGCCGACCGGCGCCGCGCCGACGGTGGCGGTGCAGCCGAACTGCTGCGAGGTGACCTGGTCGCAGGACAACCAGCTCTTCTTCCTGGGGCGGGCGATCAACGACCGGGTGACCGTGACGGTGGAGCTGCCGGCCCAGGCCGTCTGGCAGTTCTCCACGGTGCGGACCACCGCTCCCGACTACGCCAACACGGTGTTCCTGATCGACGGCCGGCAGGTCGGTGACCCCTTCATCGGCTTCTCCCCCACGGTCCGGGTCACCGACTGGGTCGACGTGGCGCGGGTGCCGCTGGCGGCGGGCCCGCACCAGATCACCCTGGTGGCGATCGGCAGGACGCAGAGCACCGACCGCTACTTCGCCGGAGTCGACGCGATCCGCTTCACCGAACTCCCCCCAACCCCCTAACCCTGACCCCTGACCCCCTGACCCCTGGCCCCCCTGGCCCCTGGCCCCACCCCCTGACCCTGGTTGATCAAGAGGTTTGCGTCGGCTCAGCGCCTCTTTCCGACGCAAACCTCTTGATCAACGCGGCGAGACGACGTGCGACGAGAGCGAGGTGCAGTGGTGACGGGACGGCAGAAGGTGTTGTTGGCGGCGCTCGGTGTGCTGCTGGTGGTCTTGTTCGTGGTGGCGGTCGGGGCGGGGGGCGGGGGGCGGGGGGACCCGTCGTCGCGTAGTTCGCTGGTCGACCTGCTGGGGCGGGTTGGCGGCGGGACGTCGGCGGTGGACCCGGTCACCGTCGACGCGGACTGTGCCGAGGCGCCCGGTCGGCTGGTCGTTACCGGCGACTGCGAGCTGCGGGTGGCCGACCCGGGTGGGCTGCGCACGTTGATCCTGCGCAGCCCGGAGGCGTTCACCGTCGAGGCGCCGGCACCGGGGGACGCCGACTTCACCGTCGAGGACGACGTCAACCCGGCCGACGATGGCACCGGCGCGGTGACCCGGATCGCCGTGGACCGGGCCACCACGGTACGGGTGAGCTGCTCCGGCGGCTGCCCGGTCACGATCGCGCGGGACTGAGGCGGGGAGGCCGGGATGGGTGCGCTGCGCAAGCCGTTCCTGCTGCTGGCGATGCTGGCGCTGGTGCTGGCGGTGGGCGTCGAGTGGGGTGCCGGGCTGCTGCTGGGTGGCGGTGATGCCGGTGCGGCGCTGGCCGAGAGCGCCGGTGATCTCGGGGTCGAGGTCGGTGACGTGAGCGGGGTCGGCGAGCCGTCCGGCCGGGGCACCGGCTATCTGGCGCTCGTCGACGCGGTGGCGCTCTGGACCACCGGGCTGTTCTGTCTGGGGCTGGTGCTGCCCGAACGGATCCACGGCCGGGTGCAGGGCGTCGCGACGCTGATCTTCTCGATCATCCTGATCATCGTGGCGTTCGTGGCGTTGATCGTCGCCTTCGTCGAGCTGATGATCATGGTGTCGTTGTTCCTGGCGCCGCCGTTCGGCACGCTGGCGTACCTGGCGTTGTGGGGGTTCTTCCCGGTCGGCGACGCGGCCGTGCTGCTCGGTCTGGCGCTGCTGCTCAAGCTCGCCTGGGCCGGGCTGCTGGTGCTGGCCCAGCCGAAGTTCCTCCAGAACAAGGGCCTGGTCCTGCTGATCCTGACCAGCCTGCTCTGCACCGTGCTGCTGGAGTTCCTGCACAACCTGGTGCCGGTGATCCTGGTGAGCATCCTCGACGACCTGGGCGCGCTGCTCTTCGCGATCATCGCGATCGTCTGGGCGCTGGTGCTGCTGATCGGCGCGATCCCGGCGATCGTCAAGGCGCTGCGGGCCACCGCCGCGCTACGCGCCGAGCCCGATCCCGACCGCTAGGCCCGACACACCGGCCGTTGGGTGCGCGGGGCGGATATGGTGGTGCCGTGATCGGGCTCGGCATGATCTGGTACCTCGTCGGCGCACTCGCCGACGTCGGTGCCTCCAGCATGCTGTCCGGCACGGCCGCGGCGACCGGTGTGCTGCTGACCGTCGTGCTCGCCGCCGCGAACCTGGTCCATCGGGTGGTCACCGCCCCGGACCTGCGGATCACCCGACGGCTGCTGCGGGAACGGGCCGGGCGCACCGGCGTGCCCCGACACCGCGATCCGGACGCCGCCGGCCGGGCCCGCCCCAGGGCGCCGACCGCGACCCTCGCGGTCGCCTGAGCTCACCGTCGCTCGTTCCACCTGCCGCTTCTCGGCGACCGCTGCTGACTCGTCCCACCCGTCGTCAGTCGTGTCGCGTTCCGAGGGGTACCTACATGTCTAATTCGTCCGCTTTCCGCCACCGGTACGCTATCGGAGCCCTCCGGTGAGCGCCCTGTTCAGCCCACTGATGGCCGTCGTCTACGGCACCATCTCGGCCATTCTGCTGTTCTGGCACGGCGCCTGGCAGATGCTCTTCGGCGACGCCGCCGCGCTGGGCACCGACTGGGCCTGGGTGCTCGGCATCGTCTTCCTGGTGCTGACCGTCCGGGGTGTGCTGTTCCCGGTCTTCGTCAAGCAGATCAAGTCGCAGCGCGCCGTGCAGGCGCTCCAACCGCGGATCAAGGAGATCCAGGAGAAGCACAAGAACGACCGGGAGACCATGCAGAAGGAGCTGCTGGATCTCTATCGCACGGAGAAGGCCAATCCACTGATGGGCTTCCTGCCGATGCTGGTGCAGATCCCGGTCTTCCTGGGCCTGTTCCACGTGCTGCGGCATCTCAAGCCGACCATGCCGGAGCACATGAAGACGCTGTACGGCTGGACGGTCACCCAGTTCGACAGCGCGTCGTCGGCGACGTTGTTCGGCGCGCCGATCGCCGCCAGCTTCCGGTCCGGCGCGCAGGAGTTGTCGCTGCTCGGCACGGACGGCACGACCGTCCGGATCGTCGCCGCGATCCTGATCGTCACGATGATCGCCACGACCTACCTGAGCAGCCGGCAGATGATCCTGCGGACCGGATGGGCCGAGGACCCGCAGCAGCGGATGGTGCAGCGACTGATGCTCTACGGCATCCCGTTCTCGCTGCTCGTCTCGGGTCTGATCTTCCCGATCGGCGTGATCATCTACTGGGTGACCACGAACCTGTTCTCCCTCGCCCAGCAGACCTGGGTCCTCCGGAAGCACCCGCCACCGGCCACCGGCGCACCGAAGGCGGGGGCCACGGCCACCCCGGCCCGCGCCACACCCCCGGCCCGATCGCTCGCGCCCCGGCCGGGCGCGAAGCCGACCACCGCCCGCCGGGGCGCGCCGCGCAGTCGATAGACGCCGAGATCCCGGTACGCCCCCTTGCCGGGCGGCGTACCGGGATCACCGGTGACAGACGTCAGCGCACGTCGGTGGTGGTCCAGCGCGGCGAGGCGTTGGTCACCTTGGCGATGTCGCCGACCAGGGTGGTACGCGCCTCGGCGTCCCGGCGCACACTGCTGCCCACCCACACGTCGACGTCGCCGGGCTCCACCACGCGGGTGAGGCTGCGGTCGGAGAAGGCCAGGCGGGTGGTGGGCACCGTCAGCTCGACCGTGACCGACTGGCCCGGCTCCAGGTGCACCCGGCGGTAGCCGAGCAACTGGGCCACCGGCCGGGTCACCGAGCCGACCAGGTCACGACCGTAGAGCTGGACCACCTCGTCGCCGGCCACCGCACCGGTGTTGGTGAGCCGGACGGTCACCGGCAGCGCCCCGTCGGTCGGCACCGTGGCGGGGACGGTCAGGTCGGCGTACTCGAAGGTGGTGTAGGACAGGCCGTGACCGAACGGGGCCACCGGGATCGCCGGCAGGTTGGTCACCTCGCTGCCCTCGCCGAGAGTGGGGTGCAGGTACGAGAACGGCTGCGCCCCGGCCGATCCGGGCAGGCTGACCGGCAGCCGCCCCGACGGGTTGACCCGGCCGGAGAGCACCCCGGCGATCGCGCCCGCCCCCTCCTCACCGGGGAAGAACGCCTGCACCACGGCCGCGCAGCGGTCCACCGCCCAGCCGAGCACGTACGGCCGACCGGTGAGCAGCACCAGCACCACCGGCGTACCGGTCGCCAGCACCGCCTCGGCCAGCTCCCGCTGGACACCGGGCAGCTCCAGGTCCTCCCGGTCGCACCCCTCGCCCACGGTGCCGCGCCCGAACAGTCCCGCGTGGTCGCCGACCACCAGGATCGCCACGTCCGCCGCCGCGGCGGTGGCCACCGCCTCGTCGAAGCCGGACCGGTCCTCGGAGTCCACGTCGCAGCCCCGCGCCCAGCTCACCAGGTCAGCGCCGAACTCGGCACGGGCCGCCGCGAGGACCGTCGGCACCTCGATGCCGGTCTCCACGTCGGGGTGCTGGGCCAGCACGTGGTTGAGGAAGGAGTAGCAGCCGAACAGCGCACCCTCCCGGTCCGCGTTCGGCCCGACCACCGCCACCCGCCGCCCGGCCGACAGCGGGAGTACGCCCTGGTTGGCGACGAGGACGACGGACTTCTCGGCGAGCCGGCGGGCGATGGACCGGTGCTCCGGCGAGTCGAGGTCGACCGGCTGCGGCTCGTCGTCGAAGGTGGCGTCGAGCAGCCCGAGCGCCTCCTTCTGGCGCAGCACCCGCAGCACCGCCCGGTCCACGAGCGCCTCGTCGAGCCGGCCCGACCGCACCGACTCGGCCACCGTCAGGTAGGCGTCGCCGGTCGGCAGTTCGATGTCGACGCCGGCGGTCAGCGCCTGCACCGCCGCGTCGGCGTGGTCGGCCGCGACGTGGTGCAGCAGGTTCAGGAAGGCCACACCGAAGTAGTCGGCGACCACCGTCCCGTCGAAGCCCCACCGGTCCCGCAGGATCCCGGTCAGCATGGTCGGGTCGGCCGCCACCGGCACGCCGTCGATCTCCGCGTACGAGTGCATGACCGACCGCGCGTCGCCGTCCAGGATCGCCATCTCGAACGGCGGGAGCAGCACGTCGGCGAGTTCCCGGGGTCCGGCGTGCACCGGGGCGAAGTTGCGCCCGGCGCGGGAGGCGGAGTAGCCGGCGAAGTGCTTGAGCGTGGCCAGCACCCCCTGCGCCTGGAGTCCCCGCACGTACGACGTGCCGAGCGTGCCGACGAGGTAGGGATCCTCGGCGATGCACTCGTCGACCCGCCCCCACCGGGGGTCACGGATCACGTCGAGCACCGGGGAGAGCCCCTGGTGGATGCCGAGAGCCCGCATGGACGCCCCGATCGCCTCGGCCATCTCGGTGACGAGTTCCGGATCGCAGGCGGCGCCCCACGCCAGCGGGGTGGGATAGGTCGCCGCCTTCCACGCGGAGAGCCCGGTGAGGCACTCCTCGTGGACGATCGCCGGGATGCCGAGCCGGGTGCCGGTCACCAGGTCGGACTGGAACTTCCACAACCAGGACGCACGGGCCTCGGCGTCGACCGGTCGGGTGCCGTACGCCCGGGTGAGGTGCCCGAGGCCGTGCCGGGAGAAGGTCTCCAGCTTGCCGACGTCGGCGAACTCGCCCTGCAACGGCGCGACCGTCTCGCCGTCCTCCTTCTCCCAGAAGCCGACGAGCTGGGCGATCTTCTCCTCGATGGTCATCCGCCCGAGCAGCTCACGGACCCGTGCCTCGCCGTCCGGCCGGTCGGGCCGGTCGTGCCGGTCGTGGCCCGGACCCGGTTGTGCCGGGACCGGTGCGCCGACCACGCCGTGGACCTCAGTCATGCTGTGCTTTCCCCTTTGTGTTGTGCTGGCGCCGCGTCGGCTCTCGTCGGGCCGCGCCGCTCAGCCCTTGACCGCGCCCTGCAGGCCACCGACGATCTGCTTTTCGGCGAACGTGAAGAAGAGAAGTGCCGGCAGCATTGCCAGCGAGGTGAAGGCGAGGATTCCGGCCGTGTCCGAGGTGTACTGGCTGGAGAAGTTCTGTACGCCCAACGGCAGGGTGTGCAGGCTGGCGTCACCGAGGACCAGCAACGGCAGGAGGAAGGCGTTCCAGCTCGCCACGAACGCGAGGATCCCGACGGTGACGAGGGCGGGACGCGACAGCGGGAGCATGATGCGCCAGAGGAACCCGAGCCGACCGGTGCCGTCGATCGCGGCCGCGTCCTCCAGCTCGCGCGGGATAGCGGAGAGGAAGGGACGCAGGATCACGATCGTCAACGGCAGCGCGAAGGCGATCTGCGGCAGCATCACCGCGAAGTAGGAGTTGATCAGGTTCATGTCCCGCAACATGAGGTAGAGCGGCAGGATCGCCGCGCCGGCCGGGAAGAGCAGGCCGAGCGTGAAGAAGGTATAGAGCACCTCACGGCCACGGAAGGTGTAGCGGGCCAGCACGAACGCGGCGCAGACCCCGAGCAGGACGACGCCGAGCGTGGTGCCCAGCGCGATCACGGCGCTGTTGAACGCCTGCGTCCAGAAGCCGCTCTGGGTCAGCACCCGGGCGTAGTTGTCGAAGACCCACGGGTCGGGCAGACCGGCCGGGTTCGCGACGATCTGCGGGGTGGTGCGGAAGCCTCCGATGATGACGTACAGCACCGGGACGATCGACACCGCCGCGACCGCGAGGGCCAGCCCGTAGGTGAGGGGATTGCCCCACGACACCGGGCGACGCCGGCGGGACGGGGACAGGGTGGCGTTGGCGGTCACGTCAGTTCGCCCTTCCGGTCGTGGCACCCTGGATGTCCCGGCGCAGCAGGAACCGCTGGAACAGCAGTGCCGCGACGAACGAGATGACGAAGAGGATCACCGCCACCGCGTTGCCGTACCCCCACAGCCGGGCGAAGAACCCGTTGTCCACCATGTAGGTGGCCATGGTGGCGGAGGCGCCGAGCGAGCGGACGGCGGGCACCGAGGTCACCCAGATCACGTCGAAGACCTGCAACGAACCGATCATCGACAGGAACATCCAGATCCGGATGGTGGGGCCGAGCAGCGGCAGGGTGACGTGCCGTTGGATCTGCCACCAGCTCGCGCCGTCGATGGCGGCGGCCTCGTTCAGCTCCTGCGGCACGTTGGACAGGCCGGCGAGCAGCAGGATGATGGCGAAGCCGACGTACTTCCAGGTGAGCACGAACAGCAGCGTCCAGATGACGATGTCCAGGTCGGCCAGCCAGGCCTGCACCAGGCCACCCAGCCCGATCGACTGGAGCAGCGCGTCCAGACTGCCGTTCGGGGTCAGGATCAGCTTCCACATGATGCCGACGGTGACCTCGGCCAGCACGTACGGCACGAAGGCCAGCAGGCGGAACAGGGTGCGGCCCCGGAAGTGCCGGTTGAGCAGCAGGGCCACGCCGAGGGCGACCGGGCCCTGGAGCAGCAGCGAGCCGAAGACGATGATGGCGTTGTTGCGCAACGCGTCGAGGAAGATCGGGTCCTGGAACGCCATGACGTAGTTGTCGAACCCGATGTACTCGGTGGGTGGTCCGACTCCACGCCAGCGGAAGAGGCTGTAGTAGAGCGCGAAGCCCATCGGTACGAGGACGAACGTCACGTAGACGACGATCGCCGGGGTGGTGAGACCGATGATCTCGTACCACTTGCGTCGGGTCTCGGCGGCCCGGTCCTTCGAGGGGCGCCGGACGGGCCGGAGCCCCGCCGGCGGCGCGGAGGCACCGCCGGCAGGGTCCAGTGTGGTGGGGTTGGTGGCGGTCACTTGCGCGCGGCCGCCTTCATCGCCTCGACGACCTGCTCGGGAGTCCCGTTGCCGGCGAAGATGGCGACGATCGCGTCGTTCATCGCGTTACCGACGGTGCTGCCGAACGCGGTGTCCAGCCAGAGCTGCACGTAGGTCGCACCGGTGGTCGCCTCCAGGATGGAGCGCAGGGCCGGGTCCTGGACGCCGTCCTCGGCACCCTTGGCGACGGGCAGGCCGGTGCCGGTCTGCGCGTAGCCCTTCTGCACCTCGGGGCTGACGATGTACTTGAGGAACTCGACGCACTCGCCCGGGGCGTTCTTGGCGCAGGCGAAACCGTCGCCACCGCCGAGCGCCGCCTTCGGGTCACCGGCGGAGCCGGAGATCGCCGGCACCGGGAACCACCCGATGAACTTGTCGAGCGCCTCCTTGTCGTTGGTCACCGTCTCCAGCGAACCCTTGTTCCAGTCGCCCATCAGCTCCATCGCGGCCTTGCCGTTGGCGAGCAGACCGTTGGCGCTGGTCGGGTCGTTCTGACCCGGGGTGGCGATGAAGTTGTCCTGGAACGGCGTGGTGTCGATGAAGGCCTTGAGGTCCTGGCCGGCCTTCACGAAGCACGGGTCGTCGAAGACCGTCTCGGTGCTGGCCTTCTTCAGCGTGTCCACCGAGCAGGCGCGCAGGGCGAAGTTGTACCACCAGTGCGCGGCGGGCCACTTGTCACCGGCGCCCAGCGCGATCGGGATCACGTTGATCGCCTTGAGCTTGGTGACCGCGTCGTTGAGCTCGTCGAACGTGGTCGGCGGGGCGGCGATGCCGGCCCGCTGGAACATGTCCTTGTTGTACCAGACGCCCTCGATGCCCATCCGGTACGGCAGACCGTACTGCTTGCCGTCCACCTGCCAGATCTCGGCGGCGCTACCGATGTTGTCGACCTCCGACTTCACCTGCTCGGTGATGTCCTTGAGGTAGTCGGCCTCGACCTGCTCGCGGATCTCGCCGCCACCCCACGCCTGGAAGATGTCCGGCGGGTCGTTGCTCAGCAGCGCGGCGGGCAGCCGGGTGCGCTGGAGTTGGTTGGTCTCGATCCCCTCGATCTCGATCTTGACCGTGGGGTGGAGCGCGGTGAAGTCGGCGGCGACCTTCTCCCAGTAGGTCTTGCCGGGCCCGTCCTGGGAGGCGTTGTGCCACCAGGTCAGGGTCACCGGGTTCTTGAACAGCTCACTCTCCCCAGGAGCCTCGGACTCACCCCCGCCGCCACATCCGGCGGCAAGCAGTGCTGTGGTGATGGACAGCGCTATGGCGGTGGTTACGCGGCGCTTCAAAGCCATCGGAATCTCCTCGACGTATCAGTCGCGGTGCTCGGCCTGCCGGCGAGTTTTACAGTCGTGTAACTCAGTGTCAATCGGTGTCGATAACGTTTTCGACTCGCCGTTCGCGGCGCTCGTCGAGCCCTCTATCATCGTCGGCGTGGCGTTCCCGCAGCGTGTGAACATGTCGGACGTGGCCCGAGCGGCCGGCGTCTCGGTCGCGACCGTATCCAAGGTGGTGAATGGCCGATACGGCGTGGCGCAGGCGACCGTCGAGCGGGTCCAGCAGGTCATCCACCAACTCGGCTACGAGGCCAGCCTCGGCGCGCAGAGCCTGCGCAGCCACCGCACGAACGTGCTGGGCATCCTGGTGGCCGAGTTCGAACCGTTCTCCACCGAACTGCTCAAGGGCGCCTCGTCGGAGGTGACCGGCACCGGCTACCAGTTGCTGGCGTACTCCAGCGGTGACGTGGCCGGTGCCGCCGTCGGCTGGGAGCGCCGCTCACTGGCCCGGCTCTCCGGGACGCTCATCGACGGCGCCGTGATCGTCACCCCCACGGTGGTGGAGACCAAGCAGGGCTTCCACGTGGTGGCCGTCGACCCGCACACCGGCCCGTCCGGCCTGCCCACCGTCGACTCCGACAACTTCGCCGGCGCCGTGCTCGCCACCAACTACCTGCTCTCGCTCGGCCACCGCCGCATCGGGCACATCTCCGGCCGCGCCGACCTGGAGTCGTCCCGGCTGCGCGAGGCGGGCTTCCGGCAGGCCATGGCCGACGCCGGGGTGACCGTCGACGAACGGCTCGTCCGGGTCGGCGGCTTCCGGATCGAGAGCGCCGCCGGCACTGCCGCCGAACTGCTCGCCCTTCCCGACCGGCCGACCGCGGTCTTCGCCGGTAACGACCTCTCCGCCATCTCGACCATCGACGTGGCGCGGAGCATGGGCCTGTCGGTACCGGACGACGTCTCCGTGATCGGCTTCGACAACGTCCCGGAGTCGGCGCTGACCAACCCGCCGCTGACCACCATCATGCAGCCGATCCAGCGGATGGGCGCCGAGGCGCTGCGGCTGCTCGTCGACCTGATCGCCGGGGTCGAGCGCGACATCCACATCCGGCTCCCCACCGAACTGGTGGTCCGCGCCTCCTGCCGCCCGTTCCCCGCCTGACACCGCCGAGCAGGCGGATTCGCCCGTCCTCGCACCATCTGACGACGGGTATCACCGGCGCGATTTCCGGCTCCTGAACTACGTCATCGCGCCGAAACGGTACGGACACCCACCGTGACCGGCGCACGCTCCTTCGATAGGAGAACGTGTCATGAGCAGTGCAGGAAGACGGGTACGCGGCGCCGTGGTGGTCGGGCTCACCGCCGCGGTGCTGACCGGGCTGCTGGCCGTCACCGCCGCCGCGGCGGTACCGGTCGAGGCGGTACCGGGGGCCGCCGCAGCGGCCCGTACCGACGTCTACATCAAGGACACCGCCGCCGACGTCGGAGTCGAGCCGCACGCGCTGAACCCGCTCTGGGCCAGCCCCGACATCAAGGTCTGCCCCACCGCCGTCGAGTGCGCCGTCAGCCAGAACCCGATCGTCGGCGTCACCAACTACCTCTTCATCAAGCTGCGCAACCCCGGCCCGTACGGCTCGGGCGGCAGCAGCGGGGTGCTCCGCGTCTACCGGACCACGCCGGGGGGCGGCGCGGTCTGGCCGACCCACTGGACCCAGATCGGCGCGGCCAACGTGGTCGCCTTCGCGGGTGTCACCACGGTCACCATCCCGTGGACCGGTGTCCCCGGGCCGGGGCACTTCTGCCTGCTCGCCCGCTGGGTGTCCGCGACCGACCCGATGACCTTCGAGGGCCCGGACATCAGCACGAACACCCGGTACAACAACAACATCGCGTGGCGCAACGTCGACTCGGTCCGGCTCACCGCGGGTGGACCGTCGGTCGTGCGGCCCTTCGCCATCGGCAACTCGCTGACCGTACCGTCCCGGAACGAGGTCGTCTTCGCGGCGGCCGAGCCGCTCCAGGCGATCGGCGGCCGGGTCGTCGTCGATCTCGGCCCGGACCTCTTCGAGCGCTGGCGGGCCGGGGGTGCGGTCGGCACCGGCGTCCGGGCGGTCGGCCGGACCCAGGTGGAGATCGTCGAACCCACCAAGGCCAGCCTGGGCAACCTGGCGCTGAACCCCGGTGAGCGGGCGGAGTTCTCGCTGCTCTTCTCCGCTGCGGCGGACAGTCAGCGGGAGATCTCCTTCACCGTGACCCAGTTCGGCCCGGACAGCAGCGGGGCCCGGTCGACCGACCTCGGCGGTGTGCAGTACCTGATCAGCACCGGCAGGCAGGGCTAGCTCGCACCGCGTCGCGGGGGTCGTGGGTCGAGGGGGCCCACGACCCTCGTGACGTCAGCGCAGGCAGACCCAGTCGGTGGCCACCGCGTACTCGCCGCGGTAGGCGCGAAGCTGCACCGGGCCGGTCGGCGGCACCCCGAGCGAGAAGAGACCCACCGCGTCGACCGTCGCCTCGTCGTAGATCCCGCTCACGGTCCGGGCGCTGACCCGGCCACGACCGGCCGGCGAGCACTGGCCGACGATGCCGGCGTCGCTCACCTCGATCTCCAGGACGATCCCGTCACCCCGGAAGCACAGGCTCCGCGCCGAACCGGACGAGCGGGTGAGCCCGGCCGGCTCCGCCTCGAGCGCCGAGTCGAAGGTCAGCTCGGCCAGGGCCAGCCCGGTGTCCGTCGTCCGCTCGGCGAACGCCGCCCGCGCCGCCGCCAGATGGTCCTCGGGCACTCCCGTGGAGTCCCAGAGCGCGGCGACCAGTTCGGCCGTCAACCTGTCGTCATCGACCGGCGGCCACGGCTCCATCGCGTTCACCCCCCTGCCGTCCGGCGTCCGGGCACGGTCCGAGGTACGGCGCCAGCGCCTCGCAGCCCCGCAGCCTCCGCAGGCAGCGGGCCTGGGTCGGGCCGATGCTGCCGACCGGTACGCCCAACCGGTCGGAGACCTGCCGATAGCTCGGCGGCGGCTCGGCGATCAGCAGGGCGAGTAGTTCCTGGCACCGGGGCGGCAGCTGGGCGAAGCCCTCCCGCAGCGCCTGCCGCCGTTCCGCCCGCAGCAGGTCCTCGTCCGGCGGCGCGGCGTCCGCCCAGGTCCCGTGGTAGGCGTCGAGCGCACCGTCGGACGGGTCGACGGGTTGGGTCCGCCGGACGAGGCGGGACATCCGGTAGCACTCCCGCCGGGTGGTGACGGCCAGCCAGGCCGCCAGCGCCTCCGGTTCGCGGACCTGCCTCAGGTGCTCCACCAGGCGCAGCCACACGGTCTGGTTGACATCCGCCGCGTCGGCGCCGCTCAGGTCGTGCGACCGGATCACCGAGTACACCAGCGGGGTGTACCGGCGCACCAGCTCGGCCCAGGCCGACTCGTCCCCGTCGGCGGCGGCGGCGACCAGGACGCGTACGCTCCGGTCGGTCACCACGGCACCGCTCGGTGGCTCCGCTGCGCCGCTCACGCGACGAGCACGCCGTAGTCGGGGTGCCAGCGCGGCGACGCGAGCAGGGCCAGCCGGGCCGCGTCGGCGCTCAGGCCACCCGCGCTCATCAGGGCGGCGAGTCGGCCGGCGACGTGTGCGGTGGCGAACGACGTACCGGCCCAGGTGGCGTACCGGTGGAACAGCCGGGTCGGTCGTCCGGGCAACGGCAGCCGCCCCTCGACGTACGTGCTGTCCCGGCGGCCGAGGGCGCAGGCGTCGACCCATGGCCCCCGACCGCTGTAGTCCGTCGGCACCACCGCACCTGCGGCACCCGTCTCGACGGCCCCGACCGCGAGCACGCGGTCCAGCGCGGCCGGCCAGACCGGACGGTCGGCACCGGCGTTGCCCGCCGCCGCCACCACCGCCGTCGTCTGCGGCATCGCCGCCAGCGCGTTGGCCAGCGGCACCGAGGGCCGGTCGTCGAGGGTGAAGCCGCCCAGGGAGAGGTTCACCACCGACACCTCGGCCGAGAGTCGGCTCAGGGCGGCCACCAGCATCGACTCGTCCCCGACTCCGGTGGGCGCCAGCGCCGTCTCGGGGTCGAGGCGTACGCCCGGGGCGGCCTGCCGCACCACCCCGGCGACGAACGTGCCGTGACCGCCCTGCGGGGCGAGCACGTCGGTGTGCACGTAGAGGGGGTCCTCGTCGTCGACCTCCGGCAGGTACGCGCCGCCGAGCCACTGCGGGTGTCGGCTGCCGGCCAGTCGGCAGATGCCGGTGTCGCAGATCCCGACCGTCACCCCCGCGCCCTCGGCGAGCCGGGCCGGGTCCGGCGGCGGCAGTGCGGCAAGCGTCCGGGGCGGCCCGCCCGGGTTGCCCATGATGTTGCCGAGCCCGAGCAGGACGTGGTGCGGTTGGACCACCGGCACCGGCGCTCCGGGCCACTGTCGGGGATCGCGCAGCTTCGTCACGAGCGTGGGGATGTCGGCCTCCCCGGCGAACACCAGCCGGGCGACACCGGCGAAGCCGACGCCGAACGTCACCGGGTTGCCGCTGGCCCTGAGCCAGGCCGCGACCCGCTGGGCGTCGGCGGGAGCGGTGAGCAACTGCCGGGGCCGGTACAAGATCTCCCGGCCCGGTACGGCGTACCGCCGCACGGTGCGGTCGGCGTCGAGCATCTCGGCGAACGCGAGCTGGTACGCCCTGTCGTCGGCGGCGGTGTCGTCGCCGAGTGCCGACGCCGGCCGCGCGGTGGAGGCCAGTGGCGCCGCCACCGTGGCCAGTGCGGACACCGCCAGGAGGCGCCGTCGGGACAGCCGGGTGCTGACGGGTGGTGCGACGGGACGGTCGGGCAGCAAGGGTCCTCCCCCAGACGACTCGGGAGGCGGCACGTCACTGGTGGTGGTGCGGCGGATTCCCGGTCTCCGGTCAATTCTTCCCTTCGATCGGCGCATGTCAATGCCAAGCGCATACTCACCGTCACCTGTCGACCACTCGGCGGGGCATCGACGATACTCAACGGGTGGTGAACTCTCCGCCGGTGCCCGACAGCACCACCGGCGGCGTCGATACCGCCCAGGCGGCACTCGACGCCGTCCAGCGCCGCCCCAGTGACGCGATCATGATCGCCGAACGGGTGCTCGCCGCCGGAACCGACGACGACGAGCGCTCGACCGCCGACCGCGCCATCGGTCTGGCGCTGCGCGAACTCAACGACCTGGCCGGCGCCCGGCGCCACCTCCGTCGGGCGGTGCGCAGCGCGGGCACGGCCCGGACCCGGGCGCTGGCCCGGATGAGTCTCGGGTACGTCCTGGCCAGCTCGGGACACACCGCGGCGGCGCTGCGGGCCGTCACCGCCGCGCTGCCCGACCTCACCGGAGCCGACGCCGGTCGCGGCCGGATGCAACGGGGGGTGGTGCTGCACTACCGCGGCAGGTACGACGAGGCGGTGCGGGACTACGGCCTCGCCATCGACATCGCCCAACGCGAGGGCGACCTCCTGCTGGAGGCACGCGCCCGCAACAACCGGGGCCTGCTCAACGCCCACCGGGGCACCACCGGCGGTGCCGACGACCTCTCCCGGGCGGCGAGCGCCTTCGACCGGCTCGGCCTGGACCTCGCGGCGGCCGACGCCCGTTGGAACAGCGGGATCGCGGCCGGACGACGCGGCGACATCGCGGCGGCGTTGCGCTGTTTCGCCGCCGTCGGCGAGGAGTACCGACGCCTCGCCGTGCCCCGGCCGGCGCTGCTGCTGGACCGGTTCGAGTTGCTGCTGTCGGTGCCCCTGGTCGACGAGGCGGTGCAGGTCGCCGCCGTGGCGATCCAGGAAGTGCGCCGTCGTGGCATGGCCTCCGACCTGGCCGAGGCGCTGCTCGCCCAGGCACGGGCCGCGCTGCTCGCCGGTGACCTGGCCACCGCCGCCGAGGCCGCGGCCGCCGCCCGGACCCGGTTCCGGCGGCAGGGCCGCCGCACCTGGGCCGCGTTCGCCCGGCACGTCGAGCTACGCGCCGAGGCCCGCCGGGGCACCCGGACGCCGGCCCTGCTCACGGCGATGACGCGGACCGCCGACCAGCTCGACGGCACGGGGTGGGTCGACCCCGCGCTGGTCACCCGCATCGACGCGGGCCTACTGGCCAGCGCGGCGGGTCGCCCCGACCGTGCCCTGGCCCTGTTCACCGTCGCCGCCCGCGCGCGGACCCGGGGCACCGCCCCGCGACGCGCCCAGGGCTGGTACGCCCTGGCGCTGTCGCGTCGGCTGGGCGGAGACGAGGCGGGTGCGGCCCGCGCGCTCCGCCGTGGACTGGGCGTGCTCGACCGGCACCGGACCTCGCTCGGCGCCACCGAACTGCGGGCCAGCAGCGGGGCGTACGG
The DNA here is from genome assembly GCF_053589795.1 of Micromonospora sp. NPDC003241. NCBI lineage: Bacteria > Bacillati > Actinomycetota > Actinomycetes > Micromonosporales > Micromonosporaceae > Micromonospora > Micromonospora sp. NPDC003241. The sequence goes on along the minus strand of NZ_JBSFSO010000030.1, from coordinate 4,672 downwards.
GCAGGAACTGGCGGCCGAGGGGCTGGACATCGCGATCCGGGCCGGCGCGCCGGCACAGGTCCTCGCCTGGGCCGAGCGGTGGCGGGCCAACGCGCTGCGCATGCGGCCCGCCCTGCCGCCCGACGATCCCGACCTGGTCACGGCGCTGGCCGAACTGCGGCTCGTCAGCGGTCTCCTGGAGGACGCGGTCCTGGCCGGACGTCCGGTACGCGCCCTGCGCGGCCGGCAGACCCGACTCGAACAGCGCATCCGGGACCTGGCCCGGCGGGTGCCCGGCGCGGCCGGGGTGACCACCCCGCCCGGCGTACGCCGACTGGCCGACCGGCTCGGCTCCCGCGTCCTGGTCGAACTCGTGGCCCACGGCGACCGGCTCAAGGCGGTGCTGGTCCGCGACGGCCGGGCCAGCCTGCACGACCTCGGGCCGCTCGCCGAGGCGGCGAGGCTGGCCCGATGGCACCGGTTCGGGCTGCGCCGGCTGATCGTCGGCGGGGATCCGACCGCCGCACGGGTCGGGGCCGCACACGCCGCGGCGGCGCTCGACAGTCAGCTCTTCGATCCGTTGCGGCCCCGCCTCGGCGACCGGCCTCTGGTGATCGTCCCGGTCGGTGTCCTGCACTCGGTGGCCTGGGCCGGGTTGCCCACCTGCGCCGGACGCGCCGTCACGGTCGCCCCCTCGGCGACGGCCTGGCTCCTGGCGGATCGGCGGACCACGGGGACGGGCCCGCCGGTGCTGGCCAGTGGGCCACGCCTGGCCGCCGGACGGGCCGAGGTCGAACGGCTCGCCGAGGTGTTGCCGGGCGCCCGGCCGCTCGTCGGGCCGGACGCCACCGCCGGTGCGCTGACCGCCGCGCTGGACGGCGCCGGGATGGTGCACATCGCGGCCCACGGCACCTTCCGCGCCGACAATCCCCAGTTCTCCACGCTGGAGCTGGCAGACGGGCCGCTGTTCGCCTACGAGTGGGAGCGGGTCGCCCGGCCACCCGGCTGCGTGGTGCTCTCCGCCTGCGAGTCGGGGCTGACCGACGTACGCCCCGGCGACGAGATCATGGGTTTCGCCGCGGTGCTGCTGGCCCTGGGTACCCGGTGCCTGATCGCCACCGTCCTGCCGGTGCCCGCCGAGCCCACCACCGCGCTGATGGTGGACCTGCACCGACGGATGTGGGCGGGCGCCCGCCCGGCCTCGGCTCTCGCCGACGCCCAGCAGGCGTTCGTCGCCACCGGCGACAGCGCCGCCCGCGCCACCGCAGCCGCGTTCGTCTGCCTGGGCGCCGGATGACCGGGCGTCCCTAGGACGCGCCGCCGACCAGCGCGGCAGCGGTGGCGCGATCCAGCGCACCGTCGGCGACGACGACCCGATAGCGGCCGTGCCGGCTGGAGCCGGCCGGGATCGTCACGGTCTCCTCGAACGCGAACGCCACGCAGACCCCCGGGTACATCGAGGTCCGCACGAACCACCGGTCGCCGGGCCCGAGGCCGCTGAAGACCAGGGTGTACGCCGCCCCGCCCGGCGCCCGAGCCCGCATCGCCACCCACGGTTCGTCGCCGCCGTTGACCTGTTCCTCGCCGGTCGACGAGTCGCTGAAGACCTCGGGCTGCCCGTCCGCCACGGCACGCCAGAAGAAGCCGCCGTAGCCGGCCCCGCCGGGGCGGCCGTTGGTCGCCGGGCTGCCCAGTGTCACGTCCCGGTCGGCGGGGGCGGTGAGGGTGCTGGTCACCTCCAGCCGCCAGGCACCCTCGGGGCCCGTGTCGGACATCCCGTCCGCCGGGGCGGGCAGCGCCGAGGCGGTGAGCGTACGCCGCTCGGTGAGCAGCACCGCACCGGACGGGTCACCCCAGTGCAGCCGATGGTCGAGGCGGTCGTCCGCCCGGTGTTCCCAGCCGGCGTGCACGATCCGGCCGTGGTCGCCCCGCCAGGTGTAGCCGACGTCGCGGACGTAGGTGCGTCCGCCCCAGAGGTTGGTGCCGTCGACGTCCTGCACGGCCAGCGAGGCGCCGAGGTGCCAGACGTGGTCGGCCGGGAGCGCGTCGGTCACCGGCACGCCGGCCAGCGTGCGTACCGGGTGCAGGTAGGGCCGGGGCCCGTGCGTGGCGTCGAGGTCGGGGGCGAGCACGTACCGGGCGACCGGGGTGCCGGCGACCATCAGGTGCGGATCATCGGTGTCGGTGGCGGGCGTACCGGCGACCGGGTCGGCGGCGGTCACGACAGCTCCGGCTCGGCGACCGGCCGGCGGCGGGCCACCGCGTGCACGGCGGCCAGCGCGTACCCGGCGAGGATCGGCACCGCGACCGGGGTGACCAGCACGCCGAGCAGCGCGGCGACCACGGTGGTGCCGGCCAGCGCGGCCCAGTGCGCGGGGTGGTCGAGGCAGGCCCGGGCGGCCCGGCTGGCGGCCGACCGCCAGCCGGTGCCGCCGGTGGAGCCCACCTCGACCACGACCGCGGCGGCGTAGCCGAGCAGGCCCGCCGCGACGACGGTGGTGACGCTCAACGCCAGCGCCCCGCCGGGCACCCGGCCGGTGGCCAGCGCCACCAGGTCGGCGGCGAGCAGACCGACGGCGGCGAGCCCGAGCAGCGCCACCGGCAGGCCCGGTAGCAGTCCCCGGCCGAACCGGGCGAACGTCTGCCGGGCCGTCGGCCAACTGCCGGTGGCCAGCCAGTCGTGCACGGCCGCGCTGGCGGTGCCGACCGCGGCACCGGCGGTCACCACCGGCACCGAGGCGAGCACCGTCAGGATGCCGACCAGCGCCAGGTCGGCGGCGTCGCGAACGGTGTCCCGCCAGTCGCGGCGCGGCGGGCGCCGGTCGTGGCCGTCGTCAGCCCTTGAGTCCACTGGTGTTGATCCCCTCGACGAGCATCCGTTGGAAGGCCACGAAGAACACGAAGACCGGCAGCAGGGACAGCACCGACATGGCGAACATCGGTCCCACCGCGCTCTGGCTGGTGGAGTCGATGAACAGGGTCAGCGCCACCGGCACCGTGTAGTCGCTCAGGCTGGACAGGAAGACCAGTTGCCGGAAGAAGTCGTTCCAGGTCCAGATGAACGAGAAGATCGCGGTGGTGACCAGCGCGGGCCGGCTCAGCGGCAGGATGACGTACCGGAAGATGCCGTACGCGTTGGCGCCGTCGATCCGGGCGGCCTCGTCCAGCTCACGCGGGATGCTCCGCATGAACTGCACCATCAGGAAGACGAAGAACGCCTCGGTGGCCAGGAACTGCGGGATCAGCAGTGGGAGGTACGGCCAGTCGCCGCCGACCAGGCCGAGGCTGCGGAACAGGATGTACTGCGGCACGATCAGCACGTGCCCCGGCAGCAGCAGGGTGCCGATCATGACGGCGAACCACACCCCGCGCAGCCGGAACTTCAGCCGGGCGAAGGCGTACGCGGCCAGCAGGCAGCTCACCGCGTTGCCGACCACGGTCAGCAGGCTGACCATGGCGCTGTTGAAGAAGAACCGGCCGAAGCTGACGTCGAAGTTGCTCCACCCGTTGGTGTAGTTGCCCGGGGTGAACGTCTCCGGCAGCAGGCCGATGTTGTTGACGATCTCCTGCTGCGACTTGAACGACGTGCCGATCATCCAGATCAGCGGGTAGAGCACCACCGCGACGATGGCCAGCAGCACGATCAGTCGCAGCCAGGAGCGGCTACGCGGGCGTTGCGGGCGGGTCGCCACGGGGGGCGCCACGGTGCTCGCCACCATCAGCGGTCCTCCCCGTCGGAGTAGTGCACCCAGAACCGGCCGGTGCTGAAGAAGACGACCGTGATCAGGGCGATGGCGATCAGGAACACCCAGGCCATCGCGGAGGCGTAGCCCATCTCCAGGTCGGTGAAGCCGGTGATGTAGAGGTTCAGCGTGTACATCAGGGTCGAGTCGACCGGCCCGCCGGTGCCGTTGCTGAGCACGAACGCGGCGGTGAAGCCCTGGAAACCGTTGATGGTCTCCAGCACCAGGTTGAAGAAGATCACCGGGGAGAGCATCGGCAGCGTCACGTTGACGAACTTCCGGAACTTGCCGGCGCCGTCCACCGACGCGGCCTCGTACAGCTCGGTCGGCACCTGCTTGAGCCCGGCCAGGAAGATCACCATCGGTGCGCCGAACTGCCAGATGGCCAGCACCATCAGGGTCTCCAGGGCCCAGTCCGGGTCGTTGACCCAGGGCTTGCCCTCGATGCCGAACAGCGCCAGGAAGGAGTTGAACGCCCCCTCCCGGTTGAACATGTTCACCCAGACGATGGCCAGCGCCACGCTGCCGCCGAGCAGCGACGGCAGATAGAACAGACCCCGGAACAGCCCGACCCCGCGCCAGGCCCGGTTGAGCAGCAGCGCCACACCGAGGGCCGCGGCCAGTTTCAGTGGCACGGCGATCAGGGCGAAGCTGAGGGTAACCCGGACCGAGTGCCACCACGACGGGTCGCTGGTGAACATCCGTTCGTAGTTGGCCAGCCCGACCCACTCCACCTCGGACCAGGGGGTGAGGATGTCGTAGTTGGTGAAGCTGAGGTAGAGCGACAACAGCATGGGCATCGCCGTGATGGCCATCAGACCGATGAGCCAGGGCGACAGGAAGACGTAACCGGCCAGACCTTCCGCGTGCCGGTTCCGTCCGGCCCGACGCCGGCGGCGAGTTCGGCGGGCCGGTCCCGGGTCGGGACCAGGACGTCGAGCAGACGATCG
>NZ_JBSFSO010000029.1:0-91033 GCF_053589795.1 Micromonospora sp. NPDC003241 | reverse complement strand
GTCCTGGGGCTGTTCGTCTGCGTCGCCGGTGCGCGGGCGGTGACCAGCGCGACCACCAGGCCAAGGGGGGAACGGGGGCGGGAGTTGGGGGGTTAGGGGAGGCGGGCGTTGGTGTGGAGGGCTATGGCGTCGTGGGCGGGGACGGTGGCGGCGAACCAGCCGTTGGCGTCGACGGTGATGACCGGACCGCTGCAGGTGCCGTTGGCGAAGGTGCCGTGGATGACGTCGCAGTAACGGCCGGCGGGCAGGCCGGTCTGGTACGAGCGGCCGGTGATCGGGAAGTCCTCGTCGTTGATGGTGACGAAGCCCCGGCCGGTGCGGCTGAAGGCGATGTGCTGGTAGCCGTTGTCGTACCAGTTGCTGACCCCGGTGCCCTCGGTGGCGTTGCGGAAGCCGACCATGTTGGCGATCACCGGCCAGCGGTGCTCGCACTCCCAGCCGGAGTAGCAGGTGGTGTTCAGTGTCCTGTTGGTGCCGTCCGAGGGCGGGCCGGCGTCGCGGCTGGTGATGGTGTAGCTGGACATCACCGTCGCCGAACCGTACGGCCAGGCCAGCATGAAGGCGTTGGCCAGCGCGTACGTGCCCCGGTCGCGATAGGTGAGCACCCCGCCGTCGTCGCGCTGGGTGTCGTGGTTGTCGACGAAGACCGACGCCACCGAGCTGGGCAGGTGCCCCCAGCCCTCACCGAAGTTGCGCAGGTAGGCGAGCCGTTCGGAGCGGAAGACCCGGGCCAGGTCCTTGCCGTAGCGGAACTCGTGCACGTCACCGTTGCCGGTGTACTCCTCGGGCCGGATCGGTTCGCCGGGGCCGTAGATGACCTCCTGCACCACGTACGCGGGGCGGTTCAGGCGGCGCAGGATGTCGGCGATGTCGGCGGCGGGCATGTGCTTGCTGGCGTCCAGCCGGAAGCCGTCCACGCCCAGTGACAGCAGGTCGTTGAGGTACCCGGCCAGCCGGGACCGGACGTACTCGGAGCCGGTCTTGAGGTCGGCGAGGTTGACCAGCTCGCAGTTCTGCACCTCGTACCGGTCGAGGTAGTTGACGATGTCGTTGTTGCCGTTGCGGCCGCAGTAGTGGAAGTCCTGCGCCTGGTAGATGCCGGGGTAGACGTGGTGCTGGTAGGACGAGCCGGCCCAGCCGGTGCCGCCGTTGGTCTGGCCGGACATGTGGTTGACGACGGCGTCGACGATCACCTTGACGCCGGCCGCCTGGCAGGTGGCCACCATGGACCGGAACTGCTCGCGGGTGCCCTTGCGGGACTCGATCCGGTAGCTGACCGGCTGGTAGGCGACCCACCACTGGTTGCCGCGTACGTGTTCCTGCGGGGGTGAGACCTGGACGTAGCCGTAGCCCTTGGGGCCGAGTGTGCTCGTGCACTCGGCGGCCACCGAGGGCCAGTTCCACTCGAAGAGGTTGGCGATGACCTTCTTGCCGCCGCTCGGAGCGGCGGCCGGGGCGGCGGCGGCCGGGGCGGCGCTGGTCGGGGCGGCGGCGGCCGGGGGTGTGGCCACGGTGCCGGGTGCGAGGAGGCTGGCGATCACGGCGAGAGCGATGATCGCCGGGCGGAGTCGACGTCGACGCATCGGGTGCTCCTGGGGTGCCGGAGGACGGGGGACGGCGGTGCGGTTGACCGGATCTTGCAACCGGGACTGAAAATTTCGGCAAGGTTACAAGCGCATTTCATCGCCTGTCAATGCATGGACGCCTGTGACTGTCTTCAGCGGGTGGCGGACCCGCTACACGCGCCGGGCGGGGAGACGGTTCGACAACTCGTCGAGAAATTTTCGGCTGGAGCTAATCCGACTGAACGCCACGGACGTACTGGTGGGGGGAACAGGGTCGGCCGGCGGTGCGCCGCCGCGAGACGATCGAGGAGCTAATGGCCCGGGCTACGCAGAACGAGAAGACGCCTGCCGTCCGTACCAGCACCAGCACCAGAGGTATCCGGGTACGGTCCCGCAGCCAGATCCTGGCGCTGTCCGCGTCCGGGATCGCGGCGCTGTGGGCGTTGATGATGCTCACCAACGTCGGCCAGCGGGCGTACGCCATGGGCTTCTTCTTCACCGAGTTCTTCGCCGGTGTGATCGCCCTGGTCGCGTTGAGCCTGACCGTGATGATGGGGCTGCTCGCCACCGACCGGCTGGTGCTGCTGATCCGGCACCGGGTGCTGTTGCAGTCGGCGCACCGGGCCACCGGCATCCTCGGCGTCGCCGGCCTGGTCTTCCACGTCATCACCAAGATCGCCAGCGGTCGGGCCGGGGTGACCGACGTGGCGGTGCCGTTCGTCGGGGGCCGGGGGCTCTACGTCGGTCTCGGCACCATCGCCGCACTGCTCATGGTGGGTGTGCTCTGGACCGGCATCATCCGGGCCCGGTTCGCCGACGTCGGCCCCAAGTGGCTGTGGCGCGGCCTGCACTCGATGGCGTACCTGTCCTGGCCCTTCGGCATCTTCCACGGCCTCGGCGCCGGCCGTGCGCCGGCCACCTGGGTCACCCTCAGCTACTGGCTCTGCGTGGTGCTGGTGGTGGTGGCGCTGCTGGTCCGCCTCTCGGTCAGCCTCCAGCGACGCAGTCGCGAGCAGCACCAGGCCGCCGCGCTCAACGAGGCGATGACCGGCAGCAAGTCCACCGAGGAGACCCGGGGCAAGGGCCTGCTCGGCACCCTCACCGGCCGGCGCGCCGAGGGCGAGGACGGCCGCGAAAAGCGGGTCCGCCGCGACATGAGCTGGGCCGAGAGCACCTCCGGCACCTGGGCCAGCCCGACCATCCGGCGCAACGACCCGGAGCGCTTCACCGTGCCGGTGGTCCCCGAGCCGGGCAGCCTGCGCGAGCCGGTACGTCCTGGCCGGGACCGCGTCGACGAGGAACTGGAGCCGGTGGTGCGGCGTGGATCGCGCCGCGAGGAGGAGGAGTTCGAGCGGGCCATCCGTCGGGAGACCGAGCTGATGGAGCCGGTGTCCCGACGGCGTGACGAGGAACCGGTCGGCCGGCGTGCCGTCCGCCGCGACGACGAGCTGGAGTCCACCGGGCGGCGCGCGTACCGCCGGGACGAGGAGGAGCTGGAGCCGGTGGGCCGCCGGGTCCGCGAGGACGAGGAGCCGGTCCGGCGCCGTGCCTCCCGCCGCGAGGAGGAGCGCGAGTCGGTGGGCCGCCGCTCCGCGCGCCGCCGCGAGGAGGAGTCGGAGTACGAGCGCGAGCCGGGCGGCCGACGCCGCCGCGACGACGAGGAGACCGGCCGGTACCGCCGCTCCCGGGTGGACGACGACGCCGGTACCCGCTACTCGTCCCCGCCCCGCCGCCGCGACGACGAGCCGGAGGAGCCCTGGGACAGCCCGCGTCGCTGGGAGTCGAACGCGCCGATCTCGGCCGGTCCGATCTCCGGTGCGCCCATCTCGGGTTCGCCGATCTCCGGTACGCCCATCTCCGCCGAGCCGCGCAGCGGAGGCGGGCGGCACAGCGTGGAGGACGACGTGCCGGAGGCGGAGAACGACTACTGGCGGCCCCCGGCCCGGTACGCGGCGGAGGACGACGTGGACGACGACACCCCGACCCTGGTCGACCTCGCCTCCCGGCGCGCCCGCCGGGCGTCGGACAGCCGGCGCCGCCGGGCCGACCCCGAGAAGGTGGACGGCGCCTACTGGGCCGGACTGCGAGGGGAGGCCAAGTGACGGAGCGTGCCGTGGTCCCGCCGGTGGCCTGTGTCGGTGAGCCCCGGCTCACCGCCGGGTTCGCCGAGTTCGGCCGGCTCGACCTGCAGGCCCACGAGATGGTGCACGGCCCGATCAGCCCGATGGAGCCGTCCAACCTGCTGCGTCTCGCGGAGGGCATCCAGCTCAAGGGCAAGGGCGGCGCCGGGTTCCCGTTCGCCAGGAAGCTGCGGGCGGTGCTGGAGTCCTGCGAACGCCAGGACCTGCCGCCGGTGGTGGTGGTCAACGCCACCGAGGGGGAGCCGGCGAGCTGGAAGGATAAGGTGATCCTCACCCGGGCCCCGCACCTGATCCTGGACGGCGCGGCGCTGGCCGCCTTCGCGTTGGACGCCGAGGAGATCGTGCTCTGCGTCGCCGACGACCTGGTCGGCCGGGACTCCCTGATGGAGGCGCTGGACGAGCGGCGGATGCCGGTGCCGACCAGCGTGGTGACGGTGCCGCACCGGTTCATCAGCGGGGAGGGCGGCGCGCTGGTCAACGGGATCAACGGGCTGCCGCACATCCCGCCCGGCACCAAGAAGCGCTCCAGCGACTCCGGCGTCAGCAACCTGCCCACCCTGCTCTCCAACGCCGAGACGTACTCGCAGCTCGCGGTGGCCGCCCGCCTCGGCCCGTACGAGTACGCGGCGCTCGGCACCGACGACGAGCCGGGCACCGTGCTGCTCAGCGTGACCGGCGCGGCCAAGCGGCACGCGGTGGTGGAGTGCGCGGCCGGCACCCCGCTGCGGGAGATCCTCGAACTCTGCGAGGTGCCCGACGGGCCGGGCATCCTGATGGGCGGCTACCACGGCAAGTGGATCACCAGGGAGGCGGCGGAGAAGGCCGAGGTCTCCCGCAAGGGACTCGCCGCGGTCGGCGGCACCCTCGGGGCCGGCATCATCGTGCCGCTCGCGAACGACACCTGCCCGCTCGGCGAGGCCGCCCAGGTGGTGCGCTACCTGGCCGGCGAGTCGGCCGGGCAGTGCGGGCCGTGCAAGCGCGGCCTGCCGGACCTGGCCCGCGCGGTCGACCTGGCGGTCTCCGGCAGCGCGCCGGTGGAGGTGGTCCGGGCCGCCGCCGGCGACGTCAAGGGGCGCGGTGCGTGCAGCCACCCCGACGGTACGTCCCGCTTCGCGCTGTCGGCGATGGAGGTCTTCGCCGACGACCTCAAGAAGCACACCACCGGCGAGGGCTGCGGCCGGCGGGTCAAGGGCATGATGGGCCTGCCCGGCGCCCCTGACCCGGACCCGCAGAAGCTGGTCCTGGACTGGTCCCGGTGCGACGGTCACGGCCTCTGCGCCCACGTGGTGCCGGACTTCATCCGGCTCGACCAGAACGGCTACCCCGCCTTCCCGCCCACCCCGGTGCCGACCTGGCTGCGGGAGGGCGCGTCGAAGGCGGTCAAGGTCTGCCCGGAGCTGGCGCTGCGGTTGACCAAGGCCTGAGCGTGCCGCGACCGAAGCCGGTACCGGGCAGGCGTGCCGCGACCGAAGCGGGAGTGCGTGCGCGTGCCGTGACCGAAGCGGGAGTGCGTGCGCGTGCGGTGACCGAAGCGGGACCGGACGGGCGGCCGGTGGCCGTACCAGCGAATCGAAGGAGACACCGATGAGGCCGGTCCGACAGACGCGACGTGCCATCGGTGCGGTCGCCGTCCTGCTCGCCGCCGCGCTGGCGGCCGGCGGCTGCGGTGCCGCGGGTTCGGTCGAGGAGGCCGCGGCCGCACCGGAGTCCGCCGCCGCGCCCGCATCCGCCTCGGCGGCTGCGGAGCCCGCCGGACCGACGCCCGGCCCCACCATTCCGGTGCCGGTGCCCGACACTCTGAAGTTCACCGGGCAGACCCTGGCCGGTGCGGATTTCGACGCCGCCGCCCTGGCCGGTCGTCCGGTGGTGCTCTGGTTCTGGGCGCCCTGGTGCGCCACCTGCGCCAGCCAGGCGTGGACCATCGCCGAGATCGAACCCGGCTTCCGGGACACCGTGCCGATCGTCGGCGTCGCCGGGCTCGGCGAACGCAAGGCGATGACTGACTTCGTCACCGAGTTCGAACTCGGCCCGATGCCGCAGATCGACGACCGGCAGGGCGCGCTCTGGAAGCGGTTCGGGGTCGTCGAGCAGAGCACCTTCGTGATCATCGATCGGGAGGGCAAGGTCGCGCACAAGGGGTGGCTGGACGGGGAGGACCTCACCCGGCGGGTCACCGCCCTGGCCGCCTGATGGAGGCGCCGCTCCTGCTCGCGCTGACCGCGGGCATGCTCGGCGCGGTCAACCCGTGCGGCTTCGCGATGCTGCCGGCGTACCTGTCGCTGCTGGTCGCCGGGGCCACCGACACCCGGGGCGCGGTCGGCCGGGCACTCACCGCCGCCGCCGCGCTCACCTGCGGGTACGTGCTGGTGTTCGGTGCCTTCGGCCTGGCCCTGGCCCCGTTCGCCGGGTGGCTGCGTCCCCGGCTGCCGTGGTTCACCGTCGGGCTGGGACTGCTGCTCCTGCTGCTCGGCTGCTGGCTGCTCGCCGGACGACGGCTGCCCAGCCTGCGCCCGCTGACCCGGGCACCCCGGCTGACCCGCAGTTGGCCGTCGATGGTGCTGTTCGGCATGGCGTACGCGACCGCCTCGCTGGGCTGCGCCATCGCGCCGTTCCTGGCGATCGTGGTGACCAGCCTCCAGGCCGGGTCGACCGGACGCGGGCTGGCGTTGTTCGGGGCGTACGCCCTGGGGATGGGGTTGGTGGTCGCGGTGGCCGCGCTCGGCGTGGCACTGCTGCGCGGCGAGGTGGTGGCCCGGCTGCGGGGCGCCGGTGCCTGGGCACCCCGGGTCAGTGGCCTGGTGCTGCTGCTCGCCGGTGGTTACGTCGCCTGGTACGGCTGGTACGAGGCGCGGCTGGCCGCCGGTCGTCGCGAGGCGCTCGCCGATCCGGTGGTGAGCGCCGTCGCCGGTCTCCAGCGTTCGCTGGCGGCGGCTCTGGACAGCGCGGGTCCGGCGGCGCTCGTCGCGGCCGTCGGCGTGCTGCTGCTCGCCGGCTTGCTGCGAAGGAAGGGCCCCTTATTAACGCCTGCGGTAGAGCAGGGGTCCCCTGCTAACACCGCACCCCGCCGCGAGCCGCCGGACGCGAGCGCACGGAGCGGCACTGCACCCAGCGACACCGCACCGGTCGACACTGCACCGAGCGATGCCGCACCGGTCGATAGCGCGCGCAGCGGCAGCGCGCCGGTCGGCGTACCGGGCAGCGGGTCGGAGCGTCGGGGGCCGCGCGCGGCGACCCCCGACGAACCGGTCAGCGCGGGGTGAGTCGGTCGGTGCCGATCCGGTCGCGGAGCACCTCCGGCACCAGCACCGACCCGTCGGCCTGCTGGAACTGCTCCAGGATCGCCGGCAGCAGCCGGCTGGTCGCCAGCGCCGAGCCGTTCAGCGTGTGTACGAACCGGGTCTGCTTGCCGCCCGGCTCGCGGTAGCGGATCGCCGCCCGTCGGGCCTGGTAGTCACCGCCCCAGGAGACCGACGAGACCTCCTTGTACTTGCCGGTGCTGGGCATCCACACCTCGATGTCCAGCGTCTTGCGCATTGAGGCGCTGGAGTCGCCGGCCGCCAGCAGGCTGCGCTGGTAGTGCAGGCCCAACCCCTCGACCAGGCTCTCCGCGTGGGCGACCATCTGTTCCAGCGCGGCGTCGGCCTGCTCGGGCAGGGTGAACTGGAAGATCTCCACCTTGTTGAACTGGTGGCCCCGCACGGTGCCGCGCTCGTCGGAGTGCGAGCCCGCCGCCTCGCGGCGGTAGCAGGGGGTGTACGCGAACACCCGCAGCGGCAGCTTCGCGGTCTCCAGGATCTCGTCCTGGTACGCGCCGAGGATCGCCGTCTCCGCCGTCGGCAGCAGGAACTGCCCACGCGGGGCGGACTGCTTGTCCAGGTGGTAGACGTCGTCGTAGAACTTCGGGAACTGGCCGGCGGCGAAGCCCGCGGTGTCCAGCAGCAGGTGCGGCGGGAGCAGGAACTCGTACCCGGCCTCGATGTTGCTCTCGATCAGCCAGTTGACCAGCGCCCACTCCAGGCGGGCACCCAGGCCGGTGTACATCCAGAAGCCCGACCCGCCCAGCTTGACGCCGCGCTCGTGGTCGACCAGACCCAGCGCCCGGCTCAACTCGACGTGGTCACGGACCTTCTCGATCGCCGGAGGCGCCCCGAAGGTCTTCACCACCCGGTTGGCCTCCTTGCCGCCGGGGACCACGTCGTCGGCGGGCAGGTTGGGCAGCTCGCTCATCACGGTACGCAGCCGTGCCTGCACCTCGTCGAGTTCGCTCTCCAACTCGGCGATCTGCTTGCGGCCGACCTCGGAGGTCGTCTCCGGCTCGACACCGGCCCGCTTCGCCTGCGCGTACGCCCGGGCCTCGGCCTTGCGACGCTGGCGTTCCCCGTCGATCTCACTGATCAGCCGGCGACGCTCCCGGTCGAGCTGCTGGATGTCGTCCAGCGCCCGGTCGACCTCGGCGGCCTCCAGCCGCTTCGCCAGCGCGGTCGCCACCGCGTCGCGATCCTTCCGGATCAACTCCATGTCGAGCATGCTGCTCCGTACGCCTCCGTCCGGAAGTCGGGTGGACTACCAGATGCTACCGCCGCGCCCGGATCGCCCCGACTCCCGCACCCGGCCGACCGATCCTGCTCACCGGCGCGCTTCGCGCTGAGCCGGTGGCGCGTTCGGTCAGAGACGGATCGGCATCAGGATGGAGAAGGCGCCCTCGTCGTCCGGGCGGCGGATCGCCAGCGGGGTGACCGGGCTGTCGAGTTCGAGCACCAGCCGGCCGCTCCCGGCCGCGTCCAGCGCGTCGAGCAGGTACGCGCCGTTCACCCCGACCCGCAGGTCGTCGGCGTGGTGCAGGTCGTCGGGGCCGAGCAGGCGCAACCCGTCGCCCGTCCCCAATTCGAGTACGGTCACCGGCAGCGGAGCACCGGCGTACTCGCGGGTCAGCGTGGGAACGCCCGCCCGCAGCGCGCCGGCCAGCCACTCGGCGTCCACCGAGATGCGGCGGGTCGGCCCGTGCTCGCCCGCGCGGGGCAGCAGCACGTGGTAGTCGGGGAAGTCGTCCGGCAGCGCCGTGGCGTGCAGCTCCCGCCCGGCCACGTCGGCGTGCAGCCGGGACGTGGTCAGTGTCAGCCGTACCTCGTGCGCGTCGACGTCCGGGTCGGTCACCAGTCGGCTCAACCTGTCCACCGCCGCCAGCGGCAGCAGCATACGCACCGCCGGGCCGTCCACCGTCGCGTCGGCGCTCGCCACCGCCAGCCGGTGCCGGTCGGTGGCCACCAGCCGTACGCCCGTGTCGGTCACGTCGAACAGGACACCGGTGAGCGCCGGCAGTTCCGGATCGGTCCCGACGGCGAAGCGGACCGCGTCCACGGCGGCGGCGAGTCCCGCCCGGTCCAGGGTGAGCCGGGTGGCTTCGCTCGCCTCCTCGACCGGCAGCAGTGCCCGGATCCGGGACACCTCGCGGCGCGCGTCGGCCAGCCCGTCGGCCAACCGGCGCAGTTGGGTGTCGAGTAGCCGGTGCACGACGGCCGGTTCGGCGCGTACCGCCTGGGCGATCTCGGCCACCGGCAGGCCGACCCGGCGCAGCCCGGCGACGAGCCGGGCCGACGCGACCTGGTCGTCGGTGTAGCGGCGGTACCCGGTCACCGGGTCCACCCGGGCCGGCACCAGGACCCCGGCGGCGTCGTAGAACCGCAGGGCACTCACGGTCAGCCCGCTGTCCCGGGCCACCTCGCCGATGCTGCGCAGGTCACGCTCCACCCTGCAGATCCTGCCGCCTCGACCAGGTCGAGGGTCAACCGGGTGCCGGGTGCCGGGCGCCGGGTGCCGGGTGCCGGGTGGATGTTAGGAGGGGTCCCTTCCTATACACGAGGCGTTAGAAAGGGTCCCTTCCTTTCACCAAAGACCGTTCAGTCGAGGACGCGGAAGGTGAGGCCGGCGGTGGTGAGGCGGGTCAGGAGTGCGTCGCCCATCGCGGTCACCGGTGTGACCTGGCCGGACGTGGCCGGCAGGTCGTCCAGGGCCAGGCAGAGGGCGGACTCGGCGAGCATCTTGGCGGTCTCGTCGTAGCCGGGGTCGCCGCCGGCCACCTCGGTGATCACCCGCTGACCGCCGCCGGTGCCCACGAAACGGACCCGGAACCACGACGTGGCCCGCTGCTCGGCGCTCGGGCCCTGGCCGGAGGTGAGCCGGCCGAGCAGCCAGCGCCGGGCCGGGGGCAGCCGGGTGAGTCCGGCCAGCGCGCCCAGGCCGACGCCGGCCACCAGCACGGTGGGCAGGCGTTTGACCGCCGCGAAGTGCCGGTAGCGGAAGTCCGGCCCGTACTCGGGGCGGGCGGCGGCCGAGCGGCGGACCACCTGCGGGTCGATGGTCGGCAGCGGCACCGCCCAGACCGGCAGGTCGCGCGACCGGGCCAGCTTGCCCGGTACGGCCCGGACCCGCCGGTCGGTGGGTCGCGGTTCGGCGGCGCGCCGCTCGCGGGCTGCCCGGGACGTCTCGGCCCGCCGGGAGAAGGCGGTCAGCGCCGAGTGGTACGTGCCGCCGGAGAACCGCCCGCCGGCCCGGACGTAACCGTCGACGGTGATCGGTACGTCGGCCGGGAGGTGCTTGACGGTGAACCAGACGCCCAGGTCGTGCGGGATCGAGTCGAAGCCGCAGGCGTGCACCAACCGGGCCCCGGTGCGGGTCGCCTCGGCGTGGTGTCGCAGGTACATCTGGTCGACGAACTCGGGTTCGCCGGTGATGTCGAGGTAGTCGGTGCCGGCTGCCGCACACGCCGCGACCAGCGGCTCCCCGTGGTGCACGTACGGGCCGACGGTGCTGGCCACCACCCGGGCCCGCTCGGCGACCGCCCGCAGCGACGCCGGGTCGGTGACGTCGGCGGTGAGCAGCGGCAGGTCCGCCAGGGTCGGCGTGATCGCGGCCAGCCGGTCCCGGACCGTGGCCAACTTGTCGGGGTTGCGCCCGGCGATCGCCCAGCGCAGTCCGGCCGGCGCGTGCCGGGCCAGGTACTGCGCGGTCAGCTCACCGGTGAACCCGGTCGCCCCGAACAGCACGACGTCGTACGTCCGTTCCGCAGCCATCCCGCGATGATGTCATCCACCAGGCTGACCGTCGATCGACAGCGGCTCGTGCGGGGTGAACACGGCCCGCAGACAGTCGTCGGGACGGTCGCGGAACAGCGCGTACCCCTGGGCCGCCCGCTCCAGTGGGAAGTGGTGCGTGGCCAGGTGTTCGGTCCGCAGTTCGTCGCGGGCCATCCGGTCCAGCAGCATCGGGATGTAGCGCTGGCCGTGCTGGCGCGCTCCGCGCACGGTGAGCCCCTTGTGCACCACCGCGCCGATCGGGAACGCGTCGACGAGGCGCGCGCCGCCGTTGAGCACGAAGACCGTGCCGCCCTTGCGGCAGGCGTGCACCGCCTCGCGCAGCGCCTCGGGCGCGCGGCGGCGTCCGGTGAAACGCTCCGCCAGGGACCGGGGTTCCTCGGCCGCGCCGCCGACGGCCTCCACACAGACGTCCGGCCCCCGTCCGCCGCTGAGGTCGCGCAGTTCCGCCAGCACGTCGGTGTGGCGCAGGTCGAGGGTTTCCGCGCCGGTGTGCTGCCGGGCCATCAGCAGCCGGCCCGGGTGCCGGTCGACGACCACCACCCGGTCGGCGCCGAGCAACCCGGCCGCCCGGGCGGTCAGTTGCCCCACCGCCCCGGCGCCCCAGACGGCCACCACGTCCCCGGGGCGGACCGCGCCCAGGTCGGCGCCCATCCAGCCGGCCGGGGCGGCGTCCGAGGCGAACAGGGCCCGGTCGTCGCCGACGGACTCCGGCACGGTGAACGCCCCGACGTCGGCGTACGGCACCCGCACGTACTCGGCGTGGCTGCCGGCGAAGCCCCCGGCGGCCCGGGGCTGGCCGAAGCAGCCGGCCACCGGGTGCCCCCACTCCGCCTCCCCGGCGGCCGGCTCGGTGCTGCCGTTGTCGCAGCAGGCCGGCAGCCCGCGCCGGCAGTACCAGCAGGCACCGCAGGCCACCGAGGCGCAGACCACCACCCGGTCGCCGACCCGGTGCCGGCGGACCGCCGGACCCACCTCCAGCACGTCGCCGAGGAACTCGTGGCCGAGCACGTCGCCGGGGGACAGGCCGGGTGTCCGCCCGGCGAGCAGCGACAGGTCGGCGCCGCAGGTGGCGCTGCGGCGTACCCGGACGATCATGTCCTGGTCGTTGCGCAGCTCCGGGTCCGGGACCTGGCGCACGGCCAGGTCCCCGCCGGAGGTCCAACACAGCGCCCTCATCCCGACGGGCGCGCCGGTCGGTCGGTGGACGGACGGTCGGCGCGCAACACCTCACCGGCCTCGACGAGTTGCTTGACCTGCCACAACGCCTGGCGCACCAGGAGCTGCGGGTCGTCGCCGACCAGGTGGGCGGCGAACCCTGACGGGGTGGCGTCGGGCCGTGGTCGGGCGGCCAGTTCGACGCCCCGGTCACCGGGCGCGGCGCGCAGCGTGACGTCGACCGCGCCGTCGAGCCGACGCAGCGGCTCGGGCCAGCCGCGTGCCGGCAGGACCTCCTCCGCCGGGCGGTCGACGGTCACCACCTGCCAGCGCCCGGTGGGGGCGCCGTCGGCTTCCCGGCGGCGGGTGGCCCACCGGCGGGCGACCACCGACCGGGCGGTACGCGCCGCCGCCCCACCGAGGACGCCGGCCACCGCGACGACCGTCCTGACCCGTCCCACTCGCACCTCCGGATCCGTGTCCGCCCCGATCGTCCGGATCGGCGGCCCCCGGGCTGATCGGCTCCGAGGCGGTCCGGCACCGACCAGCGGACGGGAGCCTCTCCACGTTCGCCCGGGGTGAGGTGAACCCGGCTCGCCCCGAAGGGGTGAACGGCTGCCGGTCGGGTAACCGCCCGCCGCAGGACCGGGGAGGAGTACGCGTCCGTGGGGGTGGGCCGGATGCCGGATGACCGCAGCACCGTACGGACCGCCGGGGCGGTCGGCGTACCGGCCGGCCCGCCCCTGCTGGCGTCGCGGCTGACGCCTGCCGTGCTCCCGAGACCGGTGGTGCTGCGTCCCCGGCTGGCCCGGATGCTGGACGAGGGGGTGACGTCGCCGGTCACGCTGGTCCGCGCGCCCGCCGGGTGGGGCAAGACCACGCTGTTGGCGTCGTGGCGGCAGGCCGTGACCGAGGCCGACCCGGACGCCCCGGCACCGGCCTGGATCTCGGTGGAGGCCGGCGACGACAGCGACCGACTCTGGTCGTACCTCGCGGCGGCGCTGCGGTCGGTCGCGGACCCGGCCGCGACACCGGTGCCCGACCGGGTCCCACGCCCGGACGAGCTGGAGGTGCTCGCCGCCGCCCTGGCTGCCCGGGAGCGACCCGTGGTGCTGATCCTGGACGACCTGCACCGCGTCACCGATCCGGCCGCCCTGGCCGGGTTGGAGTTCCTGCTGCGGCACACCGAGCAGCGGTTGCGGGTGGTGGCGGCCGGGCGGGCCGGCCTGCCGTTGGCGGTGCACCGGCTACGGCTGGCCGGTGAACTGACCGAGATCGGTCCGGGTGACCTGGCCTTCACCGCCGACGAGGTGGCCGACCTGCTGACCGCGCACGGGGTGGCGGTGCCGGCCGCCGCCGTCGAGCGGCTGCGCGGACGTACCGAGGGGTGGGCGGCGGCGTTGCGGATCGCCGCGCTCGGGCTGCACGGCCAGCCGGACCCGGACCGGTGGATCACCCAGCTCGGCGCGGACCAGCCGGAGATCGCCGGCTACCTGCGCGAGGAGGTGCTCGCCGGGCTGGACCCGGCCGATCGGGACCTGCTGCGCCGCGCGGCGGTCACCGACACCGTCTGCGCCGGACTGGCGGTGGCGCTGACCGGTGACGGCGACGCCGAGGGGCGACTCGGCGCGCTCGCAGCGGACGCCGGGCTGCTGCACCCCGACGGCGGGCGGCCGGTGTGGTACCGGTGCCATCCGCTCCTGGCCGACCTGCTGTACCGCGAGGTGTCCCGGCTGCCCGCCGAGGAGCAGCGTGACCTGCACCTGCGCGCGGCGAGCTGGTATGCCGGCAACAGCCGACCGGCCGACGCGCTGCGGCACGCGCTCGTTGCCGGCGACTGGACGAGGGCGACCGACCTGTTCGTGACCGGCTGGCCGGAGTTGGCGTACGACCGGGGTGGCCGCACCGGGCCGGTGCCCGCGCCACCCCCGGCGGAGGCGGTGTCGCGTGACCCGGAACTGGCGCTGGCCTGCGCCGCCCAGCGGGCCCTCGACGGCGACGGCGACGCCGCCCACCGGCACCTACGGCTGGCTGCCGGGCACGGCCGCGCCCTGCCGGAACCGCGCCGCAGCCGGTTCGCCCGGCTGGTCGCCGTCGTCGAACTCACCCTGGCCCGGCTGGCCGACGACCCCGAGGCGGTACGCGTCGCCGCCGCCCGCCTGCTCGCCACCCGCCCCGACGTCGCATCGCCCGCCGTCGCGTCGCCCGACGTCGCGTCGCCCGCCGTCGCGGAGCCCGCAGTCGGGGCGGCCACTGCCGGGCGGCTCGACCTCGCCGTTCCGGACGCGGGCGCGGCGGTACGCGCTGCGGGACTCCGGGCGGGCACCTTGGACGACGCCGACGTGCGGGCGGTGGCCGGTACCGCCTGGGCCCTGCTCGCCCTCGACGCCGGTGACCTGGCCGGTGCGGCGAGCGAGTTCGCGGCGGCGCTGGCGGCGGCGCGGTCGGCCGGTCGGCCGCGCACCGAACTGGTCTGCGCCAGCCGGTGGGCCCTGCTCGCGGCGCTGCGCGGCGAGCTGCGCGCGGCCGAGGAGGCGGCCCGCGCGGCGCTGGCCCTGCCGCCCTGCCAGGGCTGGTCGGCGCAGCTCGACTGCGGGTACGCCTATCTGGCGTTGGCCCTGGTGGCGCTGCATCGGGACCAGCCTGCGGAGGCCGAGGCGAACCTGACCCTGGCGGCACCGGCGAACGAGGAGGCGGCGGCCGGCGCGGTGGCGGTCTGGTGCCGGGCGTACCTGCGCGGCGACGAGGGGGATCTCGCGGTGGCCCACCGGCTGCTGGTGGAGGCCCGGAGCCGCTGGTCCGGCCGGGGCGGCGAGCTGGACGTGCGGCTGCGGGCGGCCGAGGCGGACCTGCACAGCGCCCGGGGTGACGTGCCGACGGCCCGGGACCTGGCCAACGGCCACCCGGACTCGGCGGCACCCCCGCTGGCGGTGGCCGCCGCCCGGGTCGAGCTGCGGGCCGGTGACCCGCGCGCCGCCGCCCGTCTGCTGCCGGACTGGTCGGCGCCGTCGTCGGCCGACTGGCCGCTGCCGGTACGCCTGGACGCCGCGCTGCTCGACGCGGTGCTCGCGGCCCGGAGCGGGGACGGGCGGCGGGCCGGCCGGACGGTGGAGCAGGCGCTCGACCTGGCGGCCCCGGACGGGTACCGGCGGCCGTTCACCCGGGCCGAGCCGGGCCTGCGGGACCTGCTCGCCGCCCACCTGGACTCCGGCACGGCGCACTGGCCGACGGTCAGTGACCTGGTCCGTGCCGTCGAGGTGCCGGACGGGCGGGGTTCGCCCGGCGTGCCGGTGGCGGCACTGGACGAGCCGTTGACCGAGCGGGAGCTGACCATCCTGCGATACCTGCAGAGCATCCTGTCCAACGTGGAGATCGCGGCCGAGCTGTCCGTCTCGGTGAACACCGTCAAGACGCACGTCCGCAACATCTATCGCAAGCTGGACGCCACCCGCCGTCGGGACGCGGTCCGCCGGGCCCGCCAACTGCGTCTCATCTGATCCGGGTGCGCGACGGTGGCGGGTGAGGTGCTCACCCGCCACCGTCGCCACCGCCCGGCCGCTGGTCAGCCGGCGGCGTCGTCGACCACGGTCAGGAGGGTGCCCGGGTCGACGTCGCCGTCGTGGCGGTCGCCGTTGACGAACAGGGTGGGGCTGGCGTCCACGCCGCTGCGGATCGCGCCGACGAAGTCCTGCCGGATCCGGTCACCACCGGCGTGCCGCCCGATCTCCGCGTCCACCTCGTCGACCGGCAGGCCGAGCTGCTCGATGCCGAGCGTCAGGTGCACCGGGTCGAGCTGGTCCTGGTGCTCGTAGAGCCAGTCGTGCATCTCCCAGAACCGTCCGCGCCGGCCGGCGGCCTCCGCCGCCTCGGCGGCCCGCTCCGCGTACGGGTGGATGTTGGCGATGGGGAAGTGCCGATAGACGAGGCGGACGGTGTCGGCCCGCTGCCGCTGGACCTCCTGGAGGTTGCGGTGGGCCGTCCCGCAGAACGGACACTGGAAGTCGCCGTACTCGACGATCGTCACCGGCGCGTCCACCGGGCCCCGGACGTGGTCGTGCTCCGTGACGGGTGTGCGGAGCCGCGCAGTGACCTGCAATGGCGTGGTCAGCCGATCGGTCATACCCGCCAGTCTGCGGTCCGGCCGGGTGAGGCGGGGTCACCCGGCCGGGGTGGTCGGGCCGGGACGGCGCTCAGCCCAGCACCGGGGCCACCGCGATGTGGTTGCGCACCTCGCGGATGCCGGGAGCGGACCAGACGACCCGTTCGACCTCGGCGCGTTCGGGCATCGAGTGCACCAACCCGCCCAACAGCACCGTGTCGCCGTGTACGCGTACCGTCACCTGCTCGGCCTCGGTGGCCTGGTTGCGGGCCAGCGCGTCGACGATCCGCTGGGCCAGCACGGCGCCGTCGGGGCGTACCGAGGGTCGGACGACGAGACCGTCGCTGACCCCGCGTACGCCGCCGAGTCCGGCGACCGCCTGCTGGGCGGCCCGGCGCTGGTACTCCCACTCGACCTCGCCGTGCAGGGTGACCCAGCCCTGCGAGACCGTCACGTCGATCTGCTCGACCGGCACGAACGCGTGCCACTGGAGGGCGTGCGTCACGGCGGCGGCGATCTCCGGGTCGGTGCGCTCGGCGCCGGTGGCCGTGTGTACGGCGAGGTCGTTGGCGACGGCCCGGACCTGGGCCACCCGGTGGGCGGCCCGTTCCGCCGCCCACTTCTTGGCGTAGCCGTCCACCCGTCCGGTCAGCGTCACCACGCCCTCCGCGACGCTCACCCCGATCTCGTGCGGCCGGACCCGGGGCTCCCAGTCGAGTTCGTCCAGCACCGCGGTCCGGATGTGCTCGTCGGTGCGCTGGATCGTCGAGATGCCGGCCATCTGCTCGCTCCTCTCGCGCGGCGGGTGCGGACCGGTACCGGTCCGCCGGGACCGAGCCTGGTCGAGGAGCGGGTGATCCGGCCTCACCCGGCTCGGGCGAGACGCCACGCACAAATGTAAGGAAGGGTCCCCTGCTATGCACGAGGCGTTAGCAGGGGACCCTTCCTTACGAGGAACTGCCGGTCGGGCAGCGCCGTCAGGTCAGCGGGCCGGCGGGGGAGTCCGGGCGCTCGACGTCCACGAACTCGATGTCGTCGGCGGCCCGGTCCCGGCTGCCGGCGGCCCGCGCGGCGCTGCCGGCGGCCCAGCCGATCGCGGCGCCGACCAGGGCCGCGCCGATCAACAGGGTCCAGGGCAGCGCGGGACGGCGTCCGGCGAGCGCGTCGAAGGCCACGCTGGCCCGGTGCCGCGCCTCCTCGGCCGCCGATCCGACCAGGTCACCGGCGTCGTCGGCGAAACCGGCCGAGGTGTGCCGCGCCGAGCGGGCGGCGTCCCGGATGCTGTCGCCCGCCGAGACGAGGTGTTGCCACGCCTGGTCCGTGATCTGTTCCGGCTTGCTGCGACGGTCCAGCAGGTTGCTTCCGAACATGTGGTTCCCTCCTCGACAGTGCCGAAGCCGGTGGCCGGGCTGACCTCGGACGTCGGCGGTTCGCCACCGAGGCTGTGCCCCGCCGGACGCCACCGCAAACCACCGTGCCTGCGTGGCCGGCGCCGGCCACATGGACGTCGCCCGCGCACGGTGCGCCGGCGGCGTACCGGATCACCCGTGGGACACCACCGCGACGACCGCCGCGCGGGCGAAGTCGTCGTCATCGTCGTCGTCATCGCCCCCGCCGCCGAACCCGCAGGCGAGCAGGAGGGCGAGCAGGGCGCTGACACCGGCCAGACCGGCGAGCCTGCGAAGCATCGTGTCGTCCCTTCGTCGTGGTCGTCATCGGTGATGCTAGGCACACTCCGCCACCCGCACCGGCTGGTCGCAGGTCAGGCCGTCGGCCTGCGGGGCACGCCGGGGTCCCGGATATCGGACGGGCGAGCCGCGGCCCGCTACCCTGGTTCGTCGGTGCGGGCCTCGGCTTGCTCCGAGTGATAGGACGTAATAAGTCCGGATATGGGCGATTTGACGCGCCGATGTCCGCGAATTGCTCATCCCGAGGGGTGGCGACCGAGGCCGTCGGAGGAATACTCTCGGTCGCGGCCCGCGTACTGATGAGGCGCCCGTCGTACGGGCGAGTGGAGGTGCTCGCGTGAGCCTGTCGATCCTGCAGACGGTTCGGCCCGGTGGTGTCATCGAGATCGCCCCTCGGGGCGAGATCGACGTCGACACCGCGTACGAGGTGAAAGAGGCCATCGCCGAAGTGCTGGCCAAGGGGCGGCCGGCCCGGATCGAGCTCAACATGCGGCTGGTCACCTTCATCGACTCGGTGGGCATCAGCGCGATGGTCGCCGGCTTCCAGACGGCTGAGGTCAGTGGCGTCAAGCTGATCGTCACCGAACCCAGTCGGTTCGTGCACCGACAGCTCTGGGTGACCGGGCTGCTCGGTCTCTTCGGCGCGCCGGAGCCGTACTACGCCGGTGCCGCCGCCACTCCCGAGGTCCTTCCCGGCGGCTGACCGTCAGTCGCCGTCGAGACCGGTCAGGTTCACGTCGGACACCTCGGTGACGGCGCGGACCGCCGTCACCGAGGCGTACCCGTCGGCGAGCCACGCCAGGTCGGTCCCGGGCTGCACCGCCTGACCGGGCTCCTCCAGCGCGGTCCGCACGAAACCGTGGCCGGCCTCGGCGACGGTCATCTGCACCTGACCGAAGGTGGCCAGCCCCGCCCGGCGTACGCCGCGCAGCCGGTCCAGCGGCACGTCCGGCGAGTTGACGTTGAGCACGCTCTCCACCGGACCGGCGGTCAGCCGGGGGAGCAGGTCCAACGCCACGTGGGCGGCGGTGGCCCAGTTCCGTTCGGCGTCGCGTACCCGGGCCGCGGCGGCCACTGCGGCACCTCCGCTGACGGCGGTCGCCTCCCCGACGGAGAGCACGTCCAGTGACACCGCCAACGCCCGACAGCCGTTGGCGGCGGCGGTGAACGCCGCACCCACCGTGCCGGAGTGCAGCACCGCCCGGCCCGCGTTCGCCCCCCGGTTGATGCCGGAGAGCAGCACCGACGGCGGCGGCCCGAACGCGCCGTGCACGGCGATCAACGCGATGAAGGCGGGCGAGCCGCCGACCCCGAAGGTCGGTACCCCGGCCAGCTCCGGCAACGGATGCTCACGGACCACCACCTGCCCGTCCTGCTCCACCGCACTCATCGCGGCGCTGGTGCCGCTCGCCTCTTCCAGCGGTGCCGCGACCACCACGTCCAGCCCTCGGTCGACCGCCGCCCGGGCCAGAGCGTGGATGCCCGGCGCGGCGATCCCGTCGTCGTTGGTGATCAGCACTCGCAGGGTCATGCGCCACCCACCCGGTGGGCCAACTCGTCGGGGGTGGTGCGTTCCTGCCGGCGGACACCGGCCGGCTCCAGGCGTACCCGGTCCACCAGGCCGGTGATCGAGTCCAGCCGCCCGGTGCCCAGTCCGTGCCGGGTGACGTTCAGCGCGCCGGCCGCCGCGCCGGTCCGGATCGCGGTGCGTACGTCACCGCCGCGCGCCACCACGGCGGCCACGCTGGCGGTCATCGAGTCCCCCGCACCGCGCGGGTCGGCCGCCTCCAGGCGGGGCATCTGCACCTCGAAGACCTCGCCGTCGACGAGGGCCAGCGCCGGCTTGTCGGCCCGGCTGACCACCACGTTCTCGGCACCGGTGGCGTGCAGCTCGTACATCGCCCGGGTGAGCTGCTCCTCGTCGTCGTCGGCCGCGCGGCCGTCGGCGATCAGCTCCTCGTGGCTGACCTTGACGAAGAAGACCCCGCTGTCCAGCACGGCGGTGAGGTGGTCGCCGCAGAGGTCGACCACCACCCGGCTGCCGTTCGCGCCGAGGTCGGCGGCGAAACGCCGGTACAGGTCGGCGGGGACCAGCGACGGGTCGTTCGGGCCGCTCAGGATGCTGACCGCCGCCCGCAGCCCCTCGCCCAGCGACAGGTTGTAGAGCTCGTCCAACTCGTGTCGACTCAGTGGCTGCCCGGTCACGTCGACGATCTCCTGCCGGGTGCCCTCGCGGCGGTCGTGCACGTACCCGCCGCTGCCGCCGGAGTCCCGCGCCACCACCTTGAGGTCGACGCCCTCGCTGACCAGCAGGGGCTCCAGCACCTGCCCGATCTCGCCGCCGAGCGCGGTGCAGAGCACCACGTCGACGCCGTGCGACAGCACCATCCGGGCCTGCCAGACGCCCTGACCGCCGGGGTGCAGGTGCAGCTCCGGAGTCTCGTTGGGCTGGTCGATCGTGACCGTGAGCAGTGGGGTCGGCGCGAAGACCATCACATGTCCGGTCGCCGCGCTCACGACACACCGTCGCACTGGGTCCGCTGCGGTCCGCTCATAACCGTTCCTCCCGGTCGCCACGAAATGTCCGCTTCGATGTCGACGGTAACCAAGGTGGCCGCAGAGCGCGCGGCGACGGGCGGGGCGGAGCCGAGGCAGCCGCCTCGGAGTGCGGGAACGACGACGCCGGGTGGACCACCCGCGAGGGCGGCCACCCGGCGTGCCGTGTGGATCAGTACACCGACAGGTGTACGTGGTTGGTGTGGTCGCTGGACGGGTCGCCCCGCGCGCCGCTGTACGTCCGCCAGCCGCTACTCGGCAGCCAGATCTGCTTGTACCAGATCACGTAGAGCACGGCGAGACGGTCGGCGTTGTTGACGTAGAACGCCGCCAGGTTGTTGCCGTACGTCCGGTCGCCGCCGGTGGCGACCCCGCCGAAGCCGTTCTTCTGCGCGGCGAAGTCGCAGGCCCGACCCTTCGGGTGCTCACCCGAGCCGCCCGCGCGGTAGCAGGAGACGTACCGGGTGAAGCCGGCCGCCTTGGCCTGGTTGAGCGCGTGCAGGGTGCGGGGCGTGATGCAGCCGTTGGCCGGGGTGGGGTCGTTGACGCTGCACGACTCGGCCGGCCAGGAGCCGTTGGAGTTGCGCGGTGCCGGCTTGGCGGTGGCGCTGCTGGAACCGCCGCCACGTGCCGGGGTCCGGCTGGCCCGTTCCTGTGCCGCAGCCCGCTCAGCGCGCTCGGCGCGCTCCTCGGCCACGGTCAGCGAGCGTTCGGCCTGCTCCTTGCGCTTGGCCATCACGGCCACCTGCTTGCGCTGCTCCTGCACCTCGATGTCGAGGGCCTGCTTGGTCTTGCTGACCTCGTCCCGGGTGGTCCGCAGGTCCCGCAGCGCGCGTTCCTCGTTGGCCGCCACCGCGTCCAGCGCCGCCGCACGGTCCATGAAACCGGCCGGGGAACCGCTGTTGAGCAGCGCCGACGCGGCGCCGAGCCGGCCGCCGCGATACGCCTGCGCGGCGATCTCGGCTACCTTGTCGCTGCGTTCGGTGAGCTGACCCTCGGTCGTGGTGAGCTGCTCGGCCAGCTTCTTCTGCCGGACGACCGAGCGGTCCAGGGCGGTCTTGGCGTCGAGGTAGCCCTTGCTGGCCGCCTCCAACTGGGCGCGCAGCGCCGGTGTACCGCCCTCGTCGCCGACGTCACCGGGGGCTGCGGAGGCAGCGCTGAACGGAGCGAGCGCGGCGCCCAGGGCGAGGGCGAGCCCCGCAGCGATCAGGGCCGCCGTACGGCCGGCCGGTCTCACGGTTGCCACTGCTGGCATGCACATGTCCTTCCGTCAGCCGCCGACCGGGTTAGCTGACGGGTTCGGGACGGAAGATCCCTACCGCTGGACGCGGATGCACCCCTGGAACATGGTTCCCCGGTTCGCCCTGGCGGGCGATTAGGCGGCGGTCACCGCCGGCACCGTCGAGTGCCGCCTGGCGGAGACCGGGTCCGAGCCTACCGGTGCTGGTGGGGCTGGTGCAGCCGGTGTGACTCCTGGTGTTCCCCTGGTCACCAGTAAACCAGACAAATGGGATTCTTGTTGCCTTTCGCATTCACCGCCCCGCTACCACTCCACCGTCCCACAGGCACCGGCGCTCGTCCCGGGCTCGATCTGCAACGTGGCGTGCGCGATGTCGAAGTCCTCGCGCAGCGCCGTACGGGCGGCGCGGAGCACCGTGCCGACCTCGGCGCCCTCGGCGGTGGTCAGGTGGGCCGAGGCCACCTCCATCCCGGAGGTGAGCGTCCAGACGTGCAGGTCGTGGACGCCGGCCACGCCGGGCACCGCGGCCAGCCGGTCGTGCACCGCAGTGACCTGGAGGTGCTCCGGGGCGGCCTGCACCAGGATGCGGACCGCCGCCCGGCCCAGACGCCAGGTACGCGGCAGGATGAACGCGCCGATCGCGACCGCCACCAGCGGGTCCGCCCACCACCAGCCGGTCAGCGCGATCAGCGCCGCCGCCGCGATCACCCCCAGCGAGCCGAGCAGGTCGGCCAGCACCTCCAGGTACGCCCCGCGCAGGTTGATGCTCTCCCGTGCCCCGGGTCGCAGCAGCGCGAACGCGACCAGGTTGGCGAGCAGGCCGAGCGTGGCCACCACCAGCACCGGCCCGGTACGCACCTCCGGTGGGTCGCCGAACCGGCGTACCGCCTCGACCAGCACGTAACCGGCGACGCCGACGAGCAGCACGGCGTTGGCCAACGCGGCGAGCACCTCCAGCCGATAGAGGCCGAAGGTGCGTTGTGGATGCGTGTCCACGCGTCGGGTGGCGGTCACCGCCGCGAGCGCCATCCCGATGCCGAGCACGTCGGTGAACATGTGCCCGGCGTCGGAGAGCAGAGCCAGCGAGCCGGTCCACAGAGCGGTCACCGCCTCCACCGCCATCAGGGCGGTGAGCAGCACGAACGCCGCCCACAGCCGGCCGGAGTGGCGGTGTGCGGCGTTCGACACCGAAGCGTGGTGGTGGTCGTGGCCCGCGCCCACGCAGACACCTTGCGTGCTGCGCCCGGCCGGGGACGGAGCTATGCCGACATTGCTATATGTGCGCGCTCAGCCGGTCGGGTCGATCGTGGTCAGCCGCTGGGTGGCCCGGGACAGGGCGACGTAGAGCGTCCGCACGCCGGAGCCCGGATCGGCACGGATCTCACCGGGGGCGACCAGCACCACGCCGTCGTACTCCATGCCCTTGGCCTCCAGGCTGGTCACCACCTGGAGGCGCTCGCCGCCGAGCCCGCCCAGCCAGGCCGCGACCTCGTCCCGGCGCGGCACCGGCGTGATCACCCCGACGGTGCCCTCGACCTCGCCGAGCAGCGCGCTCGCGGCGGTCAGCACGCTGGTCTCCAGCTCCGCCGCCGGCACCACCAGCTCCACCGGGTCGACCCCGGTGGTCCGCACCGCGGTCGGCAGGGCCAGGTCCGGGTACGCCCGCCGGATCTCGGCCGCCGCCACCGCGAAGATCTCCGCCGAGTTGCGGTAGTTGGTGGTGAGCGTGAACCGGTGCCGTCGACGGCGACCCAACGCCTGGTCCCGGGCCCGGGACAGCTCCTGCGGATCCCCCGTCCACGCGGTCTGCGCCGGGTCACCCACCACCGTCCACGAGGCCAACCGACCGCGCCTGCCGATCATCCGCCACTGCATCGGTGACACGTCCTGCGACTCGTCCACCACCACGTGCGCGTAGTCGCGGTAGTCCTCGGGCCGCTCCCGGGCCGCCTGGCGGGCGGCCCGCTGCCGGTCGGCGTACGTGCTCAGCTCGCGTACCCCACCGGCGAGCTGGAACGGGTCGCGCTTCGCACGGGCCGGACGCACCGGCTTGCCGAGCAGCGCGTCCAGCTCGTCGAGCAGCGCCACGTCGGCGACGGTCGGCCCCTCGGCGGCCAGCCCCCGGTACGCCTGCTCCAGCAGCCGGATCTCGGCCCGGGACAGCAGCCCGGCGGCGTACCGGCGCAGCCGTTCCGGATCGGCCAGCCAGCCGAGCACGTGCCGCGGATGCAGCCGGGGCCACCACGCCTTGAGGAAGTCCCGGAAGTCGGTCCGGTCGATCAGTTCGTCCTCGAAGGCCCGCTGCTCGGGCAGCCGGGCGATGCCCAACCGGCGGGCCTGCGCCCAGAGCGCCGCCAGGACACCGTCGAAGCCGGCCCGGCGTACTTCGTTGCGTCGCGCGCCCCGGGCCAACGCCCGGTCCCGGATGGCGTCCAGTTCGGCCCGCTCCAGCCGCAGCAACTGCCCCCGGTAGAGCAGCCGCAGCTCGGCCGGGGAGTCGGGTACGCCGTCCCGGGCCGCCCGCTCCAGCAACCGGCGCATCCGCAGCGACCCCTTGACCGCGGCCACCTCGACCGGGTCGGTGCGGGTGGCGACCAGCCCGGGGAAGAGGGTGCCCAGCGAGTGCAGGGTGGCGGTCTCCTCACCCAGGGACGGCAGCACCGAGGCGATGTACTCGACGAAGACCGAGGAGGGGCCGACCACCAGGATGCCGCCCCCGGCGTACCGGCTGCGGTCGGAGTAGAGCAGGTACGCGGCGCGGTGCAGCGCCACCGCCGTCTTGCCGGTGCCCGGTCCGCCCGAGACCAGCGTCACCCCGGAACCGGGGGAGCGGATCGCCTCGTCCTGCTCGCGCTGGATGGTCGCCACGATGTCGCGCATGCCCCGACCGGTGGTCCGGGACAGGTTGGCCAGCAGCGCGCCGTCGCCGACCACCGCCATCTCCGCCGGTGCGGCGTCCGGGTCGAGCAGGTCGTCCTCGATCCGGGTGACCCGTTCCCGGCTGGACTGGATCGTCCGGCGGCGTACCACGCCGAGCGGCTCGGCCGGGGTGGCCTGATAGAACGGGGCGGCGGCCGGGGCGCGCCAGTCGACCACCAGCGTCGCGGCGTCCTCGTCACGGATGCCCAGGCGTCCGACGTGGAACACCTGCCCGTCGCGCAGGTCGAGCCGGCCGAAGACCAGCCCCTCGTACTCGGCGTCGAGCACGTGGCGGCGCTGCGCGGCGTGGAACACCATCGCGTCCCGCTCCACCAGCGCGCCGAAGTTGCCGACCCGGGCCAGCCGGTAGCCGTCCCGCTCGGCACGGACCGCCGCGCGGCGCAGCTCGGCCAGTCGTGCGTACACCCGGTCGAGATGCCGCTGCTCGACGGCGATCTCCTGGTCCAGGGTGCTCTGGTCCACCGCTTCGTTCTCCTCGTCACACCGGCCCGGCCAACCGCACGAGATTACGCCCCACCTCGCGGGCGTGCGGAGGCACCGGGCCCGGGTGCGATCTCTAGCGGCGGCGGGTGCGGCCGGCGGCGGCCCGACCACCGGCGCGTCGGGCGTCGGCGAGCACCTGACGCAGCACGCCGGAGAGGGCCGCGGTGACCTCCTCGGGACGCTCCATCATCAACATGTGCCCGGCGCCGGGGCAGACGGTCAGCTCGGTGGCGGGCAGCGCGGCGGCGATCGACTCCGCGCACGGCGGCGGGGTGAGCCGGTCCCGGTCGCCGACCAACGCCGCCGCCGGCAGATCCGCCAGCGCGGCCAACGTCTCCAGCCGGTGCTGGGCGCCGAAGGAGGCCCGGAACCCGCCGATCGAGCGCAGCGAGGCGCGCGCCACCGCCGAGGTGACCAGGCGGATGTCGGTCGGGTCGCAGCGGTCGCCGAAGAGCATCCAGCGGATGCTGGGGCGCAGCGCGCGCAACAGGGCCCGGGGCGGACGCCAGGCCCCGCAACGGGCGAGCACCCCGGCCCCGGTGGTCTCGGCCAGTCGGATGATCCGGGTGATCCGGGGCGACAACCCGTAGACGGTGTGCGTGTGCCCCTCGGCGGTGGTCGAGACGAAGACCAGCCCGGCCACCCGGCGGGCGAAGTGCCCGGGGTGCCGGTGCGCGTACTCCATGATCGTCATGCCGCCCATGGAGTGCCCGACCAGCACCACCCGCCCGGTCGGCACCACCGTGTCCAGCACCGCGGCCAGGTCGTCGCCGAGCTGGGCCAGCGTCGCCGTGGGCAGCGTCATGCAGCTGGACCGACCGTGGCCTCGTGCGTCGTACCTGACCACCCGCACCGACCGGTACGCCTTGCGCAGCGCCGTCACCTGCCGGTGCCAACTGCGCGCG
This sequence comes from Micromonospora sp. NPDC003241, assembly GCF_053589795.1. Lineage (NCBI taxonomy): Bacteria > Bacillati > Actinomycetota > Actinomycetes > Micromonosporales > Micromonosporaceae > Micromonospora > Micromonospora sp. NPDC003241. The sequence goes on along the minus strand of NZ_JBSFSO010000029.1, from coordinate 65,167 downwards.
TCAAGCGTCCAGCCGTGCAGCAGAACCGCCGTGACCTCGGCGTCCGCTGGGCCGTCGGTGTCCACGTGCAGGCTCACGTCGTCGCCCAGTCGCACCTCGACCGGATCTGGCATCGCCACCTCCCCAGGCACACGCGGATGCGCAACACCGGGGATACCCGGTGGTAACACCGGCTACCCGTCATGAGACCACGCGAATCGGGGTGCTGAGAAGATCCCGGAACCGGTGACGTCGGCGGGACGATCCGGCCAAGCTGAGACCATGGCGATGCCACGGACGGCCGATCCACGACCGGACGACCGGGCGGCCGGCGGGACCCCACGCGCCGCACTGGCCGCACTGCTCGCCGGCAACCGGCGCTTCGTCAGCGGCCAGCCGGTGCACGGACACGACGTCACCGCCGCCGCCGCGAGCGCCTCCGGCGACCAGCAGCCGTACGCCGTCCTGCTCGGCTGCATCGACTCGCGGGTACCGCTCGAAGCGATCTTCGACCAGACCTTCGGCTCGATCTGCGTCATCCGCACCGGCGGCCACGTGCTGGACCGCGCGGTCCTCGGCTCGATCGAGTACGTCGTGGACGTGCTGGGCGTACCACTGGTGATGGTGCTCGGGCACGAACGCTGCGGGGCGGTGGCCGCGACCGTCGACACGCTGCGCACCGGTCGACGCCCGGCCGGTGCCCTGGCCCACCTGATCGACCGGATCGCGCCCGCGGTGACCGAGGTGGGGCTGGACGATCCGCAAGTGCAGCCCCTGGCCGTCCGCCGCCACGTCCGGCGCACCGTCACCACCCTGCGCGCCGACCCGCTCCTGGCTCCCGCGGTCGCCTCCGGCCGGGTCGCGGTGATCGGCGCGCTCTACACCCTCACCACCGGCGAGGTCTCCCTGGTCGCCCCCACCCCCTGACCACTCCACGCCGTCCCGCTGCCCGCGCCCCACGCGGACGCGCGAACGCCCGCCGGGTGAGCCCGGCGGGCGTTCGTGGTGGTGCGGGTGGGGCGGTGCTCAGCCCTCGAAGACGCCGGCCTCGACCAGGCGCTTCTCGGTGGCGTCCCAGCCGTCGCCCGGGTGGGCGGCGTTGAGGCCGTTGATCTCCGCCCGGATCTTGGTGGCGTGCCCGGCGGCGGCCAGCACCCGGATCTCCTCGACGAAGGCCTCGGAGTCGGTACGCAGGTGCGCGGTCTTGCCGTTGGTCAGGTTCCGCACGTAGGCGTGCTTGCCGCCGTTGAGCGGGATCAGGTACTTGAACTCGCCCAGCACGCTGAGTGCGCCACCCTGGCCAGCCTGGCCGGCCCGGACTGATGCGCGCGCGGTCTTAGAGGTGTTGCTCGCCACGGAGGTACTCCTTGCAAGACGTACGGAGGACGGGGAAACGTCCGGGGGCTGATGCGGGCGGTACCGAACGGGTGACCCGCAGAGGCTGTACGCGGCACAGGCCGCCGATGGAACTGTACACGAGCCACGATCCCGGCTGGTCACCGCGGCGTCACGAGGTGGAACCGCAGTCACCTGTCCGGGTATTCCGACCGGCGGATTTCCCGATTCGCTGGCGCACCATCCGTCACAGGAGTCATCATGTGTTCCAGCAACGCACCCGGTCCGGGTCGAGGTCGTAGGGGAAGACGCACCTCGCTCTCCGGGAGGTCACCGTGCCAACGCGTGGCGTCGTATACGTCCATTCGACCCCGCTCGCCGTGTGTTCACACGTCGAGTGGGCGATCGCGCGCGTCCTTGTCGCGCCGGTCAACCTGCAATGGACGGCTCAACCCGTCGATCCCGGCGCCCGCCGGGCCGAGTGCGGGTGGTCCGGTCGCCCGGGGACGGGTGCCGAACTGGCTGCTGCCCTCCGGCAGTGGCCCATGATCCGTTTCGAGGTGACCGAGGAACCCAGTCCGGGCGCCGACGGCGAGCGTTTCATGTACGTGCCGGGACGCGGGCTGTTCCGGGCCACGGTCGGTGCCGCCGGTGACATCCAGCTCGGCGAGGACCGGCTGCGCAGCATCATGGCCGCCGCCCGGGGACCGGAGGCGCTCGCGCACGCGCTGGACAAGGCGCTCGGCACCGCCTGGGACGCCGAGCTGGAGCCGTACCGCTACGCCGGTGACGGCGCGCCGGTGACCCTGCTCACCCGGGTCGGCTGAGCGGCCGGACCCGAGGCCCGCCACCTCCGGCGGCGTACCGGCACGCCCGTCCACTGGTTGACGGTCGAGTTGCCCCGATACGCGGTGAGCTGGTGGACTGGGCCGCGTGTCGACTACCCCTCGGCGCGTCGTCGCCGCGTTCGTCGCCGTGACCGCGTTACTCGTCACCGGCTGTTCGGGAGCCGGGCAGCGACCGGGGGCCGCCCCGTCGTCGGCCCCGGCGACAGAACCGGCGCCCCCGTCGAGCGCACCGCCGGACGACCCGGCCACCCGGGCCGCCGCGCTGGTCGCCGAACTCGCCGACGAGGACCTGGTCGGCCAGGTGCTGATGCCGTACGCCTACGGCGACCAGGCCACCAAGGTCTCGGCCGGCTCGGCCGCCGGCAACCGGAACCTCGGGGGCGTGGACACCCCGGCCGAGATGATCGAGAAGTACCGGCTCGGTGGTCTGATCCTGGTCGGGTTCAGCGCCGACGACCCCACCCAGGGCAACCAACCGACCACCAACGTCGACAACCCGAAGCAGGTCCGCCAGCTCACCACCGGCCTACGGGAGGCCGCCGACAAGCTGCCCGCCGGCACGGCGCCGTTCCTGATCGGCACCGACCAGGAGTACGGCGTGGTCACCCGGATCACCGACGGGGTGACCATGCTACCCAGCGCACTCGCCGCCGGTGCCGCCGACGATCCGGCGTTGACCGAGTCCGCCTGGCGGGCCGCCGGCACCGAGTTGGCCGCGATGGGGATCAACCTCGACTTCGCGCCGGTCGCCGACGTGCTGGTCAAGCGCAGCACGGTGATCGGGTCCCGGTCGTTCGGCGCGGACCCGACCCGCGCCGCCGGACAGGTCGGTGGTGCGGTTCGCGGGCTTCAGGCGTCCGGTGTCGCGGCCACCGTCAAGCACTTCCCCGGGCACGGGCACAGCGCCGTCGACTCGCACGAGGACCTGCCGGTGCTCACGCAGTCGCGCAAGAAGCTCGCCGCCGAGGCGTGGCCCCCGTTCAGCGCCGGCATCGAGGCGGGCGCCCTGGCCGTGATGTCCGCCCACCTCGACGTGGCGGAGATCGATCCGGAAGTGGCCGCCACCTTCTCCCGCAAACTGCTCACCGACGTGCTGCGCGGCGAACTCGGGTTCCAGGGCGTGGTCATCACCGACGGGATGAACATGCCGCCGGCCCGCCGCTGGGGGCCGGGTGAGGCGGCGGTACGCGCCCTCAAGGCCGGCAACGACCTGATCCTCATGCCGCCGCACGTCGGTCAGGCGTACGACGGGCTGCTGACGGCGCTGCGGGACGGCTCGCTGCCCCGGGCCCGACTGGTGGAGGCGGCCACCCGCGTACTGACCATGAAGTTCACGCTGGCCGACTCGCCGGTGCCGGAGATGTCCACGCTGCGGGCTCCGGCGCACCTCGACGCCGCCGGTGACCTGGCCGCCGCCGCGGTGACCGTGTTGAAGGGCCGGTGCGACACCAGCGGGGTCAAGGGCCCGGTCACCGTCACCTCCTCGGGCGGGCGGGCGCACACCCGGACCGCGCTGACCGAGGCACTCACCGCCGCCGGGGTGGAGGTGGTGCCCAGCGGCGGCACGGTCGTGCACCTCGTCGGGTACGGCGACGGGGCCGGCGACCTGCGCTCCGGGGCCGGCGTCACCGTCGCCATGGACACTCCGTACGTGCTGGCGCAGGCGAACTCGCCGACGCTGCTGGCCACGTACTCGTCGAGCCGGGCCTCGATGACGGCGCTCGCCGACGTACTCGCCGGCAAGGCCGCCCCGCGCGGACGGTCCCCGGTGAAGGTCTCCGGACTGCCCGCCACCACCTGCGGCTGACCCGCCGACCGGCCCGGAACACGCCTCGGCCCCGCCGACGCGTGGTGCGTCGGCGGGGCCGAGGCGGTGCTGCCGCAGCCTGCGCCGCCGGGGCGGCTCAGGCCCGGGTGAAGACGAGCGCCACGTTGTGACCGCCGAAGCCGAACGAGTTGTTCAGCGCGGCGGGGATGTCCATGTGGCGGGCCTTGCCGGCGGCCACGTCGAGGTCGAGGCCGTCGTCCGGGTCGTCCAGGTTGATCGTCGGCGGCACCACGCTGTCGCGGATCGCCAGGATCGTGGCGATCGACTCCAGCGCACCGGCCGCGCCGAGCAGGTGCCCGGACATCGACTTGGTGGCGGTCAGCACCGGGTGGTCGCCGAGTGCCGCGTGCAGTGCCTTGATCTCGGCGATGTCGCCCACCGGGGTGGACGTGGCGTGCGCGTTGACGTGGCTGATGTCGGCCCGGTCCACGTCCGCGTCGGCGATCGCCTTCGCGATGGCCCGGATCGCGCCGGCGCCCTCCGGGTGCGGCTGGACGATGTCGTAGCCGTCGGAGGTGATACCGGCACCGGCCAGCCGCGCGTACACCCGGGCACCCCGGGCGGCGGCGTGCTCGGCGCGCTCCAGCACCACGATGCCGGCGCCCTCGCCGAGGACGAAGCCGTCCCGGCCCTTGTCCCACGGCCGGGAGGCCAGCTCGGGTTCGTCGTTGCGGGTCGACATGGCCCGCATCGAGGCGAATCCGGCGATCGGCAGCGCGTGGATCACCGCTTCGGTGCCACCGGCCACCACCACGTCGGCCCGACCGGCCCGGATCATGTCCAGACCCAGCGCGATCGCCTCCGCGCCGGTCGCGCAGGCACTGGCCACCGAGTGCACACCGGCCTGGGCGCCGAGTTCCAGACCCACCCACGCGGCGGGACCGTTGGGCATCAGCATGGGCACGGTGTGCGGGGAGACCCGCCGGGGACCGGACGCCTCCAGGATGTCGTCCTGGTTGAGCAGGGTGACCGCGCCACCGATGCCGGAGCCGATGCTGACCCCGATCCGTTCCGGGTCCGCTCCGGCGTCGACCAGGCCGGCGTCGGCCCAGGCCTGGTGGGCGGCGATCAACGCGATCGCCTCGGAGCGGTCCAGCCGGCGCAGCTTCACCCGGTCCAGCACGGTGGAGGGATCGACCGCCAGTTGGGCGGCGATCCGGACCGGCAACTGACCGGCCCACTCCTGGGTGAGCGCACTCACCCCGGAGCGGCCGGCGAGCATGGCGTCCCAGGTCGACGCGACGTCCCCGCCCAGCGGGGTGGTCGCGCCGAGCCCGGTGACGACGACGTCAGGACGACTCATATCAGGACTGCGCCTCGATGTAGCTCACGGCGTCCCCGACCGTCTTGAGGTTCTGGACCTCGTTGTCCGGGATCTTGACGCCGAACTTCTCCTCGGCCGCCACCACGACCTCCACCATGGAGAGCGAGTCGACGTCCAGGTCGTCGGTGAAGGACTTCCCCTCGGCCACGTCGTCCGGGTTCACCCCGGCAACCTCTTCGAGGATCTCGGCGAGGCCGGTGGTGATCTCGTCACGGGTCATTGCGGTGGGTTCCTCTCATCGGAATTTCTCGACGGGCGGCGACGCCGTCCGTCACACCTCTGCGCCTGCGCGCCGAGGGGGTATCAGGGGCAGCGGACGACCTGACCGGCGTAGGTCAGGCCACCGCCGAAACCGAACAGCAGCACCGGTGCGCCGGAGGGCACCTCGCGGCGCTCCACCAGCTTCGACAGGGCCAGCGGGATGCTGGCCGCCGAGGTGTTGCCGGACTCGATCAGGTCCTTCGCGATGATCGCCTGCGGGATGTTCAGCCGCTTCGCGATGCCGTCGATGATCCGCGTGTTGGCCTGGTGCGGAACGAACGCGGCCAGCTCCGACGGGTCGACCCCGGCCCGCTCGCACGCCTGCAACGCCAGCGGCGCCAGGGCGGTGGTGGCCCAGCGGAACACCGTCTGACCCTCCTGCGCGACGTACGGGCGCCAGCCCTCGATGCGTACCGCGTCGCCGCGTTCCGGCACCGAGCCCCAGACCACCGGGCCGATACCGGCCGGCTCGCCCTCGGGTGCGGCGGTGACCACCGCGGCGCCCGCCCCGTCGCCGAAGATGATGCAGGTGGTGCGGTCGTTCCAGTCGATGAAGTCGGACAGCTTCTCCGCGCCGATCACGATGGCGTTGCGGCTGGCACCGGCGCGGACCGCGTGGTCCACGGTGCCCAGCGCGTACGCGAAGCCGGAACAGGCCGTGTTCAGGTCGAACGCCCCCGGTGCGTCGATGCCCAGCTTGGCCGCGACCCGGCAGGCCACGTTCGGGCTGCGGTCGATCGAGGTGCAGGTCGCCACCACGACCAGGTCGATGTCGGAGGCGGTCAGCCCCGAGTTGGCCAGCGCCTTGTCCGCTGCGGCGGCGGCCATGTCGGCGACCGTCTCGTCACCGGCGATCCGCCGGCTGGCGATGCCGACCCGGTCCCGGATCCACGCGTCGTTGGTCTCCACCAACTGGGCGATCTCGTCGTTGGTCACCACCCGGGACGGCTGGTAGTGCCCCAGGGACAGGATGCGACTGCCGCTCATGACGAGCCCTTCCTACGGTCGATCTCGGCACGGGAGTCGGACGGACTGAGGCGGACGGCGCTCACGCCTGCCCTCCGGCGACGCGGGCGATCAGGTCGCGGGCGGCGGGCAGCTTGTCAGGGGTGTTCAGGGTCACGATCTCCGGCAGGCCGGGGCCCTTGAGCTCGCGCTTGACCAGGCCGGAGAGCGTACCGGCGGGCGGCAGCTCGATCACGCCGGTCACCCCGAGGTCGGCGAGGGCGGCCATGCACAGGTCCCAGCGGACCGGGGCGGTGACCTGCCGGACCAGCCGCTGGAGCATCTCCGCGCCCTGCTTGACGGCGGTGCCGTCGAGGTTGGAGAGCAGGATCCGCGTCGGGTCGGCGGTGGTGACGTCGGCCGCCACCGTGGCCAGCGCCGCCTCCGCAGGAGCCATGTACGGGGTGTGGAAGGCACCCGCCACCTGGAGCCGGATGACCCGCGCCTGGGCCGGCGGCTCGGCGGCCAGCTTCTCCAGGCCGTCGACCGCACCGGCGGCGACGACCTGCCCGGTGCCGTTGCGGTTCGCGGCGTGCAGCCCGTGCCCCTCGATCGCGGCGAGCACCTCGTCCGGGTCGCCGCCGAGGACCGCGGCCATGCCGGTCGGTTCCAGCGCGCAGGCGGCGGCCATCTCCCGGCCGCGTACCCCGGCGAGGGAGATCGCGGCGTCCGCCGGCAGCGCGCCGGCCAGCGCCGCCGCACCGAGTTCGCCGACGCTGTGCCCGGCGGTCAGCGCCACGTCCTGCATCGGCAGGTGTTCGGCGGCGAGCAGGGCCGCGGCCACCAGCAGCGGCTGGGTGCGGGCGGTGTCCCGGATCTCGTCGGCGTCGGCCTCGGTGCCCAGGTGCACCAGGTCGACGCCGGCCAGCGCGGACCAGTGACGCAGCCGCGCCTCGGCGCCGGGCAGGTCGAGCCAGGGAGTCAGGAAGCCGGGTTTCTGAGAACCCTGGCCGGGGCAGAGTACGGCGAGCACGTCTATGACTCTCCCGGATACCCACCGGTTGCGCTGTGCCGACCGGTACCAAACCGCACTAGGACCTTTGGAGAGATCCTACAAAGATTGGTGCTGATCATCGCCGACCTGTGATCTTTTACCGGTCGGTGGGGCCAATGTCGGGGTCGGCACCACCGGATCCAACCGACCCACGGTCAGCGCCACCCGCAACGCGAAGGCGTCCCGGGGCGACAACGGGCTGAACCCGGTGACGTCCGAGATCCGCCGCAGCCGGTACCGCACCGTGTTCGGGTGCACGAACAGCGCCCGGGCCGCGCTCTCCAGCGTGCCGCCCGCGGCGAAGAAGGCGTCCAGCGTCTCCAGCAGCTCACCGCCGGCCCGCACCAGCACCGCGTACACGTCGTGCCGCAGCCGCCGCCGGGCCTCCGCGTCGCCGGCCAGGGACCGTTCGGGCAGCAGGTCACCGGCGTAGACCGGCCGGGGCGCGGCCGGCCACGCCGGGGCCGCCCGGTAACCGGCCAACGCCGCCCGGGCCGACTCGGTGGCCTCGTCCAGGCTCGGCACCGAGGGGCCGACGACCACCGGGCCGTCGCCGAAGGTGGAGAGCAGTTCGGCGGTGGCCGCCACCGGGTCCGCCGCCCCACCCAGCACGATCACCAGACGGTCACCGTGCACGCCGCCGATCACCTCGACCCCGACCCGCCGAGCCTGCCGGTAGACGGTGTGCAGCACGGCGGCGACCTCGCCGCCGGGGGAGGGGCCGACCGCCACCGCGACCGGCGGCGCGTCCGTCCAGCCGAGCGCGGCGGCCCGGCTGGCCAGCACGTCCGGGGAGTCACCCCGCAGCAGCGCGTCGACCAGCAGGGCCTGGAGGCGGGCGTCCCACGAACCGCGCGACTCGGCCGCCCGGGCGTACACCCGGGCCGCGGCGAAGGCGATCTCCCGGGAGTAGCGCAGCACCGCCTCGCGCAACTGCGCCGCCTCGCCCGGGGCGGCCAGGTCGTCGACCTGCTCCTCGACCACGTCGATGGTGACCTTGATCAGGGCGACGGTCTGCTGGAGGGTGATCGACCGGGCCAGCGCCTGCGGCGCGGTGGCGAACACCTCGTCGGAGACCTCCTGGGTGCCCTTGTTGGGGCCGCCGTCGGAGCGCAGCCACTGCACCAGCGAGCGCGCGCCGGCCTGCGCCACCAGCATCACCCAGGACCGCTGGTCGGCGGGCAGCTCCCGGAACCAGGGCAGCGTGTCGTCCATCCGGGCCACGCTGTCGGTGGCCAGCGCACCGGCGGCCCGCTCGATCCGGCGCAGCGTGGCCGACAGGTCCGTCCCGCCCGACTCGCTCACCCGCCTAGCCTGACATGTCCTGAGCTGGACCTCGCCGGCAGGCGTCGGTGGGACCGACAGCACCCACCCGGTACGCGCTGCACGGGCCGTCGGAGCCGGCCAGTACGGTAACGAGGCACGTCGGGTGGGCACCGGCGGGTGAGGGCGAGCGTGAGGAGACACCGATGGCGCACGGGGAGGCTGACCACGGCTGCGCCCAGGGAGAGCCCTGCCGATCGGGACCGCACGAGCAGCCGGCCGTCGCCAAGCACCACCGTCGGCTCATCGGCCTGGCCCACCCGGGCGAACCCACGCCGGCACGGGCGGCCGAGCGTCCCGAGGAGGACGGCGCTCCGGTACGCCCGCGCCCCGTCGAACCCGTGGTGCCGCGTCAGCGTACGGGCGAGACCGCCGTGCCGGAGCCGGTCACCGGCGGCTGTCGCAGCGACCTGCCCGGCTGGGCCGGCGCCCACCGGCACGGCCCGGTCCGCCCGGCACTGCGGGCGGTACGCCGGGAACGGCCCCCGCGCCGCTGGTGCTAGGGCGCACCCGGGTCCGGTCCTGCTGGTGCTGAGGCTCGGTCCGGCGGCGCTGGTGCCGAGGCTCAGCCTCGCGGCGCTGGTGCGGAGGTTCAGCGGGTCCGGCGGCGGACCAGCAGCGCGATCCCGGCCAGCCCGAGGGTGATCACCAGCATCACCGCGACGTTCAGCAGGAGCAGGCGGCGCAGATCGCTGAAGGCCTCGTTGATGTCCTGAGCGGGGTTGAGCGCGTCCTCCGGAATGATCCGTTCGCCTCCACCGACCCCGCCGCTGACCGCCTCGTACGTCCGCTCCAGCGGCACCCCGACGGTGCGCAGCGTCTCCGACATGGTCATCCGCCCGAGGAACCAGGCCGCCGTGGTCTTGCGGGCGTCCGGCTGCTTGGCCGGCCGATAGACGCGCGGTCCGCCGACCGCCTTCGGATAGAGGTCGTAGGTCTGCTTCGGAGTGTCACCGGCCAGCACCACCACGGTGTACTTCGGACCGAGGTCGGCCTTCTTGGGCGCGCTCGCCCGCGCCAGGGATCGGCTCACCTGGTCGATGACGGCGGTCACCTGCTCCGGGCTGGAGTCGTGGCGCAGGCGCAACGGCTCGGCCAACCCGTCTCCGGTGATGTCGACGCCGGCGGGCGGCGCCTTCGGCGCGGCCTTGGCCGGCTCGACGAAGGCCAGCGACAACAACACCGCGGCGACTCCACCGACCGCTATCGTGGCCAGTCGCCTCATCCGTCGGACCATGCCGCCTCCTCGCCCCGTCGATGGTCGGCTGTGCTGCAGGGGTCACGCGTTGGAGGGCCGACGGCGGTGACCGTGCCCACAGGACGGGTACCCACCACAAAGACTCCGTGGAACGACGATCGGTTGCAGCTGGTGAAACACTAATTGGAACTATCTGCGATCGCGAATCGACCAATGATCAGCCGTGGACACGCGGGGCGGATCTTACCGGTGCGGAGGCCGTGATGGGGGGCAGGGTAGCGCGTACGACGCGGTCCTGGACAGTGGTGTTCGGCGTGGCGCTCGGTGTGTTCTTGCTGCTGCCGATGACCCCGGCCGCCGCGCACAACCAACTGACCGGCAGCAACCCCCGCGACGGCGCCCGCGTCGCGACCGCGCCCGAGCGGGTCGAGTTGCGTTTCCTCGCTCGGCTCGACGAGGAGAGCACCACACTCACGGTCACCGGACCGGACGACGTGGACGCGCTCGGCGGCCCGGCCAGGGTCTCCGGCAACCGGATCAGCGCGCCGTTCACCCCCGGCCGGGCCGGCCTGTACGTGATCGGGTACGAGATCGTCTCCGGCGACGGCCACCCGATCTCCGGCGAGGTCCGGTTCACGCTGACCACCGGTACGCCCGCCGATCCGACCTCGTCGGCGACGACGGCTACCCCTGCCGAGGGGGCCACCACCGCCGTACCGGCCACCCCGGCACCGACGGAGGCCACGCCCACCCCGACCAGGTCCGGTCCGCTGGCGGCCACCCCGATGCCCCGGTCCGGCGACTCGTCGGGCGCCGGCTGGTGGGCGGGCATCGTCGCCCTGGTGCTGCTCGTCGTGCTGGTCGCCGCCCGCCTGATCCGCCGCCGCGCCTCTCGCCGTGCACGGATGTAAGGAGGGGTCCCCTGCTATGCACCAGGCGTTAGCAGGGGACCCCTCCTTACATCCGACAGCCTCAGAACAGGCGGGCGCGGGCGGCGCGTAGCCGGGTCAGGGTGCGCTCGGCGCCGAGCAGCTCCAGCGACTCGAACAGCGGCAACCCGACCGTCCGGCCGGTGACCGCGACGCGTACCGGCGCCTGGGCCTTGCCGAGCTTGAGACCGCGCGCCGCGCCGACCTCCTCCAGGGTGGTCTTCAGCGTCGCCGCGTCCCACGAGGTCACCGCCGCGTAGGCGGCGATGGCGTCGTCCAGCAGCTCGGCCGAACCCTCCTTCATCGCCTTGGCCCAGGCCGCCTCGTCGATCAGCGGGGAGGCGAGGAAGAGGAAGTCGACGTTCGCAACGATCTCGCTGAGGACCGCGATGCGGGTCTGGGCCAGCGGCGCCACCGCGGCGAACGTCGCCGGGTCGAACTCGTCGGGCTGCCACGGCGGCGGCGGGATGCTGCCGGTACCGGTCAGCCACGGCCCGCAGACCTCGACGAACTCCTCGACCGGCAGCGCCCGGATGTACTCGCCGTTGAACGCCCGCAGCTTCTTCTCGTCGAAGAAGGCCGGTGACGGGTTGACCTCGTCCAGCCGGAACTCGTCCTCGATCACCGACCAGGGCACGATCTCCCGGTCGCCGGAGGGCGCCCAGCCGAGCAGCATCAGATAGTTGCGCATCGCGGTGGCGAGGTAGCCCTCGTCCCGGTACGCCTCCAGCGCGACCTTGTCCCGTCGCTTGGACAGCTTCTGCCGCTTCTCGTTGACGACCACGGGAACGTGCGCCCAGATCGGCGGCTTCACCCCGAGGGCGTCCCAGAGCAACTGCTGCTTCGGGGTGTTGGGCAGGTGCTCCTCGGCCCGGATGACGTGGGTGATGCCCATCGTCATGTCGTCGACGACGTTGGCCAGCAGGAAGACGGGTGAACCGTCGCCCCGGGCGATCACGAAGTCCTCGATGAGCTTGTTCTCGAAGGTCGGCTCGCCCCGGATCAGGTCCACGACCACCGTGGTGCCCTCGTCGGGCGTACGGAAGCGCAGCGCACGACCCTCGCCGGGCGGCAGGCCACGGTCGCGGCAGTGGCCGTCGTAGCCGGTGTACTGGTTACCGGTCCGGGCCTGCACCGCCTCGCGGGTGCAGTCGCAGTAGTACGCGCGACCCGAGTCGTGCAGCCGGCGGGCGGCGGCGCGGTGCTCGTCGGCGTACGAGGACTGGAACCAGGGGCCCTCGTAGCTGCCCCGCTCGATGCCGATCCAGTCCAGCGCCGACAGGATGCCCTCGGTCCACTCCGGCTTGTTGCGTGCGGCGTCGGTGTCCTCGATGCGCAGCACGAACACCCCGCCCTGCTGCTTGGCGTAGATCCAGTTCTGCAGCGCCGAGCGGGCACCGCCGACGTGGAACATACCGGTCGGGGAGGGGGCGAATCGCACACGTACCGTCACGGCCCCCAGCGTACAGATGTTAGGAGGGGTCCCCTGCTATCGCCTGGTGTTGTACAGGGGTCCCCTCCTTACATCACAGCCTGTCAGGGGACGGAGCGGATCTTCAGCACCAGGACGCTGCCGAGGACGGTCACCACGGCGGTGGTGGCGTACAGGGCCGGGTAGCCGCCCAGGTAGACCACGATCGGGGCGGAGATGGCCGGTCCGAGCACCTGTGGGGCGGAGTTGGCGATGTTGATCACGCCGAGGTCCTTGGCCCGGTCGGTGGCCCTCGGCAGCACCTGGGTGATCAGGGCGGCGTCCACCGACAGGTACACCCCGTAACCGGCACCGAGCAGCAGCGCGGCGACGATCGCCATCGGCCAGGTGGGGGCGACGGCCAGCAGCAGGGCCGCGACCGCGATCACCATCCCGGCGACGATCACGAAGATCTTGCGTTTGCCCGAGCGGTCCGACAGCCGCCCGGCGACCACGGTGGTGGCCATCAGCCCGGCGGTGTAGAGCAGGATCAGCACCAGCAGGCCGCCCTCGGGGTCGGCCACCCGGACCTCGTCGGTGAGGAAGTACAGCAGATAGAGGGTGCCGAAGGCGTTGCCGAGCTGGACCAGGAACCGGGTGATCCAGGCCCAGCCGAAGTCGGGGTACCGGCGCGGCGACACCCACATGCCGGCCAGCAGTCCCCGCAGCGCCGGTCGGTGCGTACGCGGCAGCGGGTCGTCCGTGGTGCGCAGGGCGAACGGAAGCGCGAACAGCAGCACCGCGGCGGCGATCGCCAGGTACCCGGCGGCGTTGCCGGTGACCACGGCGGTGACCAGCACGACGCCGAGCACCAGCCCGAGCGCCTGCGGGATGCCGACCCAGCCGGAGACGCCGCCGCGTTGGGCGACCGGAACCCGGTCCGGTACGGCGGCGGTCAGGCTGGCCAGCATCGCGTTGAAGCAGGTCTGTGCCGCGATCCAGCCGACGACCACGCCGAGCACGGTCTGCGCCTGGGCGAGCAGCGCCAGCGACAGCGCCCCGAGCACCGCGCCGCCGAGGGTCCAGACGTGCCGGCGACCGAACTCCCGGCCGCCGATCCGCAGGCAGGTCCGGTCCGACAGCGCCCCGACCACCGGGTTGACGATCACCGCGGCCAACGCGCCGAGGCCGGTGACCACCGCCAGCATGGTCTCCTTGTTGGTCGGCGCGATCTGCCCGAGCTGCTGCGGCAGCAGCACCTGGATCGGCGTGAAGAACGCCATCCAGACGCCGAGGTTCGCGGCGAAGAGCAGCGCGATCCAGCCGCGCCGCACCGGGACCGTCGGCTCCGCCAGCGCCGCCGGCAGCGAGGCCGGCGTCGGGTCGATGGTGGTCACCGGGGAGGTTCCCGCCGGGCCGCCGCGATGACCTCGCGCAGCCAGGAGTACGACGACTTGGGCGTACGCGCTCCGGTGGCGAAGTCCACGTGCACCAGCCCGAAGCGTTTGGTGAAGCCCTCGGCCCACTCCCAGTTGTCCAGCAGCGACCAGACGAAGTACCCGGTCACGTCGACCCCGTCGGCCATCGCCGCGTGCACCGCGCGCAGGTGGCCGTCCAGATAGGCGATCCGGTCCCGGTCCGGCACCTGGCCGTCGGCGTCCGGGGTGTCGTCGTACGCGCAGCCGCTCTCGGTGATCTGGATCGGGGGCAGGTCCGACCCGTACTGCCGGTGCAGCCAGCCGAGCAGGTCCCGGAGCCCGTCCGGCGCCACCGGCCAGTCGAAGGCGGTACGCGGGTACCCGGTGAGCGGCACCAGCTCGAACGGCAGCGGTGAACCCTCCTCGGGGGCGCGGACGCCGGTGGGGTTGTAGTAGTTGACGCCCAGCACGTCCAGTGGGGCGGCGATGACGTCGAGGTCGCCGTCGCGGACCACGCTGGTGTCGAAGCCCAGCTCGGTCGGGTAGCCGCGGCCGAGCAGCGGATCGGTGAAGAGCCGGTTGTGCAGCGCGTCGTAGGCGTACCCGGCGGCGGCGTCGGCCGGGTCGTCGCCGAGCACCCGTACCGGCGAATAGTTGTTGGCGATGGCGACCGGGCTGCTGCTGCGGGCGCGCAGCGCGCCGACCGCGAGACCGTGGCCGAGCAGTTGGTGGTGGGCGACCGGGAAGGCGTCGAAGAACAGCGCCTTGCCGGGGGCGTGCTCGCCGGTGCCGTGGCCGAGGCTCATGTGGATGAACGGCTCGTTGAGGGTGATCCAGAGCTTGACCCGGTCGCCGAGGCGGGCGGCCAGCACGTCGGCGTACTCGGCGAAGCGGTGCGCGGTGTCGCGGTGCAGCCAGCCGCCGGCGTCCTGAAGCGGCTGCGGCAGGTCCCAGTGGAACAGCGTGGCGACCGGGTCGATGCCGTGGTCGAGCAGCTCGTCCACCAGCCGCTCATAGAAGTCCAGCCCGGCGGCGTTGACCGGACCGGTGCCGGTGGGCAGCACGCGAGGCCAGGCCACCGAGAAGCGGTACGCGGTCACCCCGAGTCCGGCCATCAGCGCGACGTCCTCGGCGTACCGGTGGTAGTGGTCGCAGGCCACGTCGCCGGTGCTGCCGTCGAGGATGCGCCCGGGGGAGTGGGCGAAGGTGTCCCAGATGGAGGGTCCGCGACCGTCCGCGTCGGCGGCGCCCTCGATCTGGTAGGCGGAGGTGGAGACGCCCCAGCGGAATCCGCTGGGGAAGTCGGGCATCGGAGCGGTCTGCATGCGCCCTCCCGGCGAAACGCGAAACGTGTTCGGAACTCTAGGGGTCGTGGGAGCGCTGCGCCATAGGGTGCCGAAGCGTCGATGGCAATACCTTTCGGCGTGTCTTCGGCAAACCCGTCCACATACGTCCGTTTTTGCGCATACAGTTCCGAATATTGTGGGATGTCCTCACTGGAGGAAGACGGAAATGATCCTCGTGGAACGCAGCGCGCACGTGTCGGCACCGGTGAACGCGGTCTGGGACGTGGTTCAGCGCGCTGAACAGTTGCCGGCCTGGCTGGCCGGCGTCCGTGCGGCCGAGGTCCTCTCAGGAGAGGGCTTCGGCAGACGGCAACTGGTCCAGGCCGGGCGCGGTGCCGCACATGAGGCCGAAGTGATCGCCTACCAGGAGCCGACCCTGATCGGCTGGCGGGAACGCGCCAAGGGCGCCGGTGCCCGAGCGGAGGCGCGCACCGAGATCTACGTCCAGCTCACCCCGGACGAGGACGAGGGTGGGACGGTCGTGCGGCTCATCGTCGTACGCTGGCCGGCCGGCCCGGTCAAGGCCGCGCTGCTCCGGCTCGGCCTGCGGAGGGTCGGCGCCGATCTGGAGGACTCGCTGGCTCGGCTGACCGACCTGGCCGCCGTCGGCTGACCGACCACCTCCTGGCGTCACCCACGATGCGGTGGCGGCCCCGGTGTCCCGACCAGGTGCACCCGGGCCGCCACCGTTTTCGACGCCCCTACACGACCACGGTGAAGGCCGCGACGCGTACCTCGTCGAGGTGTCGGAACTCGAAGAACAATCGATAGGTGCCCGTCGACGGCACGGTGATGCCGAACGCCACCACCGAACTGGCCTGGCTGGCCGCCGCCGGATGGACGTGTAGGTACGCCACGTCGCCCTGACGCAACGCGACCAGATGCCCGTACGCGCCCAGGTGCGGTTGCAGGTCGTTCACCGGCTGCCCGAGGCGACCGAGCCAGACCAGCACCTGGTGGGACTCGCCGGCGCGCAGGCCGCCGTCCAGGGTGACCGTGTAGTCGTCGACCAGGACCGTCTCCTCGGGCGGATCGAGCGGCCGGACCGCGTACCGGCCGGGAACCGGCACGTCGGTCCCGAGGGTGACCCCCGCCTGGGCGCCGAGCGGCCAGAAGTCGGCGATCACCCGCAACGGGCCGGGTGCCGACGGTGTTACCCGCACCCGCCAGGTGCCGTCGGGCGACATCTCCGGGTGCAGGTGTTGATATCCGGAGAGGTCACGCCCGACGAGGATCAGGTGCATCCGGCGCTCGTGGTTCTCCTGGAACGCGGTCAGCGCGACACCGGTCTGGTCGGTGATCTGGAAGGCCAGGTCGTTCGGCTCGCCGACGGTCAGGGCCGACGTGTGCAGCGCCAGCGTCCAGCCGTCCCGCGAGACCTCCAGCCCACCCGGACCGTGGCCCGCGTGCCCGCCCGCCATCGCAGCGGTCGGCCGGGCCGGACCGCCGCTCGGACCACCGGCCCGGCCGGCGAAGAAGCCGACCGTCAGGGACAGCGCGAGCACCAGCGCGATCGCCGCGTAACGGGTCCCCGGGCCTGCCGTCGGCACCGGGACGCCGGGACCGGCCGGGTACTCCGGATCGGGCGGCACGTCGACGGGGCCGACGGCGTTCGCCGTCGGCCCCTGGCTGGTCGTCGTCACGGCAGCCGGGGCTGCAACACGAACAGCCCCTGTTCGATGCCGCTGACCACGACGACACCGCTCGGGAAGTACGGGTAGGTGCTCCAGGCCCCGTTCATCGAGGAACTGTTGCTGGACGGGTAGACGTCGAAGAAGCCGGCCTCGGTGGCCCGACCGGCGGCCACGTCGCCGAGGTCCAGGATGCGCAACCCGGCCCGGTAGTTGGCCTGGTAGCTGTACCGTCCCTTGACGTACTGGTTGTGGTCGGTGGCGGCGACACCGGAGGGCGCGCTGTAGGTGCCGATGTGCCGGGGCGCGTCCAGGTCGGCCAGGTCCCAGATGTAGGTCTGGGTGTTGACCCCGCGCCGGGACTCGTCCAGCTCGTCGTCGAGCAGGAAGTACCTCTGGTCCTCGGTGAACCAGCCCTGGTGGGTGTACGCCCGGCCGGTGTACCCGATGCGGGCCAACTGCCGCGGAGCGGACTTGCTGGTCACGTCCACCACGGTGACGGTGTCTTCGTTGGAGCTGACACAGATCTCCCGGCCGGTGTGGGCGGTGTCGGGACCCCGGTACACCACGCACTGGGTGTCGTGGGTGTATCCGTCGTTGCTGACGCAGCCGGCGTACGCCGGGGACTTCGGGGTCCGGATGTCGACCATGTGCAGGCCGCCGCTGCACGTGTTGGTGCCGACCGCGTACGCGAAGCCGGTCTGCTCGTTGATGGCGATGTTGTGCGAGTTGCCGAACTGGTTGTACTGCGCGTTGGTCGTCCAGGTCTGCGGCGTGGTGACGCCCCGCAACCGGGTCAGGTCGAACACCTGCATGCCGTGCCCGGACACGTCCGCCACCACGTACGCGTGGTCGCGGTAGACCTTGATGTCCCGCCAGACCGCCGTGCGGTTCTGGTACGCGGGCAGGTTGCCGAGATAGACCGGCGCGGTCGGGTTCGAGATGTCCACGAAGGAGGTGCCGTTGCGGCGACCGACGATCGCGTACTCCTTGCGGGTCTGGGGGTCGGTCCAGCCCCAGATGTCGTTCGCCTGGCTGCCGCCGATGCTCGTCAGCGGCAGGAACGACAGCAAATCGACGTTGCGACACGGGTAACCCGCCGCCTGGCCGTTCGTGCAGGCCGTCGCCGCGGCGGCGACCAACTGCTGGGTCGGTTCACGCTGTGCCATGAACTCCTGGGCCGAGGCCCGCCCGGCGGGGGTGGCGGGATCGTGTGCCACCGAGGGCGAGCCGGGTCCGAGCGTCGACACCACCAGTGCGCCGACGGCCAGGGCCAGGCCGATCCGGACGATTCGCATCTGTGCTCCCTCTCGTCGCGCGGGGGCGGACGGCGTCCGAGCCGGCGGAGGACGGCGCGACAGGGGGAGTCCACCGGGCCGGCGTGGTGCCCGTGCGGAAGCCGGATGCCTATCGACGATTATGGATTGGTGATGTTACGGGGGGAAGTCGCCTCCCGAGCTCGCCTGTGTCATACCGGGACGTCGACGAGGCCCCGCCCGGTGGGCTCGGCACCCGCCGTGCGGTCGGATCCGGACGTCGCCGCCGTTCTCGGCGCTCGCGGTGCGCGCGCGTGCCTGCGTGTTAGGAGGGGACCCCTGCTATGCACGAGGCGTTAGCAGGGGGCCCTTCCTTTCACCGCACCCCCGCCGTGCCACGTACAGCGCGAAAGAGGGCCCGGCGCATATGCGCCGGGCCCTCTTTCAGTGCGTGCGGTACTAGCTGTCGCCGCCGGTCTCGCCGACCGGGGCGGCGTTCACGTCGTCGATGGCGTACTTCTTGGCCGCTTCGGCCGGTACGTGCGCCGGTACGACGCCACGCAGCGCGAGCTGCCGCAGCGTGGCGACCGCGATCGACTCGGCGTCGACGCGGAAGTGCCGACGTAGCGCGTGCCGGGTGTCCGACAGGCCGAAGCCGTCGGTGCCCAGCGAGGTCCAGTCGCCCGGCACCCAGCGGGAGATCAGGTCCGGCACCGCGCGCATCCAGTCGCTGACCGCGACCTTCGGCCCGTCGGCGTCGGCCAGCTTCTGCTGGATGTACGGCACCCGCTGCTCCGTGCCCGGGTGCAGGAGGTTGTACGCCTCGCACTCGACCGCGTCCCGCCGCAGCTCGGTCCAGGAGGTCACCGACCAGACGTCGGCGGCCACCCCCCAGTCCTGGGCGAGCAACTGCTGCGCCTTGAGCGCCCACTGCATGCCGGTGCCGGAGGCGAGCACGTTGGCCCGGGGGGCGTCGCCCTCCACCGTCGGGGCCGCCGCGTAGCGGTAGATGCCCTTGACGATGCCCTCGGCGTCCACACCCTCCGGCTCGGCCGGCTGGTGGATCGGCTCGTTGTAGATGGTGAGGTAGTAGAAGATGTTCTCCTGCTCCTCGCCGTACATCCGGTGCAGGCCGTTCTCCACGATGTGCGCGATCTCGAACGCGAACGCCGGGTCGTACGCGACGACGGCCGGGTTCGTGGCCGCGAGCAGCAGCGAGTGGCCGTCCTCGTGCTGGAGGCCCTCACCGTTGAGCGTGGTGCGACCGGCGGTGGCGCCGAGCACGAAGCCACGGGCCATCTGGTCGGCCGCCGCCCAGAAACCGTCACCGGTGCGCTGGAACCCGAACATCGAGTAGAAGATGTACATCGGGATCATCGGTTCGTCGTGCGTGGCGTACGACGAGCCGGCGGCGGTGAACGAGGCGACCGAACCGGCCTCGTTGATGCCCTCGTGCAGGATCTGACCGGTGGTGGACTCCTTGTACGACAGGAACAGCTCCCGGTCGACCGAGGTGTACCGCTGGCCGTGCGGCGAGTAGATCTTGGCGGTCGGGAAGATCGAGTCCAGGCCGAAGGTGCGCGCCTCGTCCGGGATGATCGGCACCCAGCGCTTGCCGAACTGCTTGTCCTTCATCAGGTCCTTGAGCAGCCGGACGAAGGCCATCGTGGTGGCCACCTTCTGCTTGCCCGAGCCCCGCTTGACGTCGGCGAAGCGCTCGCTGCCGGGAATGGCCAGGGTCTTGGCCTTGGTCCGCCGGCTCGGCAGGTAGCCGCCGAGCTGCTTGCGCCGCTCGTGCAGGTACTGCATCTCGTCGGACTTCTCGTCCGGCCGGTAGTACGGCGGCAGGTACGGGTTGTCCTCCAGCGCCGAGTCCGGGATGTCCAGATAGAGCCGGTCGCGGAACATCTTGAGGTCGTCCAGCGTCAGCTTCTTCATCTGGTGCGTGGCGTTGCGGCCCTCGAAGTGCTGACCGAGCGTCCAGCCCTTGATCGTCTTGGCCAGGATCACCGTCGGCTGCCCGGTGTGCTCCGTCGCCGCCTTGTAGGCCGCGTAGAGCTTGCGGTAGTCGTGTCCGCCCCGCTTGAGGTTCCAGATCTCGTCGTCGCTCAGGCCGTCGACCATCTTGCGGGTCCGCGCGTCCCGACCGAAGAAGTGCTCCCGGACGTACGCGCCGGACTCCGCCTTGTAGGTCTGGTAGTCGCCGTCCGGCGTGGTGTTCATCAGGTTGACCAGCGCGCCGTCGGTGTCGGCGGCGAGCAGCGGGTCCCACTCCCGGCCCCAGACCACCTTGATGACGTTCCAGCCGGCGCCCCGGAAGAACGCCTCCAGCTCCTGCATGACCTTGCCGTTGCCGCGGACCGGACCGTCCAGGCGCTGGAGGTTGCAGTTGATCACGAAGGTGAGGTTGTCCAGCTCCTCCCGGGCGGCCACGCCGATCGCGCCCAGGGTCTCCGGCTCGTCCATCTCGCCGTCGCCGAGGAAGGCCCAGACGTGCTGGTCGGAGGTGTCCTTGATGCCCCGGTGCTGGAGGTAGCGGTTGAACCGGGCCTGGTAGATGGCGTTCAGTCCGCCGAGCCCCATCGAGACGGTGGGGAACTCCCAGAAGTTCGGCATCAGCCGGGGGTGCGGGTACGACGGCAGGCCGCCGCCGGGGTGCGACAGCTCCTGCCGGAAGCCGTCGAGCTGGTTCTCGCTCAGTCGGCCCTCGAGGAACGCCCGGGCGTACATACCGGGGGAGGCGTGCCCCTGGTAGAAGAGCTGATCGCCGCCACCCGGGTGGTTCTTGCCCCGGAAGAAGTGGTTGAAGCCCACCTCGTACAGCGAGGCCGAGCTGGCGAAGGTGGAGATGTGCCCGCCGACGCCGATCTCGGGACGCTGCGCACGGTGCACCAGCATCGCCGCGTTCCACCGCACGTACGCCCGGATCCGGCGCTCGATGTGCTCGTCACCCGGGAACCAGGGTTCGCGCTCCGGCGGGATCGTGTTGAGGTAGTCGGTGGTGGTCAGCGACGGTACGCCGACCTGGCGCTCACGGGCGCGCTCCAACAGGCGCAGCATCACGTAACGCGCCCGCTTGGTGCCACGATCATCGATGACACCGTCGAGCGACTCGACCCATTCGCTGGTCTCTTCAGGGTCGGTATCCGGAAGCTGGCTCGGCAGTCCGGCCGTGATCACCGGGCGCTTGCGTTCCGTAGCCACAGGCGTTCCCTCGGTTGTGTGTGGGATAGGTCTCTAGCGCCATCCTGCCCCGTCGCGGCACTCGCCGTCACGTCCACCCGGCCCAAGGGCGACGCTCGACACACGTACCGACCAGTAACTTCAGGTCGCCGCGCAGGCCGCGACGGGTCGTAGACGATCTTGCCAGGAAACGCCGCCGAGCGCGCCGGTACAAGATCTCGTAACCGGGCAGAATGAGGGGTATGCGTAGTGAGGTGATCAGCATCCGGACCGGTTCCCGGCCGACCGTCCGGGACATCACCGCCGAGGCCGAGCAGTTCCTCGCCGGGCAGGGCGACGGACTGCTGCACGTGTTCGTGCCGCACGCCACCGCCGGGGTGGCCATCATCGAGACCGGCGCCGGCTCCGACGACGACCTGCTCACCGCACTGGACGCCCTGCTGCCCACCGACGACCGGTGGCAGCACCGGCACGGGTCGCCCGGGCACGGCCGCGACCACGTGCTGCCCGCCTTCGTCGCCCCGTACGCGACGCTGCCCGTGCTCGGCGGCCGGCTCGCCCTCGGCACCTGGCAGTCGGTCTGCCTGGTCGACACCAACGGCGACAACACCAGCCGGCAGGTCCGCTTCTCCTTCCTGCCCGGCTGACCACCACACCGGCGTAACGGTGGAGCTGCCCGAATCCGGCCGGAACGTAGAATCCGACCATGCCGCGACCACCCGTCACCCTGGTCGGCCCGGGTCGGGCCGACCGCTCCCGGGTGGCCGGCGACACGGTCCGGCGGATCATGCACGTGGCCGCCGCCCTGCGGCACCACCAGGACACCGAGATCGCCGCGTTGGGGCTGACCCCGGCGGTCGCCCGCGCGCTCTACGAGCTGGACCCGGATCACCCGCTGCCCGCCCGCGAGCTGGCCGAGCAGCTGCGCTGCGACCGGTCCAACGTGACCGCGCTGGTCGACAAGCTGGAGCGGGCCGGGCTGGTGGAGCGCCGCGCCGACCCGGCCGACCGGCGGCAGCGGACGCTGGTGGTGACCGAGGCGGGCCGACGGATGCGGGACCGGGTCCACGAGGTGCTGTCCGACTCACGACTGCTGGCCGGGCTCAGCACGGCGGAGTTGGCGGTCCTCGGCGAGCTGGTCTGGAAGGTCTCCGACGGCGGCTGCCCGGAGCAGTTCGGCGTCTGAGGCCGGTCACTCGGGCCAACGGTGGGCCGGGCATCCTCCACCCGACGGACGGCCCACCCCTGGTCGGTGCCACCGCCTGGGCCGTACGGTCCGATGCGCCGCGCCGTCCCAGGTGCGTGAAACGTGCTCAGGTGGGCGAGGCGTGCCTCGGTCGGTAATGCTGTCGGACGTGACCACCCCGCAGGATCTCGACGACCGGTTCCGGGAGGCCCTGGCCGCCCTCGCCGCGCCGGGGCGCCGCGCCGACCCGGCACAGCCGGTGGCCGACGGTGCCACGCTGACCGGCGCAGAGCTGTTGGACCTCTTCGACGCCCAGGTCACCAGCCGCCAACTCGACCTCGCTGGGCGCTGGCTCCGCAGCTTCGGTGAGGGCTACTACACGATCGGCTCGGCCGGGCACGAAGGCAACGCCGGGGTCGCCGCGGCGCTGCGCCCCACCGACCCGGCCCTGCTGCACTACCGCTCCGGCGCGTTCTACTGCGTACGGGCCGCTCAGGCCGCCCGCAACGCGGAGCCCGACACCGACCGGGAGCCCGACGCGGACCCGCCCGACATCGGCGGCGAGCGCACCGCCGACGCGTTCGCCACGCCGCCTCCGGTTGCCGGCGACGCGATGCGGGAGTCCGGGCGGGTCGACGCCGCCGCACCGGCTGACGGCGATCCCGAGCCGACTGCCCGCGATTCCGATCCGGCCGAGGACACCGAGCCGACCCAGGACGATGTCGAACCGGCTGAGGAGGGCGAAGCGCCCGCGGATGATGTCGCACCGGCCGACGGTGCCGAACCCGCCGAGGGCGCTGCGGTGCCGGGGCCGGCGGGGGGCGGGTCGGTTGGCGCGCGGGCGCTGGACCCGGGGTACGCGGACGCGGCCCGGGACGTGCTGCGCGGGATGGTGGCCTCGCGGGAGGAGCCGATCGCCGGAGGCCGGCACAAGGTCTTCGGTCGGGCCGACCTCGCCGTGGTGCCGACCACCTCGACGGTCGCCTCGCACCTGCCCCGGGCGGTCGGCATGGGCCTGGCGGTGGAGCGGCTGCGTCGGCTGGAGACGCGGCCGGAGCCGACCTGGCCGGGGGAGACGCCCGCGGCGGCGACGTGGGCACCCGACGCGATCGTGGTCTGCTCGTTCGGGGATGCCTCGATCAACCACGCCAGCGCCACCGCCGCCTTCAACACCGCCGGCTGGTACGACCACACCGGCCTGCGCATCCCGGTGCTGTTCGTGTGCGAGGACAACGGCCTGGGACTGAGCCTGCGGTCCCCGCAGGGCTGGGTGGCGACGGCGCTGCGGTCGAAGCCGGGGGTGCGATACTTCGCCGCCGACGGCACGGACCTGGTCGAGACGTACGAGGTGGCGGTCGAGGCGGCGGCCTGGGTACGTCGGCACCGGCGTCCGGCCGTCCTGCACCTGACCACGGTGCGGTTGATGGGGCACGCGGGCGCGGACGCCGAGAGCGCGTACCGGTCGGCCGGGGAGATCCGTGCCGACCTGGACCGGGATCCGCTGGTGGCCACCGCCCGACGGTTGGTCGAGGCGGGCCTGGCCAGCGGCGCGGAGCTGCTGGACCGCTACGACGAGGTCGGCTGGCGGATCCGTCGGCTGGCCGAGGGGGTACTCGACGAGCCGAAGCTGGCCAGCCCGGCCGAGGTGGTCGCCCCGCTGGCGCCCCGCCGACCGCTGCGGGTGGCCCGTGCGGTGGCCGAGGCGGGCGACCGGGCGGCCGGTCCGGGCGCGGGCGCGCGGGTCGAGGCGTTCGGCGGCAAGCCGCCGGAGCTGGTCGGCCCGCTGACGCTGGCGCAGAGCATCAACGCCGCGCTCACCGACGGGCTGCTCGACCATCCGCAGATGGCCGTCTTCGGCGAGGACGTCGCCGCCAAGGGCGGGGTGTACGGGGTGACGAAGGGCCTGCGGGACCGGTTCGGTGTCGCCCGGGTCTTCGACACGTTGCTCGACGAGACCTCGATCCTCGGCCTGGGGCTCGGTGCCGGGCTGGCCGGGATGCTGCCGGTGCCCGAGATCCAGTATCTGGCGTACCTGCACAACGCCGAGGACCAGTTGCGTGGCGAGGCGGCCACCATGAGGTTCTTCTCGCAGGGCGCGTTGCGCAACCCGATGGTGGTGCGGGTGGCCGGGCTGGCGTACCAGGAGGGTTTCGGCGGGCACTTCCACAACGAGAACTCGGTGGCGGTGCTGCGGGACGTGCCCGGGCTGGTGGTCGCCGTACCCGCGCGACCGGACGACGCGGCGGCGATGCTGCGGACCTGCCTGGCGAGCGCGGCGGTGGACGGCAGTGTCTGTGTGTTCCTGGAGCCGATCGGGCTCTACCACACCCGCGACCTCTACACCGACGGCGACGGGGAGTGGCTGGCCGGGTACGCCGAGCCGGGCGCCTGGGCGGGCGCACACGTGCCGGTCGGGCGGGCCCGGGTGTACGGCGTCGGCTCGGCCGAGGACGTCACCATCATCACGTTCGGTAACGGCGTACGCATGTCGTTGCGGGCCGCGTCGGCGCTGGCCGACGAGGGCGTCGGCACCCGGGTGGTGGACCTGCGCTGGCTGGCCCCGCTGCCGGTGGCCGATCTCATCCGGGAGGCCACCGCGACCGGCCGAGTGCTGGTGGTGGACGAGACCCGGCGCTCCGGCGGGGTGGGTGAGGGAGTGCTGGCCGCTCTGGTCGATGCCGGTTATGTCGGTGCGGCACGACGGGTGGCAGCAGTTGACTCATTTGTACCATTAGGTCCGGCTGCCCGTCAGGTCCTAGTGTCCGAGGAGGCCATCACCCAGGGTGCCCGTACGCTGCTGGCACGGTAAATTTCGTTCCACCCGGTGCGCCACTTGCGCCGGAGGGCACAACTGTGTGGACTTTGCCTGACGGCGTTCGAGGGGACGCCGCGAACTCGCCACGAGATGAGGAGGCACGCGACAGTGAGCGCGACCGCTGGTCAGGCTGCCGACGGGGTACGCAGCCTGGCGGACCGGTTCGGCATCGAGCCGGGGATGGTCGTCATGGAGATGGGTTACGACGACGACGTCGACTCCGATCTCCGGGACGCCCTGACGGACCGTTGTGGTGATCTGGTCGACGAGGACACCGACGAGGTGGTCGACGCGGTGCTGGTGTGGTACCGCGACGGCGACGGTGATCTCTTCGAACTCCTCGTCGACGCCCTCGGCCCCCTGGCCGACAACGGGGTCGTGTGGCTGTTGACGCCCAAGGCCGGCCGTGACGGGCACGTGGAGCCGAGTGAGGTCGCCGAGTCGGCACCTACCGCCGGCCTGCAACAGACCTCCACCATCAACGCCGGCAAGGACTGGAGCGGGGCCCGTCTCGTGCTGCGCCGAGGCGCCAAGGGCAAGAAGTGACCCTGCTCAGCGGTGTGACAGGCTGAGGCCGACCCGACCTGACTCCCGAAGGAGCTCGCATGCCGATCGAGGTTGGTGCCGAGGCGCCGGACTTCGTGCTGAAGGACCAGAACAACCAGGAGGTACGGCTCGCCGACTTCCGTGACCGGCGTACCGTCCTGCTGGTCTTCTACCCGCTGGCCTTCACCGGCATCTGCCAGGGCGAGCTGTGCGAGGTGCGGGACAACCTCGACGAGTACGTCAGCGACGACGTCCAGGTGCTCACCGTCAGCGTCGACTCGGTGTACGCCCACAAGATCTGGGCGGACCGCGAGGGCTACCAGTTCCCGCTGCTGTCGGACTTCTGGCCGCACGGTGCCGTCGCCCAGGCGTACGGCGTCTTCAACGAGGTCGCCGGCATCGCCAACCGGGGCACCTTCGTCATCGACAAGAACGGCGTGGTCCGGTTCGCCGAGATGAACATGCCGGGCGAACCGCGCAACCAGCACGGGTGGCGCAAGGCCCTGGCCGAGGCCAGCGCCTGACCCGTCCCGAACGGTGGTAACCGTCCGGATGGGCCGGTGGGCGGCAGGGTAGGCTTGCCAACCGCCGGCTCGGCCGGACGGTGTCCCGGGCGCGTAGCTCAGCGGGAGAGCACTCGCCTTACAAGCGAGGGGTCGCAGGTTCGAAACCTGCCGCGCCCACCAGATCGAACGACGGCCCGGAGACCAGTTCTCCGGGCCGTCGGCGTCGAGGAGCCGTGCAACAGGTTCGCCCCGGCCGGCGATAGTCAGGTGTGACGAGCCAGATTCAACCGTCTGACCAAGATCTTTGGGCGGCTGTCGCCGCCGGTGACGAGATCGCCTTCGGTCGACTCTTCGACCGGTACTCCCGGGCGGTGTACAACCACGCGTTCCGGCTCACGGGCTCGTGGACGCTCGCGGAGGACGTCACGCAGTCGACCTTCCTGGTCGCCTGGCGTAGGCGGGGTGAGGCGCGTCTGGTCGACGGGTCGGCGTTGCCGTGGCTGCTGGTGGTCGCCACCAATGCGACCCGTACCGAGTGGCGTTCGGGCCGGCGGTGGTGGGCGGCCCTGCGTCGGTCGCCGCCGGAGCGGGAGGCCGACGTGGACCCGGCCGGCGACGTCGCCGCGCGGCTCGACGACGAACGGCAGATGGTCAAGATCCTGGCGGTGGTACGCCGACTCCCTCGTGCCGAACGCGAAGCGGTTGCCCTGTGTCTCTGGTCCGGCGTGCCGTACAGCGAGGCAGCCGCAGTCCTCGGAATCAGTGAAGGCGCGGTCCGTTCGCGCGTGAGTCGGGCCCGAGCCCGGCTGGCACGGACGGTATCAGACGACGACGAGCAGGAGACGAATCGATGAAGGATGTTCTCGACGCGCCGGTCGAGCGGGATCTGCCGCCCGGCAGTGCGGCGCGGATGCGGGCGGATCTGATGAGGTCGATCCATCGGCCACGACCCCGTGCGAGGGTCCGACTGGGGATCGCCGCCGTGGCGGCGGCCGCGGCCGTGGCGGTCGGCGTGAACGTCGCGCCGAACGGCGACGACGTGCGATACCTGGCGATGGGGCCGGACGAGCTTTCGCCGACATTGCGTCAGGCGATGGAGCAGTGCCTGTCGTGGAACGCGCAGCGGGAGCGGTTCCCGGTGTCGATGGACCAGCTGGCCGTCGCCGCCGAGCAGGACGACCGTGCCGTTGCCCTGTTCTTGACGGAGACCGGCTACTTCACCTGTGACGTGTCGACGTCGCCAGGCGGGGAGGTCAGCGGGGGGTATGGCGGGGAACGCGATTGGCGGCTACGGGCCTGGTTGCCCGGCCCGGTCCAGCGGTTCCTTCTTACGTCGACCGAAGTCGCCGGCGGTGACGTCGCCGTGACCGGCCGGGTCAGCGCTCGGGTGCACCGGCTGGTGCTCGACCACGGCGACGGGCACACCACGGTGGCGCGGCTGAGTGACGGCGTGTTCGGCCTGCTCACCGAGGGCGGCAGGGTCAGGAAGGACGCGGAGTTGGTCAGCTATGACGCCGGAGGCGCCGAGATCGACCGGCGCCTGTTGTTTCGTCCGTCCGACGAGTTCGACCACTGCTACGCCGACTCGTCCGGCAACGTCGTCTACGGCGAACCCGGCTCTGACTGCCGACCGGCCGAGCGCTGGGGTCGATAGTCATAGCTCGATGTCGCTGGCGTGTGATCCTGGTCCGAGACGCACGTCGGCGGCGACCTCCTTGGTTCCTAGTTCGGCGCCTGTCGAGCTGAACCGTCTGCGCTATCGCGCCTCCGGGCGCGGGGGCGCCGCAGGCCGGGACCGCTCCACGCGATCCGTCAACGCTCTCAGCTCGACAGGCGCCCAACAGGGTGTCGACCAGGTCCCGAGCACCAGCCGGGCGCGGGCGGATCACTCGTCGACGCGTGATGACAGGGGTGCGGTCTCGGGCAATCGGAGCCGAGACCGCGAAGGTGCCGCGTACCGTCGTCGTCGGGTCGGTGCCGACGCGGACGGGGAGGGGCGCGAGTGGGCTACGCCGAGGTCGCCGACGTGCGGTTCTGGTACGAGACACACGGCACCGGGCGGCCGTTGGTGCTGCTGCACGGCGGGTTCGGCGCGGTGGAGACCTTCGCCGCGATCCGGCCCGCGCTGGCGCAGCGCCGCCGGGTGATCAGCGTCGACCTGCCGGGTCACGGACGCACCGCCGACGTCGACCGTCCGATGCGGTACGAGTCGATGGCCGACGACGTGGCCGCGTTCATCGACCACCTGGGTCTGGGGCCGGTCGACGTGCTGGGCTTCTCCCTCGGTGGCGGGGTCGGCCTGCGGCTGGCGGTCCAGCACCGGCACCTGCTCCGCCGGCTGGTGGTGGTCTCCGCGCCGTGCCGACGTCAGGGCTGGTTCCCCGAGGTGCTCGCCGGGATGCCGGAGCCCGACGAGGCGGCCGGCGAGCGGATGCGGGGAATCCCCGCGTACGAGCTCTATCGGCAGGTCGCGCCCCGCCCCGACTACTGGCCGAAGCTCTGGGCCCGGACCGGTGAGCTGTTGCGCCGCGAGTACGACTGGTCCGCGGAGGTGGCCGCGCTGACCACCCCCACCCTGCTGGTCTTCGCCGACGCCGACTCGATCCGTCCCGCGCACATGGTGGAGTTCTTCGGTCTGCTCGGCGGCGGCCACCGGGACGCCGGTTGGGACGGTGCGGACCGGCCGGACGCCCGTCTGGCCGTCCTGCCCGGGCTCACCCACTACGACATCGTGGACTCGCCCGCCCTGCCGACGGTGGTGCTCCCGTTCCTCACCCACACCCTGCACACCCCGGACTGACCCGCGCCGCCGACACCTCGCCGACCTGCCCGGCGAGCCCTCTCTACCGGGTGTAGTGCAGCATGACCACGCCCGCGCCGATGGGGGTGGCGTCGGCCAGGGTGAAGTGCTGCAGGTCGAACGAGCGGTCGGCGAGCGGGATGCCGCTGCCCGCGACGATCGGGTTGACCTTGACCATCAGTTCGTCCACCTCGGGCAGCAGTTGGCCGGCGAGCTGGCCGCCGCCGCAGAGCCAGATGTCGCCGCCGGACCGTTGCTTGAGGTCGCGGACGAAGGCGACTGCGTCGTCGGAGACGATCTCCACCGCCGGATCCTCCACCGGCGGCAGCGAGCGGGCGAAGACGTACTGCTTCAGGTGGGCGTACGGGCTGGCGACGCCGAGCTTCAGGGCTGGTTCGTAGGTGGCCCGGCCCATCAGGACGGCGTCGAACCGGCCCTGCGGGCGGTCGATGCCGAGCTGTGCGTGAGCGAAGGTCGGGA
The DNA here is from genome assembly GCF_053589795.1 of Micromonospora sp. NPDC003241. Lineage (NCBI taxonomy): Bacteria > Bacillati > Actinomycetota > Actinomycetes > Micromonosporales > Micromonosporaceae > Micromonospora > Micromonospora sp. NPDC003241. The sequence continues at coordinate 35,565 of NZ_JBSFSO010000029.1, read as the reverse complement.
AGGTCTGCGGCCAGTGCGTGGCGAGGTGTTGCGCCACCTCGGGGTCGGGGCCGAAGAAGTCGAACGCCCCGTCGGGGGCGGCGATGAAGCCGTCGATCGTGCTGGCGACGTAGTAGACGAGGGATCGCAAGCGGTACTCCAATCACTACGGATGTTGTGGTTGTCGCCAAACTACAACACCTGTCGTGGTTGTTGCTAGGGTGCTCCCCATGGCACGCAACCCCGAGCGACGAGCGGCCCTGGCGGACGCCGGGCTGCGGGTACTGGCGGCGCAGGGCGCGCGGGGGCTCACCCACCGCGCCGTCGACACCGAGGCGGGCGTACCGGTCGGCACCGCCTCCAACTACTTCCGCTCCCGGGACGCCCTGCTCGGCGCGCTCGGCGAGCGGATCTTCGAGCGCTTCGCCCCCGACGAGACGGTGGTGGCCGGACTGGCCGCCCGGGAACCCTCCACGGCCCTGCTCACCGACTACGTCCGGTACATCGTCGAGCGGACCACCCGGCAGCCGGAACTCACCCGTGCCCTGATCGAGTTGCGCCTGGAGGCGGCCCGTCGGCCCGACCTCGCCCGGATCCTCGGTGCCACCCTGCGGCAGGGCTACCGCGACGACGTCGCGCACCAACTGGCCGCCGGGCTGCCCGGCGGCGCGTTCGAGGTGGCCCTGCTGCGCTACGCCGTGGACGGGCTGCTGCTCGACCTGCTCACCCCCTCGATCGACGCCGGGTTCGACCCCGACGACGTGGTCGTCGCCCTGGTGTCCCGGTTGTCCGCCGAGCCCTCCTGAACCCCGATCGCCGCTCGGGCGGTGCCCCCGGCGCGGCGAGGACTGTTCGCCGGTGCAGCGGGAAGACGTCGATGCGGACGCACCTGGGGAGGAGCGACGGATGACGCGTGCCGGACTGACCATCGGCGTGCTCGGCTCGTACGGCGGGCGCAACCTCGGTGACGAGGCCATCCTCACCGGCCTGCTGGCCGACCTGCGTGAACAGGAGCCGAACGCCCGGATCATCGTCTTCTCACGGAACCCGGCGCACACCGCGTTGGCGCACCCGGATGTCGAGGCGGTGCCGTGGGAGGGGGTCAGCCGTACCGACTCCGCCCTGGTGCTGTCGCAGCTCGACCTGCTCATCCTGGGCGGCGGCGGCATCCTCTACGACAAGGAGGCCCGCCGCTACCTGCGTGTGGTGCGGGTCGCCCAGGAACGCGGCCTCCCGCTGCTCACGTACGCGGTGGGGGTGGGGCCGCTCAGCGAGATGGTCGACACCGGGATGGTGCGGGAGACGCTGGCCGGCGCCACCCAGGTGACCGTCCGCGACCAGGAGTCGCGGATGGTGCTGGAGGAGGCCGGACTGCTCAACCCGATCACCGTCACCGCCGACCCGGCGTTCCTGCTGGAACCGGAGGACTTCCCGGCGGAACTGCTGCGCGAGGAGGGCGTCCCGGCGGGCAAGCGGCTGGTCGGCATGAGCGTACGGGAACCCGGTCGGGCCGCCGAACGGCTCGACGTCGACGGCTACCACCGGCTGCTGGCCCAGATCGGCGACTTCCTGGTGCACCGGATCGACGCGCACGTGCTGTTCGTCCCGATGGAGCGCGACGACATCCGGCACTCGCACGGGGTGCTCTCGCACATGATCGCCGCCGAGCGCGGACGCATCCTGCACGGCACCTACTCGCCGCAACAGGTACTCGGGCTGATGCGCCACTTCGACCTGGCCGTCGGCATGCGGCTGCACTTCCTGATCTTCGCCGCGATGATGGGTACGCCGTTCCTGCCCCTGCCGTACGCCGGAAAGGTCTTCGACCTGGCCCAGCGGCTCGGGGTGCCGGCGCTGCGCGGCGTGGAACGGGAGGTGGAGGGGCCGCTGCTGGCCGAGGTCGACCAACTGTGGGACGAGCGTGACCAGCGGCGAGAGACCACCGCCCAGCGGGTCGCCCAGGTCTGCGAGGAGGCCCGGGGCACCTCGCAGGTCACCCGGTCGGTGCTGGAGAACCTGCGCACCCGTTCCCTGGTCGAGGTCGGCGCCTGACCTGTGTGCTCGGTCGGTGGGCCGCGTCGTGCGTCGGGTGGATCAGACGGCCGGGCCGCGCCAGCAGTAGCGCCACTGCTGGCTCTGGGCGTCGACCGACTCCAGCTCGTAGATGTCTGCCCCGGCCAGGCCGCCCGAGCCCAGGTGGTGGTGGGTCAGTGGGGGACGGCCGTTGGGGTCCAGCTCGACGGTGACCTGCTGTCCGTCCGCCTCGCCACCTACCAGCGGGATCTCAACCGAGGATGCCATGCGCCCATCCTGCCCCGCCCGCCGCCGCCGTGCAGCGGATAGCCGGGGCGCGGGGGGACAGCCGACGGGTCGGAACGGGGCTAGTCTCCGGTCATGGCGGAGATCGCGATAGACCCGACGCTCGGCCCGGTCGTCAACCGGGTGGCCGGCGAGCGGGAGGTCCTCGAATCGTTCCTCGACTTCCACCGGGCGGTGCTGCTGCGCAAACTGCGTGGCCTCTCCGACGCCGATGCGGCCCGTCGGCTGCTGCCCTCGGCGACCACGGTCGCCGGGCTGGTCAAACACCTCACCGAGATCGAACGCAACTGGTTCCACATCCTGCTCGACCCGGCACCGGGCGAGGTGTTCCCCACCTCGGAGGAGGCGGCGCTGGCCAGCTTCACCCTGGACGAGGCGGACACGGTGGAGAGCCTGGCCGCCGACTACGAGCGGACGTGTGACCGGTCGCGGGAGATCGCGGCCCGATTCGACCTGGACCACGTGGTGCCGCAACCGCAGCTCGGTGAGGTGTCGCTGCGCTGGATCCTGGTGCACATGATCGAGGAGACCGCACGGCACGTCGGGCACGCCGACATCCTCCGGGAACTCACCGACGGCACCACCGGCGCCCTCTGACCGTCGCCCACGGTCGGACGACGCACGCGGCACCGACGGCTGAGCTGCCGGGAGCCGTCACGGCTGAGCTGCCGGGAGCCGTCACGGCTGGGCTGCCGCTGAGGCTCGGCTGTCGGGTGCCGCCCGGCTGCGGAGGTCTGCGGTGTGAGAGCCGCTGCGGCAGACCCGGCCCCGAGGGGCGGCCGTCAGGGCAGCGGGAGCAGCCCCGGCGGGTACTCCATGCCGTCGTGGGTGCAGGCGGCGGCGGCCACCCGGGCCGCGTACCCGGCCGCCTCGGCCCAGGTCGCGCCCTGCGATCGGGCCGCGACGACCCCGGCGGCGAAGGCGTCCCCGGCGCCGTTGGTATCGATCACCGGGCCGGGCGGCACGGCGGCCGGCACCCGGTGCACGCGGCCGCCGAGATGCAGCTCCGCGCCGTCCGCGCCCCATGTGACCAGCACCGGGCGCGGTGCGAACGCGGCGGCTGTCGCCGCCGCCCGGTCGCCCAACGCCGCGCCGCTGACCAGGACCAACTCGGCGACCTCGGCGAAGGGCCGGTGATAGGGGTTGCGCCCGTCCCAGTCGTGCAGGTCGGTGGAGCTGCTCACCCCCTCGGCCAGGCGGTCGGCGAGAGCGGGCAGCAGGTCCCGGACCCAACTCATGATCGACAGATGGACGTGGGTGGCGTCCTCGACCAGCGCCGCCACCCGCTCGATGCGGAACGGCGCGGGACCGTCCGAGGCCCGGGGGTCGTACAGCGCCATCCGGCGTCCGGTGGGGTCGACCAGGTTCACCGAGCGGCGGGTGCCGGCCGGGTCCTCGGCCAGCTCGGCGTGCACGCCGGTCCGGGCCAGCGCGGCCCGCACCACGTCCCCGGCCGGGTCGGCACCGATCGTGTCGATCACCGCCACCCGCAGCCCGAGCGCGTGGGCGGCGAGCAGCACCCCGGAACCCGTGTTGCCGATCCGCAGGTCGATCGGGTCGACGGTGACCGAGTCGACCACTGGCAGCGGCAACCCGGGCACCCGCACCCGTACGTCGACGCCGAGTCCACCGATCACCAGAAGGTCGTACATGGCGCCGACCGTAGCGGTCCGGCGCCGCCTAAGCTGACCCGGTTGTTAGCAGGGGACCCCTCCTCTACCGGAGGCGTTAGCAGGGGTCCCCTCCTTACCCGACGAGGGGGCGTGGCGTGCTGGTCGTGCACGGGGTGTGGCTGCCTGGTCGCGGTCTCGCCGTCTGGGCCGAGGACAGCACCCGGGACCCGGAGACGCCGCGCCGACCGGGGCGGGCACCCCGGGAACGGCCGCACCCGTTCGCCGCCGACCACGCCGTGCTGACCGCCGTCCTGGGCGAGGCCGCCGAACCGGCCGACCTCGGCACCGCCTTGCTGAGCCTGCCCACCCGGGGCGGTGCGCCGGTGGACTCGCCGGAACTGGTCCGGACCACCGTCGTGGCACCGGCCCGGGGCCGGGTCACCCTGGCCGGTTGGCGGGTGCCCGTGCTGGCGTACGGCCCGGACGCCGCCCTGGTGCTGCTCCGCGGCCTCGACGGCGTGTCCGCCGTACCGGGTGCCGCCCTGCGACACCTGGCCGAGGTGGCCGCCTTCGCCGTCGACCTGGCCGGCCGGGGCCGGGTCCTGCCCGGCCTCGCCGCCCCACCGACCCCTCACCCGGCCTCCCCGGCCCGCGAGGCCCACCAGATCCACCACGCTCATCAGGCCCACCAGGCCCACCAGGCCCGACGGCGGTCCACTGCCCGGACCGGGTCGACGGCGGCCGGCGCTGGGCGGCCGGGAGACGGCGTACCCGCGCGTGCGGTGTGGCGTCCGCTGCTCACCGGCACCGACGCGGCCTGGGCGCGGTCGTTGGCGCTGGCCCTGCCGCCGGTCGCCCGCGCGGTGGTCGAGACGGACCTGCCCGCCCTGCCGGGGCCCGGCAGCGCCGTCGGTTCCCCGGCGCGCCGGACGAGCGGATCGGCGCGCACCGCCCGGCGCAAAAGTGAACAGGGGTCCCCTGCTCTACCTGAGGCGTTAACAGGGGGCCCTTCCTTACATCTGGGGGATGCGCTGGATGTGGTGACCGACGCGGCGGTGCGGGCAGCGCTGCCGGAGACCGCGCTGGCCAAGGGCGTACGCCCCGGCACGGCGGTGGCGTCCTGGCTCGGCGCGCTGACCGGGCCGCACCGTGAGTTCACCGCCGAGCCGGCGGCGCTGGACCTGCTCCGGTCCGAGTTGGACGCCTGGCAACGGGACGCCGCGGGCGGGACGGTACGGGCGAGCTTCCGGCTGGTGGAGCCGTCGACCGAGGAGGTGCCCGGCCCGGTGACGGTGGTACCGCTCGACCTGGACGCGGCGGTGGCGGACCCGGGCGGGTGGCGGGTGGAGTTCGGGTTGCGCGCGGCCGACGAGTCGGGTCTGCACGTCGACGCCGGTCAGGTGTGGCGTGGCGAGGGCGGCGCCGTCGCGGGTGCCCAGCCGCAGGAGACGTTGCTGGCCGAGCTGGGCCGGGCCAGCCGCCTCTGGCCGGAGCTGGACACGGCGCTGCGGACCGCCACCCCGGAGGCGCTGGAGCTGGACGCCGACGGGGCACACCGGTTCCTGCGCGAGGGCGCGCCGATGCTGCACGCCGCCGGGTTCACGGTGCTGCTGCCGTCGTGGTGGCAGCGGCCCGCGTCGCGGTTGGGCGCGCGGCTGCGCGCGGGCTCGCGGGCCGCGCCCGGCACGGTCAGCGGACCGACCGACCGGGTGGGGCTGGACGCCCTGGTCGACTACCGCTGGGAGGTGGCGCTCGGCGACCATCCGTTGACCGAGGAGGAGTTGGCCCGGCTGGTCGAGGTGAAGACTCCGCTGGTGCGGCTGCGCGGCCAGTGGGTCGAGCTGGATCCGAAGCGGCTCGCCGCCGGTCTGCGTCTGTTGCGGTCCACCGGCGAGCTGACCGTCGCCGACCTGCTGCGGCTCGGGCTCGCCGACGGTACGCAGCCGGACGCCCTGCCGGTGCTGGAGGTGACCGCCGACGGGGCGTTGGGTGACCTGCTCGCCGGGTCGGTGGAGCGTCGGCTCACGCCGCTGGACCCGCCGCCGTCGTTCCACGGCACGCTGCGGCCGTACCAGCGGCGGGGGCTGGCCTGGCTGGCGTTCCTCCAGTCGCTGGGGCTCGGCGGGGTGCTCGCCGACGACATGGGGCTGGGCAAGACGGTGCAGTTGCTGGCTCTGCTGGCCGGTGACCCGGCCGAGGCCGGGCCGACCCTGCTGGTCTGCCCGATGTCGCTGGTGGGCAACTGGCAGCGGGAGGCGGCCCGGTTCGCCCCGGAGTTGCGCGTGCACGTGCACCACGGCGCGCAGCGGGCGCGGGGTGACGACGTCGGTGCCGCCGTGCAGGAGGCGGACCTGGTGCTCACCACGTACTCGGTGGCGGCGCGGGACGCGGTGGACCTGGCCGGGGTGGACTGGCACCGGGTGGTGCTGGACGAGGCGCAGGCGATCAAGAACGCCGCCACCCGGCAGGCCGAGGCGGTGCGGTTGCTGCCCGCCCGGCACCGGCTGGCGGTCACCGGTACGCCGGTGGAGAACCGGCTCGCCGACCTCTGGTCCATCATGCAGTTCGCCAATCCGGGGCTGCTCGGCCCGGCCGCGACCTTCCGTAAGCGGTTCGCCGAGCCGATCGAGCGGCACGGCGACGCCGACACCGCCGAGCGGCTGCGCCGGATCACCGGCCCGTTCGTGTTGCGTCGACTCAAGACGGACGCGTCGATCATCTCGGACCTGCCGGAGAAGCTGGAGATGGAGGTCGTCTGCAACCTCACCGCCGAGCAGGCGGCGCTCTATCGGGTGGTGGTCGACGACATGATGGCCCGGATCGAGTCCTCCGACGGCATCGAGCGGCGGGGTCTGGTGCTGGCCACGATGACCCGGCTCAAGCAGGTCTGCAACCATCCGGCGCAGTTGCTGCGCGACGGTTCCCCGTTGGACGGACGCTCCGGCAAGCTGGCCCGGCTGGCGGAGATCCTGGACGAGGTCCTGGCGGCGGGGGAGAAGGCGCTGCTGTTCACCCAGTACGCCGAGTTCGGCGGGATGCTGCGCGGTCACCTGGCGGCCCGGTTCGGCCGGGAGGTGCTGTTCCTGCACGGCGGGGTCGGCAAGGCCGAGCGGGACGAGATGGTGGCCCGCTTCCAGTCCGACGACGGACCCGCCCTGTTCGTGCTCTCCCTCAAGGCCGGCGGGACGGGCCTGACGCTGACCGCCGCCAACCACGTGGTGCACGTCGACCGGTGGTGGAATCCGGCGGTCGAGGACCAGGCCACCGACCGGGCGTTCCGGATCGGGCAGCGTCGACGGGTCCAGGTCCGCAAGTTCGTCTGCGCCGGCACGGTGGAGGAGAAGGTCGCCGCGCTGATCGCCGAGAAGCGCGGCCTGGCCGCCTCGGTCGTCGGCACCGGCGAGCAGTGGATCACCGAGTTGTCCACCACCCAGTTGCGGGAGCTGTTCGCGTTGGAGGCCGGGGCGGTGGCCGAGTGACCGAGGGCAGGTTCGCCGACTACGGTCCGCCGCGTCGGGTCGACGGCGGGCTGCGCGCCCGCAGCACCCGGGGCGCCATCGGGGTGTCCTGGTGGTCGCGGCGGTTCCTGGAGGTGCTGGAGTCGTTCGCGCTCGGCACCCGGCTCACCCGAGGCCGGGCGTACGCACGGGCCGGCCAGGTGGTACGCCTCGACGTCCACCCCGGACGCGTGGACGCGGTGGTGCAGGGCTCACGACCACGGCCGTACCAGGTCCGGGTGGCGTTGCCGCCGTTCCCGGCCGACCTCTGGACCCGGATCGAGACGGCGTTGGCCGCCCAGGCGTTCTTCAGCGCCCGGCTGCTCGCCGGTGACCTGCCGGCCGAGCTGGAGGAGTTGCTCGCCACGCTCGGCGCACCGCTGTTCCCCGCTGCGGTGACCGACCTGGAACAGCACTGCTCCTGCCCGGACGCGGCGGTGCCCTGCAAACACCTCGCGGCCACGTTCTATCTGCTGGCCGAGGCGTTCGACGCGGACCCGTTCGCCCTGCTGCACTGGCGGGGCCGCAGCCGCGACGACCTGCTCGCCCGACTGCGCGAGCTACGCGGCACCCCGGCCGGGTCCGTCCACGTCGGCCCACCATCCGTGGCCACCGCCGCCGCCCCACAAGCAGGCACCCCGACAGCAGGCACCTCGACGGCAGACGGCCCGGCAGCGGACGGTGCTGCCGACCGGTCGTCCGGCGGCGACGTGGGTCTCCCGGCGGCCGGTGCGGCACGGGTCCTCACCGATCTGCCGGCCCCGCCGCTCGCCGAGACGGTCGACCGGTTCTGGTTGCCGCCGGTGCCGCTGCCGGACCGCCCGCCGAGCCTGGCGAGCCGGCCGGACCTGTTGTTGCGGCAACTCGGCGCACCCGCACCGGCGATCGGCGGGCCGGGTCTGGCCGAGCGTCTGCGCCAGGCGTACCGGCAGCTCGGCGAGTGAACGGACCGCCGGTCAGACCCAGCGGTGCCGGTACCGCCACATCAGGGCGGTGTTGACGACCAGCAGGACGGCGTACACCGCCCCGGCCAGTCGGCCGGCGAGTACGGTCGTGGCCGGCAGGGCCGCCCACAACACGATGGTCATCAACAGCAGCATCCGGCCGCGTCGCATCCGGGAGCGGTTGTCGAGCCGGGCGAAGAACGCCGGATCGCTCTCCCGGAGATTGCGGGTGATCTGCTCGAAACGGCGCTGGTCCTCTTTGCTGAGCATGTGCCTTCCCCTCACGCGTTCAGCAACGGCGCGGCGGAATACCCACTGCGGAGACGGCTCACGCTCTCCTGCTGGTCCTACTTTGGCCGGTCCGGTCGCCCGCACCGGCGGGAGCGCGGCGCAAGAGCGAAAGAACGGCGGCGGGAGCGCGTCCGGACGCCTGAGCGCCGCCTTAGTCCTGCCTTAAATCTGCCTGTGGGGTCGAACCGGTCCGACGTCGCCCGAGCAGGTGGGATTGTCACCTACGGTCGGTGGCTCGGGCCGTCCGTGCTGCTCGCGAGGTGCGTACCCGGGTGACCGGTGCGGTAGGCGACCTCCGTTCGCGTTGAGCGTTGCCTTAAGTCGCCCCGGGCGGGCGGGACGGCCTGTCTTGTCGGGTCACCTGCCGCTGACTACCTTGCCGGGGCAACCCCCTCCGGCAGCAGTCGTCGCACCTCACCACCCCCGCTCGGCCGTGAGCGCGACGCTGGGTAGAAACGGGAACGGTATGGCCGAACAGCATGTGCCACCCCGCCGCGACGAACGCGGACAGGACCCCCGCCCGTACCCCCGATCCCGCCAGCCCCACCCGCACCCCGAACCCCGGCCGCACCAGGTCGACCCGTACCCCCGACCCGGGCCGCACCCGGTCGACCCCTACGCCGCACCCCGGCAGCAGCACCAGGTCGACCCGTACGGCCATGACGGTCGCCCGCAGTGGATCGGGCCGGACGGGCACGGGGTGCCGCCGTTGCCGGTGGGCGGACCGCCCGATGCGGACGGTGACGACGACGGTGGTCGCCGGGTCGGCCGCCGTCGGGCTCTGGCCGCGCTGGGCGGTACCGCCGCCGTGGTCGCCGGTGGCGCGGCCCTGGCGATGACGCCGCAGGTGCGCGGCCTTTTCGGCGACGGCGCGGCGGTCGCCGGGGACGCCACCGGGACCACCACGACCGACGGTACGCCGGCCCGTCCCAGCGGACAGCGACCGAGTACGGTCCGCACCTACACCGAGCAGAACGAGAGCTACATGGGCTCCCGCGCCGGTGAGGTGCTGAAGAAGAACGCCCCCACCGGCGGTCGGGTCTACGCCGGCCCGGCGCAGGCCGCGGCGCAGACCAAGGTGACCGTCAAGACGGTGCTCAGCAAGGACCCGGCGACGCACCTGGCCCGCCGGTTGACCTTCGGGCCGACCGCCGCCGTGCTCGCCGAGATCAAGCAGCGCGGCATCGACGGCTGGGTGCGCTGGCAACTGGAGCCGGAGAAGATCGCCCCGACCCGGGCCGAACTCAAGCTCGCCGAACTGCCCACCCTCAACCTCTCGGTCAAGGAGCTGCGCGAGCAGCGGGACCAGCTCAACGAGCGGGGCGCCCAACCGGAGCGGGAGATGGTGGACGCCACCGTCGCCCGGCAGATCTGGTCGGATCGCCAACTGTTCGAGGTGATGGTCGACTTCTGGAACGACTTCCTGCACGTCGCCGCCGAGTTCGACGGCGGTGAGGTGTACCGCAACTCGTTCGACCGGGACGTAATCCGCAAGCACGCGCTGGGCAGCTACCCGCAGATGCTGCTGGCCGCCAACCGGCACCCGGCCCTGCTGCTCTATCTCAACCAGGTGGACTCCCGGGCGGACGCGGTCAACGAGAACCTGGCCCGGGAGAACCTGGAGTTGTACTCGGTCGGCGTCGACGGCGGCTACACCGAGGCCGACGTCCGCCAGGCCGCGCTGCTCCAGACCGGCCGGGGTGTCCAGGACGGCGCGTACGTCTTCCGCCCCGACCGCCACTACGTCGGCAAGGTCAAGATCCTCGGCTTCCGCCACGCCAACGACTCGGCGGACCCGAAGCGGGCCGAGGCGGCGATCGACGCGTACGTCACCCACATCGCGTTGCACCCGTCCACCGCGAAGTACGTGGCACAGAACCTGGCCGTCCGGTTCGTCTCGGACACCCCGCCGAAGTCCCTGGTGGACCGGTTGGCCAAGACCTACAGCGCGAACTACGGCCAGATCAAGCCGGTGCTGATGACGTTGTTCAGCTCCTCGGAGTTCTGGGCGGCGGTGGGGCAGAAGGTACGCCGCCCGCTGGAGTACCTGGTCGCCACGTACCGCACCCTCGGCGTCTCCCCGGACGCGGCACCGGACCACGACAACGGCGACAACCGCCGCACCCCGTACGCGCGCGGCCTGCGGCAGGTCTCCGACAAGCTGCGCGAGCTGGGCCACCACCCGATGGGTCAGCCCACCCCGGACGGCTACCCGGACGTCTACGTGGCGTGGACGTCGGCGGGCACGATGGTCAACGGCTGGAACGAGGCGAACGAGCTGCTCGCCGCCAACCGCACCGTGTTCACCCACACCCGACCGGAGAAGCTGGTGGCCGACCCGCCCACCACCGCCGGGGCGTACGTGGACGCGCTGGCCCGACGGCTGGTCCGGCAGAAGCTGTCCGACCGGGAACGGGCGCTGATCCTCGACGTGGCCGGGGTCTCCGCCGGCACGAGGGTCGACGCGAACTTCGACGGGGCGATCACCGCCGTCGCGCGGGCGATCCTCGCCTCTCCCCAGCACCACCTCCGCTGAGGCACCCGATGGAGGAGCCCGTGTACTCGTACCCCCTGCACCCGGAATGCCCCGACGTGCGGCGACTGGCCGACAACCCGGCCGAGGCCCTGCTACGGGCCGAGGCCGACGTGGTGGCCGCCGAGAACGCCGCCGAGGCGGACCGCTACCGGCGGCTGGAGGAGCTGGAGGAGGCCCAGCAGGACGGACGCGGGGTGACCCGGCGGACCTTCGTCGCCGGTGCCGCCGCCACCGCCACCGCGCTGGCCACCGCCCAGTTCGTGACCACCTCGGCGTCGTTCGCGGCCACCAAGACCGGCACGCTGGTGCACGTCTTCCTCTACGGCGGCCTGGACGGGCTCAGCCTGGTCGCGCCGAACGACGACCCGGTGCTCGACCGGGCCCGCCCGGACCTGCTGCTGCCCGACGACTCGCTGGCGCTGGGCCGGGGCTTCAAGCTGACCAGCGCGTTCCGGCCGCTGGAGCGGTGGCTGCGCGCCGGGCAGCTCGGTTTCGTCCCGGGCGTCTCCGACGAGCGGCTGTCCCGCAGCCATTTCCAGGCCGCCGACGCCTGCAACCTCGGTGGGCTGCCCGGCGAGACCGGCGGGCGGGGCTGGTTGGACAGCCTGGTCGACGCGCTCGGCAAGGGCACCGCGTTCCGCAGCGTCGGTGTCGGCAGCACGCTGCCCCGCTCGCTGGTGGGAAACAACGGGGCCATCTCGCTGAACAGCGTCGGCTCATTGCGCCTCGCCGGTGACGAGCGGTACCGGGAGGCCACCGAGAAGGCGATCCGGGGCCTGTTCACCGGCATCAACCACCCGGTCGAGGAGGCGGTGCGCTCCGGGCTCGGTGCGCTGGCCACCGCGCGCCGGCTCTCCGCCGAGCCGTACCGGCCGGCCGAAGGCGTGGAGTACCGGGGCGTCGGCTTCGCCTTCCAGCAGCTCGCGCAGCTCATCAAGGGCGGCGCGAACGTCCGGGTGGCCACCGTCGGCATGGGCGGGTACGACACCCACGAGAACCAGGGCACCCGTGACGGCGGGCAGCTCTATCGACGGCTCAACGAACTGGCCGCCGCGCTGGCCGCGTTCTTCACCGACCTGGGTGACGCCGCCGACGACGTGACCGTCATGGTGTCCAGCGAGTTCGGGCGGCGGGTCGCCTCCAACAGCGGCGGCACCGACCACGGGCACGGCGGGGTGGTGACCATCCTGTCCGGCCGCAGACTCGCCGGTCCGCTGCTCGGCACCTGGAACGGATTGAACGCACTCGACTCCGGAGACGTCCCCGAGTACAACAACATGTTCAACGTCTACGGCTCGGTGGCCCAGGGCCGGTTCGGGCTCACCAACGCGGAGGTGGACAAGATCTTCCCCCGGATGAAGTACGCCCCGATGAAGCTGTACGCGTGACCCATCACGCGTACGCCGACCGCCGGTCCGGGCCACCGCCCCGCGCCGACGGTCGTCCGCCCGCGCCGTCGCTGCCGGTGGCGGCCCGACGCGGGCCCGCCGGTCGGCGGCTGCTGACCGGCCTGTTCCTGGTCGGCCTGGTCGCCAGCGTGCTGCCCTGGTGGCTCGACACCCCGGCCGGCTCGCTCACCGACGCCACCGCGATGACCACCGCCGCCGGTCAGATCACCGGCCTGCTCGCCGGCTACCTGCTGCTGGTGCAGGTGCTGATGATGAGCCGGTTACCGGTGCTGGAACGGGTGGCCGGCGGCGAGCGGATCGCCGCCTGGCACCGGGACCTCGGGATCACCCTGCTGGTGGCGGTGCTCGCGCACACCGCCTTCGTCCTGGTCGGCTACGGCGGCCTGACCGGCCGCTCGCCGCTGGACCAGGCCGGGGTCATGCTGCGCGAGTACCAGGACATGGTCTCCGCGTTCGCCGCCGCCGGTCTGCTGGTGCTGGTCGGGCTGACCAGCGTCCGGGCGGTACGCCGGGCGTTGCCCTACGAGCTGTGGCACGCCACTCACCTGGCCGGGTACGCGGTGCTGCTGCTCGGCTTCGCGCACCAGTTCAGCAACGGCACCCAGTTGTTCCGCCCCGGCCCGGTCCGCACCGGCTGGATCGCCTGCTACGGGCTGGTGGTCGCCGCCCTGGTGTGGGGACGGCTGGTCGGGCCGATGGTGTTCAACCTGCGGCACCGGCTGCGGGTCGCCGACGTGGTGGCGGAGAGCCCGGACACCGTCTCGATCTATCTGACCGGCGCCCGGCTGGACCGGCTGGACCTGCTCGGCGGACAGTTCTTCCGCTGGCGTTTCCTGACCCGGGGCTGCTGGTGGCAGTCGCACCCGTTCTCGGTCTCCGCCGCCGCCAACGGCCGCTGGCTGCGGCTGACCGTCAAGGTGGTCGGCGCGTACACCCGGGACCTGCGTGACCTCGACCCCGGCGTACGGGTCTGGGCGGCGGGGCCGTCGGGCACCTTCACCGCCGCGCACCGGGTCCGCGAGCAGGCGCTGCTGATCGCCGGTGGCAGCGGCATCACCCCGCTGCGGGCGATGCTGGAGGAGTTGCCGCCCGGCGCGGCGCTGATCTATCGGGCCCGCACCCCGGCCGACGTGCTGCTGCACCGGGAACTGGACTGGCTGGCCCAGGCCCGGGGCGTGCGGATCTGGTACGTCGTCGGTTCCCGGAACGACCCCGGCCCGCGTCAGGTGATGTCGCCGGACGGGTTGCGCCGGCTGGTGCCGGACGTGGCCCGCCGCGACGTCTACCTCTGCGGCCCGCCCGGCCTGGTCGAGCAGAGCCGACGGCTGCTGCGCCGGGTCGGCGTGCCCCGCCGCCAGATCCACGTCGGCACCTTCGAGCTCTAGGCAGAGGAGTACCGCCCCGATGCGTCGCGCGCTGTTCGCGATCACCGGCCTGGCCGCCAGCACCACCGCGATGGTGGTGCTCAAGGCCGCCCCGGGCACCGGCCAGGTCGCCCTGGAGCCACCGCCCGGCACGGCACCGACCACGGACGGGACCCCGCCGCAGGTCGACGTCGAGTCGGCGGCGCCGAGCCGTGAACCCCGCGCCTCCCGGTCACCGAAGCCCGCACGCAGCACCGAGGCCCCGGCGAGGCGTACCGACCCGTCCGACGCCGCCCGGACCCCCTCGGCCCCCCGCACCACCACCGCCGCCCCACGGCCCACCACCCGGACCGTCAGCGGGCCGGTGGTCGGCAACGAGTTCGGCAACGTGCAGGTCCGCATCACCGTCGACGGCAGCCGCATCGTCGACGCCACGGCGCTGGAACTGCCGGAACGGACCGCCCAGTCCGAGCACCGCAGCGACCTGGTCGACAGCCGGTACAGCGGCGTCGCGGGGCTGGTGGTCGCGCGGCAGAGCGCCGACCTGGACACCGTCTCCGGGGCGACCGCGACGAGCGAGTCCTACCGCCAGTCCCTCCAGGCCGCGATCGACCGGGCCCGCTGATGGCCGCCGGCACCGCGACCCGCCCCGGCCTGCGCCGGGTCGAGCACGTGATGGGTACGCCGATCAGCCTGGACATCGCCGACGACCTGCCCGCCGCCGAGCTGACCCGGCTCGCCGACGAGGTGTTCGGCTGGCTGCGCGAGGTGGACGCGCGGTTCAGCACCTACCTCCCGGACAGCGAGGTGTGCCGCTTCGAGCGGGGTGAGCTGCTGCTCTCCGAGGCGTCGGCGGACCTGCGGCGGGTGCTGGAACGCTGCGCCGACCTGTGGGGCGACACCGACGGCTTCTTCGACGCGTACGCCACCGGCGGGCTCGACCCGTCCGGGTACGTCAAGGGCTGGGCCGCCCAGGTGGCCTCGGACCGGCTGCTCGCCGCCGGTGCGGTGAACCACTGCGTGAACGCCGGTGGGGACGTGCGGGTACGCGGTCGCTCGTCGACCGGGCGACCGTGGCGGATCGGGGTGCGGCACCCGTGGGACCCGTCGGCGGTCTGCCTGGTGCTGGCCGGCACCGACCTGGCGGTGGCCACCTCCGGGGTCTACGAACGCGGTCACCACGTGCGCGACCCCCGGCGGGGCGCACCGGCGAAGGGCCTGCGGTCCGTGACCGTGGTCGGACACGACCTGGGGCTGGCCGACGCGTACTCGACCGCCGCGCTGGCCATGGGGGTGACCGGCATCGGCTGGGTGGACCGGTTGCCGGGGCACCGGCACGCGGTGGTCACCGAGGACGCCCGCTGCCTGCGCTCCACCGACCTGCCGTTGGCCGACTGACCGGTGGGACGGGCGATCAGGGCCAGCGGGCCGGTCGGTGCAGGATCGCCGGCCGGGAGCCGAGCGGCCGGGGACGTCCGGGACGCGAGCCCGGTGGTCGGGTGGCCGCCCAGCGGCGTCCGGGCCGGTGCCGGCGAGGCGGTTCGGCCCCGCCCTGGTGCTGCTCCGTGTGGTCGGTGGACATCGGATCCCCGCTCCCGGCGCGGGCGCGCCGTCGTGGTGCTCAACGAGCAATTCCCGTCGGGCGTCGCTGTCGGGTACCCCACCGAGTCGCCAGGCGCGGCTGAGTCACCCCGTCGAGGCAGCGCCGGGCGGCTCAGCGACCGCGCCGGGGCAGCGGCAGGTGGCCCGGGACCAGCGCGGAGGTCAGCGTGACGCCGGTGGCCCGCAACTCGTCAACGAGCGTGTTCTGCACCAGGTACGAGTCGGGGAGCTGCCAGCGGGCCTGCTCCGGCGCGACCGCCCAGCGGACCGGCCCCTCGGGCAGCCGGGTGGGTGGTGCCGGCACCCACGATCCGGGCCCGTGCCGCACCACGTGGAAGCAGTGCTCCAGCTCGGGACGCAGCGGGTCACCGGGGCGGACCAGGAACATCCAGCGTCCGATCGGGGTGACCAGCACCGGTCCGCGTACGCCGGGACCGACCGGGTGCGACCGGACCGCGTCGAGCACCCGTCGACCCAGGTGGGCGGCGACCTCCAGCACGTCGAACGCGCGGCCGGTGGGCAGCAGGATGCCGTGCGGGCGGGACCGCCACCAGGTGGCCACCCGGGCCGGGTCGGCGCTGGCCGCGTGCTCCCAGTCCTCCAACGCGGGGTGGCAGCCGACCGTCGGGCAGCCGGCCCGGCCGCAGACGAAGCGGCTGCGCGCCAGGCAGGCGCCGGGGGTCACCTCCCAGCCGTGCAGCGCGTACCGCACCGCGACGCGGCGCAGCCGGACCCGCTCCAACGGCGACAGTCGTGCCACGCTCGGTGCGACATTCCCCCACATTGGTGCTATCTCCCCTCGCCGGGCCGACCGGCACCAGCACATACGTCGAACAGCGTCACTGCCGTGGTCTGCGATCGTTTATTTGACAAAGTGGCCGATGCAACTTGCACGAAAAGTACGAGGATCGGCCGTACGGCTGACGCACAAGCAGTGCGACCAGCGAAAACCTGACGTACGGACGGATGGCCGCACCTGCGGATCAGCCCCCGGCTCCTGGCCAGGGCTCCAGCAGCAAGGGGAGGACTGGCGACATGGACGAACTGCCCATCGGGCGGCGGGTGGCCTACTGGCGTGGGCGGCGCAAGATGTCGCAACAGGTCTTCGCCGACCGACTGGGCAAGTCCAAGAGCTGGGTCGACAAGATCGAGCGCGGAGTGCGGCGGCTGGACAAGTTCTCCGTGCTCTACGAGATCGCCGACATCCTCCAGATCGACGTGCAACTGCTGCTCGGCAAGGACCCGGAGCGGCGTACCGACACGATGAACTGCATCGACCAGGTCGAGGTCGAGGAGATCCGGGCCGCCCTGGAACGGTACGACTCGATCAGCGCCTACTTCGACGCGAAGCCGGACCCGCCGCCGCTCGCCGACATGGGCAAGGCCGTCACCCACGCCTGGCTCACCTACCAGTACGGCCGCTACGGCATGCTGACCCGGGCGCTGCCGAAGCTGCTGCGCGACGCCCAGGCGGCCGACGCCGCGTACGGCGGTGAACAGGCCCGACGCGCCGCGAACCTGCTCGGGCAGGTCTATCAGATCGCCTCCTCGGTGCTGCGCAAGCTGGGGGAGTGCGACCTGTCCTGGCTGGCCGCCGACCGCTCCATCGCGGTCGCCCAACGCGCCGACGACCAACTGCTCGCCGGGATCGCCACCACCCGGGTCTGCAACGCCCTGCTCGCCATGGGGCGTCCCCGCTCCGCGCTGGAACTCAACGTCCGCATCGCCGACCGGATCGCGCCGGGCGGCGGCAACGACAGCAAGGCCGAGCGAGTCTCGGTCTACGGGATGCTGCTGTTGCAGGGCGCGATGGCCGCGGCGCGTACCGGCGACACCTCCACCTGCGCGGACCTGCTCGCCGGCGCCCGCGACGCCGCTCTCGAACTCGGCAGCGACCAGAACCACTACTGGACGTCGTTCGGGCCGACCAACGTCGAGCTGCACCGGGCGGCGGCCGCCGTCGAGCTGGGCGACGGCGGGCGGGCCGTCGAGATCCACCGCACCAGGATCGTCAACCTGCCGTTCGACGCCATGCTGCCCGAACGCCGCGCCCATCACCTGCTCGACCAGGCCCGCGCCTACAACCAGATGGGCGACATGGCCAACGCCGGGGAGATGCTGCTGCGCGGTGACCGGCTGGCGGCGTCGGAGATCCGCTGCCGGCCGATCGCCCACGAGGTCATGTCCGAGGTCCTGCGTCGCACACGGGGTGCGCCGCCTTCTCCGATCGCGGAGTTGGCTGAGCACATGGGAGTAGGAGTATGAACTCGGAGCCGGCATGACCGGTTCGCACCGCCACGACGGGCACCAAGAGGTGCTGTACATCATCGCCTGCGGTTCGCCGTTGGCCCGAGACGTGGGCCGGCTCGTCGAGCTGGCCCAACAGGACGGCTGGGACGTCTGCGTGATCACCACGCCGGACGGCGCCAAGTTCGTCGACCGCACCTCGCTGGCCCGCCAGACCGGCCACCCGGTGCGTACGCACTACAAGAACCCGGGGGACCCGGACGTACTGCCGTCGGCCGACGCCATCATCGTCTGCCCGGCCACCGTCAACACGGTCAACAAGTGGGTGGCCGGCATCGCCGACACCCTCGCCCTCGGGTTGCTGGTGGAGGCACAGGGACGGGGCGTACCACTGGTCGCCGTGCCGTACACCAACGCGGCGATGGCCGCCCACCCGGCCTTCCGCACCGGGATCGCCCGACTGGCGGAGTGGGGGGTGACCGTGCTCTTCGGCGACGACGTCTTCCCCCTGCACCCGCCCGGGACCGGAGAACGCCATCAGCACACCTTCCCCTGGGCGCTGCCGCTGACCGCCCTGCGCGACCAGCTCTGCCGGACCGGGTGAACCCCGAGCGGCACGCCGGATGAACGCCGAGCGGCACGCCGGGTGGGACTGGTGAAAGGAAGGGCACCTTATTAACGCCTCCGGTAGAACAGGGGTCCCCTGCAATCACCCCGACACACCGGATGCCGCAATCCACAGCCCGGGCCGTGGCCACCGCCACGGCCCGGGCCCCGTCTCCCACCACCCCCCGCCGGAAGCCCGCCCGTCGGGAGCGTGCAGTCGGGAACGTGCCGACGCCGGGAGCACGCCCGCCGGGAGCGCCCACGCCGGGAACTGCACGCCGCGAGCGCCGAGGCCGAGAGCACGCCCGTCGGGAGCGTCGAGGCCGGTGGCGACTGTGGGGCGGGTGAGATGTCCGGGGTCGGCCGGGTGACGTCCCGGAGTGCCGCCGACGCCGGTAAGCTGGCGCGCCGTGAGCACAACCGCAGCCGTGCCGACCGTCGCCGACGTCGTGGCCGAGCTGGAGCGGCGCTATCCGCCCGCCTGGGCCGAGGAGTGGGACAAGGTCGGGCTGGTGCTCGGCGAGCCCGGTGCCCCGGTCCGCCGGATCCTCTGCGTCGTCGACGTGGTCCCGGAGACCGTCGCCGAGGCGCTCGCCGCCCGCGCCGACATGATCATCGCGCACCACCCGCTGCTGCTGCGCGGCGTCTCGTCGGTGGCACCGACCACGTACAAGGGCCGGATCATCCACCAACTGATCAAGGCTGACGTCGCGCTCTACGTCGCCCACACCAACGCCGACGTCGCCGTACCCGGGGTCTCCGACGCCCTCGCCGACCGGCTCGGCCTGACCGACCTGCGTCCGCTGGTGCCGTCCCGGCCGGGTACGCCCGCCGCCGGTGAGGGCCGGGGGGCCGGGCGCATCGGCGAGCTGCCGCAGCCGCTGACCCTGGCCGAGCTGGCCCGGCACGCCGCCGCCGTGCTGCCTCCCACCGCCATCGGCGTACGCGCCGCAGGCGACCCGGACCGCACGGTGCGTACGCTGGCAGTCTGCGGCGGCGCGGGGGACAGTTTCCTGGCCGACGCGACCGCCGCCGGGGTGGACGCGTACCTCACCGCAGACCTGCGTCACCACCCGACCGGCGAACACCTCGCCACCGGTGGACCGGCGCTGCTCGACGCCACCCACTGGGCCACCGAACGGCCCTGGCTCGACGACCTGGCCACCGGGTTGCGCGCCACGATGCCCGACGTCGAGACCCTGGTGTCCGACCTGGACACCGACCCGTGGACCGTACACGCCGCCTCACCCGCCGCTCCGGAGCGATCCGCAGCGGACGACAAGGAGCCCCGACCGTGAAGGCTGACCCCCAGGTCCAGCGCCGCCTGCTCGACCTCCAGGCGATCGACACCGCCCTCGCCCAGCTCGCCCACCGCCGCCGGGCGCTGCCCGAGCGCGCCGAACTGGAGGCCCTCGCCCGGGAGTTGTCGTCGCTGGAGGACGAGCGGGTCCGCGCCCAGGTGGCCGTGGACGACCTGGACCGGGACATCGCCCGCCTGGAGAAGGACGTCGACCAGGTCCGCGCGCGCAAGAAGAAGGACGAGGACCGCCTCGCCGCCGGTGGCGGTCCGGCCCGCGAGCTGGAGGCGCTCCAGCACGAGCTGGTCTCGTTGAACCGCCGGCAGAGCGACCTGGAGGACGCCGAGCTGGAGCTGATGGAGCAGCGGGAGACCGCCCAGTCGACGCTCGACGGGGTGGAGCAGCGGCTGGCCGAGGTGCGTGAGCGGCGGGCCGCCACCGAGCAGCGCCGCGACGAGGCTCTGGCCGAGATCGGCCGCGAGGAGGAGTTCAAGCGCTCCGCCCGGCAGCCGCTCGCCGGTGACCTCCCCGCCGACCTGGTGCAGCTCTACGACAAGATCCGCACCGACACCGGGCTGGGTGCCGCGCTGCTGACCGCCGGCCGCTGCGGCGGGTGCCGGCTGGACCTCTCCGGCGCCGACCTGGCCCGGATCCGCAAGACCGACCCCGACGAGGTGGTCCGCTGCGAGGACTGCCGCCGGATCATGGTCCGCACCAACGAGTCCGGGCTGTAGCCGGTGGCACCGCGTACCGTGCTGGTCGAGGCCGACGGCGGCTCCCGGGGCAACCCCGGCCCGGCCGGCTACGGCGCGGTCGTCCGTGACCAGGCGACCGGCGAGGTGCTGGCCGAGTGCAGCGAGTCGATCGGCACCGCCACCAACAACGTCGCCGAGTACCAGGGCATGATCGCCGGTCTGACCGCCGCCGCCGAACTGGGCGCCCGCGAGGTCGAGATCCGGATGGACTCCAAGCTGGTCGTCGAGCAGATGTCCGGCCGCTGGCAGATCAAGCATCCCGGGCTGCGTCCACTCGCCGCCCAGGCCGCCCAGATCGTCAGCCGGTTCGACGCGGTCCGCTTCACCTGGATCCCCCGGGACCGCAACACCCACGCCGACCGGCTGGCCAACGCCGCCATGGACGCCGCCGCCACGTCGGGCACCGCCACTCCGACCGTCACGCCACCGCGTACCGTCGAGTCACCGCGCCGCCTCGGCGGCCCGGAACCGGCCGGCGGCGGCGCGACCCGGGTCGCCGCCCGCGCCGAGTCGCCCGGCACCGACCCGAGCAGCGCCCCGGTCTCCTGGGAGCCGCGCCCCAGCTTCACCGCCACCCGGCTGATCCTGGTCCGGCACGGCGAGACCGAGTACACCGAACAGGGCCGCTACTCCGGACGCGGCGACATCCCGCTCTCCGCGAAGGGCAAGGACCAGGTGCGGGCCACCGCCGCCCGGGTCGCCGCGCTCGCCCCCGACACCGCCGCCGTGGTCAGCTCACCGCTGTCCCGGTGTACGGCGACCGCCGAGGCCATCGCCGCCGCGATCGGCGACATCCCGGTACGCCGTGACGACGAGTTGATCGAGTGCGACTTCGGTGCCTGGGAGGGCCGGACCTTCGCCGAGGTACGCGAAGGATGGGCCGGTGAACTCGACGCCTGGCTTTCCTCGCCCCGGATCGCCCCACCCGACGGCGAGTCCTTCGACGAGGTCGCCCAACGCTGCACGCGGGTGGTGGAGCGACTGCTCGCCGCGTACCCCGGTCAGACCGTGGTCGTGGTCTCGCACGTCTCGCCGATCAAGCTGATGCTGCGCGACGCCCTCGCCGCCACCGACGCCTTCCTGCACCGCCTCTTCCTCGACGCCGCCGGCATCTCCATCCTCGACCGCTGGCCCGACGGCGGCATAGCCGTCCGCTCCGTCAACGAAACCCCCTACCTGCCCTGACCCCGCCTCCCCTGGTTGATGACGGTGGGCGGCGGACCTGCGCGGTCGGCCCGCGGGGTTGATCAAGAGCTTTTGGTCACCGTTCGTCGGTGAATCACGACCAAACCTCTTGATCAACCCCAGGGGGTACGGGGGTGGGGTTACTCGCCGAGGGGGCCGTTGGCTAGCTCGGCGACGATGTCCAGGTGGCCTAGGTGGCGGGCGTACTCCTGGATTAGGTGGAACAGCACCCGTTCCAGGGATGCCGGTTCCGCGCCGTTCCAGCGGGGGCCGGGGGCGCCGACGGCGGTCAGGTCGGCGCTCTGCACCACGCTGCGGGTGTGGGTGCCCTGCGCGCGTAGCTCAGCCACCAGATCCGTCACGCTCGTCTCCGGCGGTACGTGCCAGCGGCCGTCCCGCCAGTCGCCCCACGGTTCGGAGACCGGTTGACCCTGGAAGCCCCACTCGATCCAGCGCAGCTCGACGAAGCGTAGGTGCCGCAGCAGCTCCAGCGGAGTCCAGCCCGACGGCAACCGGCTCGCCCGCACCTCCGCCTCGGGCAGCGCCGACACCTTGGCCAGCACGCTCTCCCGGAAATAGTCGAGGTAGCGCAGGAACACCTCGGCCCGCCCGTCGGCCGGGACCGTAGGCTCGGGAAACGGCGGCAGCGTCGTCATCGGCCCATTATGCGTACCCCCGGACGACCCGGCCTGCGGTCCTGCCGGCGCAATAGGCGGCGACCCGGTGTCGTTAGGATGAGCGTGCGACGGACGAGTCGACCGGGCGGTCGCGTCGGCGGGCTGCGGCCCGCCGCCGAGGAACGTCCGGACTCCACAGGGCAGGGTGGTTGTTAACGGCAACCCGGGGCGACCCGCGGGACAGTGCCACAGAAAACAGACCGCCGACCCCCAACGGGGACGGTAAGGGTGAAACGGTGGGGTAAGAGCCCACCAGCACCCCGGGTGACCGGGGTGGCTCGGTAAACCCCACCCGGAGCAAGGCCAAGTAGGGCCGTCACCGCAAGATGACGACCTGCGCAGACGCTTGAGGGCGGCCCGCCCGATGTCTGCGGGTAGGCCGCACGAGCCTGTCGGCGACGGCAGGCCGAGATGGATGGCCGCCGCCGGTGCGAACCCCGCAAGGGGTACGCGCCGCGCACAGAATCCGGCGTACAGGTCGACTCGTCCGTCGCCCACCAGCTCAGGGACCTGATCAAGGCTCTGAGCTGGTCGTTTATCCGGTGCTGTTGGTTGACCTTGGTCATCATTGGGTGGCGTTTGACGGCCTGGCCACGGCCTGGGACGGCCTGGAGACGGCCCGAGCGAGGGCTCAGCAGCAAACTAGCGGTGCGGAAGCGAGACGTGTGACGGCCGCCGATGGTGGTTGCGCCACGGCAGGATGGGACGTGGCGCGACGTCTATACCGACGCGTTCGTTCCGGTACGAAGTAGTGGAGAAACCGAGTGGCGCTCCGACTCGGGCTGGGACTTCCAGCCCACACGCCGAAGGTCCACGCGCCGTTCACTCCCGGGCAGATCGAGGTACTTCGTCGCTGGCAGGCTGCCCCCATCGCCGAACACATGAGGTGCCCCCGCCACGGTGACGTACGGCGCGAGAGTTCGGATCTCGTTCCAGAGGTCAGCGGTTGGCGCTGTGCATTCCGAACGCCGGACTATCCCGACCTGACCTGTTCATACGTGGTCGACTGGGCCTACGCCGGGATGCTGGACGAGAACGATGTCCGGCTGCTGGAGGAGATGTCGGTTGATGTCGTCGAGGTGTCGTTCGACGACGACTCGGACGAACCCTTGAACGTCTTCTCCGACTACGACCTCCTCCTAGCTTTCCACGATGAGGTCGACCTTGACTGGGAAGAGGTCGCCGAACGCAGCGCGCTTGACCAACGGCGAGGTCTCGTCATCACGCAAAGCACCGTCCTGGAGGACCTCCTCGGTGACGTGATCCTGCGGCTAGAGGAACCAGATGATCCCGAGGCGCGTCGGAGCGAGCTAGACCAGTGGACGATCGGCAAACGCCTAAAGCGTGTCGAGTCGCTTATGGACGGCAGCGCGTCGCCCGAGGCGAACGGCACCTTCCCACGTGACGAGCTATGGGCCGCGATCCGGCGCCGCAACGAACTAGCGCACGGAAACATCACCCGGGTCACTAGCGACCCTTACCCGCGGCCCGACGGACCAGGCAGAGCCATGCGCGTGGAGTGGCATCTCGTCGACCGCCGGACCCGCGAATCCCGACTAATCACCATGGCCGGACTACGCGAGGACCTATATGCAGCGATCGCGGCATACACGAGTCTCCTTCGCTGGGTTGTAGCCAACCCTGGCGATTAGACCGAGTGCAGGCCGGCGGCTCGGCTCGCATCTGCGGCCATGCCACTGGTTGTCGTGATACCGGGGCGCGTCCTGGCGGTGGAGCTGCTGGCGTGCCCCCTTTGTCACGATGGCTAGCCAGTCCTTAGGCTGGACTGGCTAGTAGGACTGGAAGCAAGGGTCTATCGTTGTGTCGATGGCGGCAGCGGTAGGACTGGCTCGACGCGGCTGGCGCATTCGTCGCACATGGTTGGCTCTTGGGACTATCGGCCTAATCGGCATTGCGGGCTGGTGGTGGGTCCCTCCCGTGATAAATTTCTTGTCCAGGTTCTGGCAGGCGGACCTCTCCGACAAGGATAGCTTTAGCAGCATAATAAGTATGTTGGTCGGCGTTGTATCGCTTCTCGCATCCGTGATCTTTGGTCGGATTCAGATCCGCAGCGGGAGTTCACAGGCATCAACCAATGCGTTGGAAGCTGAACCACAGGCGCAGCGGCTGGCATTCAATGCTCGTGTAGGCAGGATGGGGCGGCGCTTCCCTCGGGTGGCAGAGGTGGACGCGCTAGCCCTCCGTGTCCATCCCGCTATCGACCTCGACGGTTCGGTCGCAACATGGCGGGCTCAAGAGCCGCTTTGGAAAAGCGACACCCTCGGCGGGCCTGAGGCTC
Organism: Micromonospora sp. NPDC003241; assembly: GCF_053589795.1. NCBI lineage: Bacteria > Bacillati > Actinomycetota > Actinomycetes > Micromonosporales > Micromonosporaceae > Micromonospora > Micromonospora sp. NPDC003241. Next base: position 10,944 of record NZ_JBSFSO010000029.1, on the reverse strand, counting down.
TCGATCCGCATCTGCCGATTTTCGTGCCGCGCGAGAATTATGAGCAAATCTGTAGGAGGCTGGCTGAATTTAGGGTAACGGGCGGCTTCTTGCTAGTTGTGGGAAATTCTAGTGTGGGTAAGACTCGTTTGCTCTACGAAGCGACGCGCGCTGTGGTGCCTGATTTCCGGATCTTGGCCCCTGGCTTAGGTGATGGCGGCGTAATCAACAACATCTCCCAAGCTGGATATAAGATTTCTCCCTTGGTTGTGTGGCTCGACGAACTCCAGCGTTTTCTGGAAGGTCCTTATCTTACTTCTGGACACGTTGCTGTAACTGCTTCCGCTGTTCGCAGCCTGATGGACTCGCCGCGTCCCGTGATATTTGTGGGCACTTTATGGCCAGAGTATGCGAGGCAACTTCGCGCAACCGAATTTGATAGAGTTAGCGGTTTGCATCGTCCTCGATATCCGGCCGCTCTCGATATCCTTGACAGTCGGCGATTGGAAGAATTTTCTCTGGAAGGTTTCACAGTCGGAGAGCGAGAGAAGGCGTCGGCATTAGCTTCGGCAGATCCCCGGCTTGCTATTGCGTTGACTGCGGGCGACTATAACGTGACCGAGGTTCTGGCTGGGGCGCGTGAGGTTGTCCGACGGTATGAGCGTGGAACGACGGAACATCGTGCGATTGTGCACGCGGCGGTGGACGCGCGACGCCTTGGCATGCAGCGAGCGCTAACAGTGGAGGTTCTTTCCAAAGCCGCACGTGCTTATCTCTCTGGTCACTATCCAGGCGACGAGTGGTTTCATGAGAGCATTAGCGAATTAACATCTTCTGGGCGGCCCCAGGATCGCGCTACCGCGCCCCTGCTGGCTGTGGTAAGTCCGGACCGGCGGCAAGTTGTGGGTTATGCAGTCACTGACTACTTGCTCCAACGGCTGGTGCAGATCCGCGCTGGTTGTGACGTTCCGGATCTTGCGTGGGAAGCCTGCCTAGATAGTATTGAAACGGTGCGGGGACGTGTGCTTTTGGCTGGCAGTGCCGAAGCTGCGGGTCTCTCACGTCATGCTGAAGCGCTTTATCGCCGCTTAGCAGATTCTGGTGTTGAGCACTCGCGAGAGGGTGCTCAGATGCTTTCGCGGATCCTCGCTTCTCAGGACCGAATAGAGGACCTGGGAATTCGAGCTGATGCGGGTGATGGGTATGCTATTCAAGCGCTTGTTGAGGTTCTTATCCGTCTGGATCGTCCGGAAGAGGCGATCGCCAGATTGCGGGCTCAAGCGCAAACTCGAAGCTCACTTCAAAAGCTCGCTGTATTCCTTGAAATCTGGGGGCATGAGGCTGAGGCTATCGAAGTGTTTCGCGGGCTTGCGATTCAAGGGGACTGTTACGCTCAGAGGCGCTTCCTTGGGCTGCTGCTACGATCCGACCGACTTGATGAAGCTCTTGTTTTTGCACGTCAGATCGAGAATCGGAATTGGCTCCAAGGATTTGCAGAGCTCGCGCCCATAGTGAAGCTACTCAAATAATCGCGGCATTGGGCTCGCAGCGAGGTGAATTTCTCGGGTGACTGTCCTTTCCGTGATGTCAGCCATGTGCTGAAAGTCGGGGTAGTGCTGGGCGAGCTGGCGGAACCAGGCATCGATGTACCGCCACGGAACCTTATCGAAGCGGTGAGGCCAGGCGCGGGATTCCACAAGCGAATCATGTCGCCTCTTCATGTACGGACGGCTGGTAAGGCCACCTGGATGCGACCTCTGCGACCGCTCCCACCTTGACCGGTTTCGGCCTGTCCGGATGACACTGCCCGGCCAGCCGATGCGCTGCAGGACGGGGGACGTTTGCTAACCGCTGTTCCTGCTGATCACTGCGACCGGAACTCGTGGACGACCTCGATCGCACCGACGATGTGCTTGTTGAACTCGTCCAGTTCCTCGGCGGGTATCCACAACTCCAAGATGGTGTCGCCACCGACCTGGCGGACGGGGTAGCGGCTCAGGAACTCCGTCTCGACCTGGAAGCGGGTGACGTACCCCGAACCAGACGCGGGCACGTTCCAGTCCCGGGCGATCTTGATCGCGTAGTCCTCGTTCAACACCGGGTAGAAGATCGGCTGATCGGGCAGGCGCGGCGGCCACTGCCGCCACCCCGAGGCGCGGACAAGCTCCAGCTCCTGTGGCCCGGTCGGGCGCCACAACACCGTCGTACCCACGCCACTGCTCAACTCGACCCCGCTATTCCCGTCGATCGTGAGCCCGGACAGTACCGAGCCGCCCGCGACCGACACCACCGCATTCACCGCTGGCCCCGGTGATCCGATAACGGCCCAAGCCCTGCCCGATCGCCTCGAACCTTGGACGGCGGCTCACGCTGGCTGTCGGCGAGCAGAATTCCGCAGGCATCCAGCAGCGACCTAACCCAGGTCGATTCGATAGTCCAGGCTGACCCTGTCGGCGGGGATGGTGATGTCGGCGACCTCAAGCACGCGGTCCCCGGCGTAGGTCTGCCGGGTGACGACGACCACCGGGACGCCGCCCGGAATCCGCAGGGTGTCGACCTCGTCGGGTACGGGCATCCTCGCCCGGACCTGCTCCCGCACCGAGGTGATCGTGTGGCCCAGGCTGTGAAGCTGCGCGGTGTTGCCGCCGGGCCACGGTTCGTTGGCGGGGTCGGCCACAGGCGTGCCGGTCACCATCTCCAGCAGCAGGTATGAGGTCGACATCTGCTGCGGCGTGCCGTGTGTCCGGAAGACGAAGCGGCGTTCGAGCAGCATCGTGCCCGGTTCGACGCCGAAGAGGTCGGCGATCGTCTCGCTCGCGGGCGTCTCGTGGAAGGTCTTGTCCAGGGTGTACGCCGACCACGGGATCTGCTGGTCCGCCGTGAACGACGTACCCAATTCGCCCGAACGGATCTGGTCGAGTTCCTTGCGGTAGCGGTCGGAGCCGAGACGCCGCACGGGCATGGTGGGCCGCGCGTATGTGCCGCGTCCCATCTCGGTGACTACCAGGCCCTCGGCGCGCAGGAGGGCGAGCGCCTCCCGGACCGTTCCGCGCGCCACGGAGAACTCGGTCATCAAGGTCGATTCGCTGGGCAGTAATGCCCCAGGCGGGATCGCGCCGGACATGATTCGGCGACGCAGTTCTTCCGCCATCAACCGGTACCGGGGTGGCTCTGGGTGCGGGGTAGGCACGTCCGTCACCGTACCGCCGATCTTCCGGAGTCTCTTCTGCGCCGCACCCCCGGCGAGCCTGTCTAGACAGGTTGACTGGACGGGTTTAGGGTTGCAACGCAACCGGCACCGAGAGTGACCTAGGGGTAGGTGTGTCTGTGTCGGTTGCCCCTACGACTTCCGGAGGCAACCAGTGACGCGGTCGAAGTGGTTCCAGAGGCCGGACGAGCCCATCGACGTCGTCTGGCAGGTGATCTCGGTCGACCAAGTGCGCGTCCGAGCTGGACTGGCGCGCAGCGGGTCGACGAACCAGCGTCCCTACCACCGTCCGAGTTCTGACGAGAGGCCGGACGGCTCCGCCGATGACCCGGCCTGAGGTCCCGTTCCGTGTCGAACTCTCGTGGTCGGTCATCGACGCCCACCACAGGGGCGTCTGTACGCGCTGTCAACCGCACACCGCCTGCCCGAGGCTCGAAGACGCCGCAGCGACCGTCAACGCCTGGCGTACCTCGGTCGGGAGAACTGCTCTACCTCACCCGGGAGGCCAGTCCGCAGTTCCACAGACCGATCCACTTCCGACTGATCAGGGTTCTGGACTGGACGACGTTCGACGGCTGGATCTGGCTTGAGGGCTACCAGCTCGACAAACGAGGCGTGGCCGTCGAGTGGCGGTCGGTGTTCGTCCTCGTCGTCGGTCTGAGAACGGCCTCCGACGTGACGTGAAGCGAGTCCGACGCATGAAACTAAGCCTGCTCCGCGTGCTGAGGGCGGCGGTTGCTGGCGTTCGTGCGGTAGACAGTTCGACGGACGTGAGTGGGCTTTCCGTGCCGAGGTGCGGGACTGGTGGAGGGTTGGCGGGATGGGCGAGAGAGGCGACCTCACCCGGTACGCGTACTGGTCGGAGCGGCGGGTGCGGTCCATCGCCGAGGACGGTGGGATCGACCTCAGTCCACGGTGGCGGTCGAAGTTGGCCCTCTCGGTGCCACTGCTCAACTCCACTGCCGAGTTCGAGCGGGAGCCTCGTGCGCTCTTTCGGAACGAGATCGCGGACCGGATCGAGCGCGCGATCGGAGACCTGGCGGTGGAGGACTTCGTGACGCCGCCCAAGGTTCGCTTCGCCAAGGGGCGGGGCCAGGTCGAGTTCACGCATCTGGTCGGCTGTATGCCGCCGCGCGTCGTCGTCGGCGTCCGGTCGGTGGCGTCCGACGGGAGCCGCGTCGCCGTCTGCCTCTTCGGCAGTACGGACAACCTCGCCGGCTTCGTGAGCGCGGGAGAGCAGCACGCCGGCCACCGTGGCGGGGGCAGTTCGTCGGAGTCGTCGATCAGCGGTTGGCTGGTGAGCGGGTTCCCGAAGGACTGGTCCGGGCCGGTCGACTCGCAGTCGGTCTCGCGCGAAGCCGTGGCCGTCGCGTTCGGCAACGGTGCGGGCGGCGGCAGGCCGTCGCGGCGTGACCGGGAGCAGCCGGAGTTCAGCTTCGACCAGGTGACCGACTCGGAGTGGTTCGCCGAGATCTACAGCGACGTGCTGCTCGTCCCGGATCGGTGGACCGAGCGGGCGTCGGTCGACCGGGTGCTGATCGGCGCTCCCCTGTGGGTGCGGACTCCGCGCGGGCGGGCCGATGGTCGTCGGGCGATGAACGCGACGGGTGACTAGGGTGGTGGGCTCACCGCCATCGTGTGGCGAGGAATCACGCGCGGCGCGTGGCGCACACGATGGCGGTGAGCCCGGCTTGCGGCAGAACGTCAGACCTGGGCGGGCAACCGCGGTCAGACCTGCGCGAGCAGGGCGGCGAGGCGCGCCGCCACGGGTGGGGCGTGCAGGTGGAGGCGGGCCACGTTGATCGCGTCGGCGCCGACCACGGAGAGCAGGGCCTGCGGGCCGACGGCGTACACGGAGAAGTAGCCGGCCTGGTTGCGGACGGTGGACTGCTGGAACTCGCCCTGACCGAGTCGGAGGCTGACCTGCCGGCCGAGGCCGAAGGTCGCCGCCGCCATCGCGGCCAGGTCGTCGGGGTCCAGCCCTGGTGGTACGTCGTGGGTGATGAGCAGGCCGTCCACGCCGCCGAGAACGCTTCCCTGCACGCCGGGGATCTGGAGGCGCAGCTCGGCGAGTTCCGTGCCGATGGCCGGGTACGGCAGTTTCGGGTTGCCGGCCAGCGACGGGGGGAGCCGGGGCGGTGGTGGGGCGGCCGGGCGTTGCGCGGTGCGGCGGGGCAGGAAGGTCTCGCTCACAGTTCGAGGCGCTCCTCGATGCTGCGCAACTGGTGCCGGGCCAGAGCCAGGTTCGAGCGGGTCTTGCTCAGCATCAGATAGAGGAACAGGCCCTTGCCGTTCGAGCCGTTCAACGGTCGGATGATGTGGTACTGACCGCCGAGGGTGATCAGCATGTCCTCGATCTCGTCGTTGAGCTTGAGCATCTCGATGGTCCGCATCTTGGCGCGTACCACGTCGGTGTTGCCGGCGGCGGCGACGGTCAGGTCGATCTCCGGTGTGCCGCCCGCGACGCCGAGTGTCATCCCGCTGGTGTAGTCGACGAGCGCGACGCCGATCGCGCCGTCGATCGTCATGGCGTCCTTGAGGGCGGTGTCGAGGTTGGCCATGGTGCCTCCAGGTTCGACTGGCGTCCGAGTCCGCGCCAGCTCGTGGTCTTCACCGGGGCCGGGCCCCGGGTGAGGAAATCTCGGACGAGGGTGGCACACGTGACACGTGCTGTGCACCCGGGACAGCGCGATCGGACTGAGCGGGCCACGGTGGGTGACCGGCGGGCCGGTCGAGTTCGTCGCTGCGGCTGATGTCTCGGTGCCGATGTTGTCTGCTACTCAGTCCGCGACCTGGGCATCCCTGGCCGGCCGACCTCGTTCCGGGGCGATGGCGGGTATCCGGGCGCGAGCATGGGAGTACCGCCGCCGACCACCCGACCGCACCGGGCACAGCATGTCGGGTGCGCGGTGCCGTCGCGCCCATAGTTTGGGTGGCGCAAGGAAGGAGGCACCGGGTGCTGGAGCGACTCAACCAGGCCATGGAGCACATCGAGCGGCATCTCGACCGGCCGGTGGACGCCGGTGAGCTGGCGCGGATCGCGGTGACGTCGGAGTACCACTTCCGGCGGCTGTTCTCCGCGCTGGCCGGTGTCCCGCTCTCCGAGTACGTGCGGCGTCGCCGGCTCACCGTGGCGGGCGCGGAGGTGGTCGCGGGGGAGCGGACGCTGCTCGACATCGCGGTCCGCTGGGGGTACGGCTCGGCCGAGGCGTTCGCCCGCGCGTTCAAGGCGGTGCACGGGGTCGGGCCCGGCGAGGCCCGGCGTACCGGCGCGCTGTTGCAGGCCCAGCCCCGGATGTCCTTCCGACTGACCGTCGAAGGGAGCAGCAGCATGCGGTACCGCATCGTGCAGAAGGAGTCGTTCCGGCTGGTCGGTCTAAAGGCCCGGGTGCCGCTGGTGCACGAGGGCATGAACCCGGCCATCGTGGCGTTCGTCAAGAGCATCGCACCGGCGACCCGGGACCGGATCGAGGCGCTGTCCGACCAGGAGCCGGCGGGTGTGGTCAACGTCGGCGACGGCCTCGCCGACAGCCGCGCCGAGGGCACCGAACTGGACTACTGGTACGGCGTGGTCACCGGCGCCGACGTGCCCGACGACCTGGACGCCATGCCGGTGCCGGCGGGGACCTGGGCGGTCTTCGAGACCTCCGGGACCGTTCCGGAGGCGGTGCAGGACCTGTGGCGGGACGTGTTCACGCAGTGGTTCCCGTCCAACCCGTACCGGTCCCGGCCCGGGCCGGAGATCTCCCGTACCCGCATCTCGGCCGACGGCAGCCGTGCCGACGCGGAGCTGTGGATCCCGGTGGAGCCGGTCGCGGCCTGAGCGCTCAGGTCGGCGTACCGGTGAGGTCGGCCAACACCCGGCGCTGGAAGGCGCGGGCCGGTGGGCCGGACGGGGGTGGGCCGCCGTCGCGGGCGGCGATCGACCGGGTCACCAGGTCGGTGGTCGCGGCGTCGACGAGCGGTCCGGCCCCGTCCAGCAGCCGCCGGCCGGCGGCCACCTTGGGCAGCCACACCCCGTGGTGCAGGCGTACCCAGGACCGGCACGCGCCGAGCACGGCGTCCTCCGCTCCGGGTGCGGGCACGTCGCCGGCCGGCAGCGGCAGCGCCAGCCACCAGCGCAGCGCCTGCGCCACGAGCCGCCGCAGGTCGTCGGGGGCGAGGTCGGCGAAGACGTCGGCGGCGGGCGGGCCGAGAAGGGCCCGCCCGCTCTGGTGCAGGATGCTGCGGTCCAGGCCGTACCAGAACAGCCCGTCGGCGGGCGGCCGGTCCGCCGGGCCGTACGACACCCGGAAGTCCATTCCCGCGCCGGTGTTCAGCTCCACCTCGAACCCCGGCTCGGGCGTGCCCGATCGGGCCACCTCCCACCGGTACACCACCAGTTCCAGCCCGCGCGCCGGGCAGGGCAACGCCTCGTGCCGCAGCCGCGTCACCAGCTCACCGGCGACCGCGCGGTCCAGCGGCGCGGCGCAGACCAGCGCCACGTCCACGTCGCTGCGCCCCGGCTGGTACGCGCCCAACCCCACCGAGCCCGCCGCGTACGCGCCGCGCAGGTCGTCGCCGAGCACCTCGCGGGCGGCGGCGACCAGGTCGGTCAGGTAGCGCAGCGGCGCGTCAGGCATGTTCGAGTTCGCCCGGCTCTCCCCAGGGCATCCCAGCGGGCAGGAAGAACGCCGACACCTCGGTGCCCAGCGCGTGCCGGATCACCATCCGGGCGTGCTCGTCCAGGTCGGGCAGTCGCCCCGGGGCGAACCACCGCACGTCCGACGACTCGTCGTCGTCGCCCCGCAGGTCGCCGCCGAGCAGACGGCAGCGGAAGCCGAGGTTGAGGTACTCGCAGCGGTCCCCGTTCGGGTACGTGCGCGGGTGCGTCACCGCGCTACTCAGGCGCAGCGGCTCGACCTCCAGACCGGTCTCCTCCAGCACCGCGCGGACCACCGCGCTGGCCGGCTGCTCCTCCGGCTCGACGAAGCCACTCACCACCGACCATCGCCCGTCGTTGGCGAGTCGGGAGAGCAACAGCTCGCCCGCGTCGTTTCGGACCACTGCGCTGACGCTGGGTAGCCAAATCAGCTCGTGTCCGACGTGTTCACGCATCCGCAGGATGTATTCCGGTACGCCCATCCGGCGACCTTAGCCGGGCGCCGATCGGCCCTCGCATCCGGTCAGGACGAAGTGACGAGTGACCCGATTCCCCTGGCAGAGTTGGATTTCGGCTACTCGGACGCGCTCGGTGCGCGCACCGTCGCGGGGTGCCGACATTCGCGCGGCAGGCGTCCGCATCCGTCGTCACAGTGACATTAATTCGTGTACGGAGAGTGATAGGGCTGCTGCGACATTTTGTGTTTTTCGCTGTTTTCGCACGTAAAGCCACATGCAGGTCTACTGTGGAAAAGCCTGGTGACTTGCAGTGTTCCGGTGGCGGGCGGTCGCATCCCGATGCACAGTGATCCCATGAACGACATCGGACATGGGCGCTACTTCTGGTGTACGCGGCACCACCGGGTCGAGCACGAAGCCGACGTGTGCCCTGCCCGGCACGTCCTCGGCCCGTACGCCTCGGCAGCCGACGCGGAGAACGCCCTGCAGAAGGTGCGGGAGCGCAACGAAGCGTGGGAGGCCGAGGACGCCCGTAGGGCCGAGGAGGACGGGGAGGAGAAGTAGCCGACGCGGGACGACCTCGCGTCGCGACACCACGTGCGCCGCGAGGGCGGTGGCACGTCCCCAAGGAGGAACCGAGATGGCCGAAGCACAACAGGCCACCCGACCGGCCGCGACGCGAACACCCGCCCGGCAGACTGCCGCCACGGACCGCACCGCCGGCCTCACCCGTACGCCGACCACACGTCGCGCGAACGGCACCGCCCCGGCCACCCGTACCGCGTCCGGTGGTGCCGGCCGGGCCCCGGCCTCCAAGCGCACCACCGCCACGACCCCGGCCGCCAGGAGCACCACCACGGCGACCCCGGCCGCGCAGGCGACCGCGTCAGATGGCATGACGGCCCCGGCGCGCAAGCGCGCCGCCGTGAAGGCCCCCGCCAGCCAGATCACCGCAGCGACCCCTGCGGCTGCCGGTCGGAAGACCGCGCCCGGGTCCGCTGCGGCTGCCGCCGGCACGAAGTCCACGCCTGCCGCCAAGCGGGCACCCGCCAAGGCCACGACAGCGACGGCGACAGCGGCCCGGACCACGGCGGCGCGCAGCACGGGTACCCGGAGCACGACCACTCGGAGCGCGGCGCCCGGCAGTGCAGCGGCCCGGGGCACGGCGGCGCGCACCACGGCCGCCAAGGCGTCCACGAGCGCGGCGACCCCGACGCGCAAGACCGCGCCCGCGCGCAAGGCTGTTTCCGCTGCGTCCAAGGCTGCTCCGGCCCGTAAGGCTGCTTCTGCTGCGTCCAAGGCTGCTCCGGCCCGCAAGGCCGCTTCCGCCGCGTCCAAGACTGCTCCTGCGCGGAAGGCTGCTTCCGCTGCGCGTAAGACCGCGCCCGCGCGGAAGACGACGACGGCGCGGGCCACCGCCGCGCGCAAGGCCCCGGCCACGAAGACCACCGCAGCGGCCGGCAAGGCCCCCGCGCGCAAGACCACCACGGCGTCGACCCGGACCCCCGCCCGTACGACGGCGGCGAAGGCACCCGCCAAGAAGGCCCCGGCGAAGAAGGCGTCCACGGGTCGCGCCGCCCCGGCGAAGACGACGACGGCCGGTCGGACCGTCTCCGCCCGCAAGGCCGCTCCCGCCAAGAAGACGGCAACGGGTCGGGCCACTCCGGCCCGTAAGACCACTCCCGCCAAGAAGGCCTCGACTGGTCGGGTCGCTCCGGCGCGCAAAGCCGCTCCGGCGAAGAAGGCGGCGGCAGGTCGCGTCGCTCCTGCGCGGAAGACCGCTCCGGCGAAGAAGGCGACCGCTACCCGGCCGGCCGCGACACGCAAGACGGCGACCGCAGCGAAGAAGACGACGACCCGGGCCACAGCGGCGCGCAAGTCCGCACCGGCGAAGAAGTCCGCGGCGAAGGCCACGAGCAGCGGTACGGCGGCCCGCAAGTCCGTCCCGGCGAAGAAGGCCACCGCCTCGGCGCGCAAGTCGACAGCACCAGCCCGGAAGTCCACGGCACCGGCCCGGAAGTCGACAGCGTCGGCCCGGAAGTCCACGGCGAGCGCGACGACCAGGGCGGCGGCCCGCAAGTCCACGGCCCCGGCGAAGAAGGCCACGACGAGCGCCGCGAGCCGTGCCCGCAAGTCCACTGGTCCGGCGGCCAAGTCCACCGCGAAGCGGACGACGGCCTCGGCGACCTCGGCCCGCAAGGCCACCCCCGCCAAGTAGCCGACCTCAACCCAGCCTCCAGCGTCTTCCGCTGAGCAGGTCTCCCTGCCCGCCCACCCCGGCCGGTCATCGACGCGCGATCATGGAGTTGTGGCCCCCGCGAAAGCCATGAAAGTGGGCAAAGCAACAGCCACAACTCCATGATCGGCGCGTGCAGACCACGGCGCGTGCAGACCACGGTGCGTGCAGACCACGGTGCGTGCAGACCACGGCGCGTGCGGGGCACGGCGTTGGCGGGTCGTCTTCATGGGGTGCGCTCGACGGACGTTTGTCCTGGGCAGTGGGTTTAGTCCCAGTCGGGTGCCGTCGGAGGGCTGTGCCCACGTGCGAGGCAGCAATATCCCTGAAGTAGTTCCATCCTGAATCCGCTGGCCAGTAGGTCTTGACGGTGGGGTGGTGGTGGGTGTTTGAGCAGGTCCACGAAGAGGTGATCTTCGGG